>NZ_CP094516.1:5352875-5667750 GCF_029909975.1 Bradyrhizobium sp. ISRA430
AAGGCTGGTGCCACCAATTATTCGACGACCCCTTCGTCTGGCGGCAGATCCGCGAGGCCATCACCTCGATCGAGAACCGCCTCGACGTACCGCTGAAGCTGGAGCGAAAGGACGGCAGCGTGCTGGACGGCATGATCCGGCCGCTGCCGGACGGGGCGACCATGCTGACCTTCCAGGACATCACCGACACCGAGAACGTCGAGCGTGCCCTGCGCGAACGCAACGAGGCGCTGGAGGCGGCCGACCAGATGAAGGTGGATTTCGTCCACCACGTCTCCTACGAGCTGCGGGCGCCGCTCACCACCATCATCGGCTTCGCGCATTTCCTCAGCGATCCCTCGACCGGGCCGCTGACGCCGAAACAGGCCGAATATCTCGACTACGTCACCAAATCGACCAACGCGCTGCTCGCGCTGACCAACAACATCCTCGATCTTGCCACCATCGACGCCGGCGCCATGAAGCTGGAGCTCGGCCCGGTGGACGTCAGCAAGACCATTGAGCTAGCCGCCGAAGGCATCCAGGACCGGCTCGCCACCGACCGCATCCGCCTCAAGGTCGAGATCGCGCCCGATATCGGCAGCTTTATCGGCGACGAGAAGCGCGTGGTGCAGGTGCTCTATAACCTGCTCGCCAACGCCGTCGGGTTTTCTCCCCAGGATTCGGCCGTCGGCATCAGCGCGCGACGCACCGAGCGCAGCGTGGTCTTCACTGTGACAGATTCTGGGCCTGGAATACCTGCCGACATGAAGGACAAGGTGTTCAACTGGTTCGAAAGCCGCTCGCAGGGCTCGCGTCACCGCGGCGCCGGGCTGGGGCTGTCACTGGTGCGCTCCTTCGTCGAGCTGCATGGCGGCAAGGTGCGGGTGGATTCGATCGTCGGCAAGGGCACGGTCGTGATCTGCGACTTCCCGACCGACCAGGCGGCGCATCGCGACGCCGCCGAATGACCGCGCCGACCACATTCTCCGTCGCGCTTGCCAACGAGGCGGCCACCGCAAAGCTGATGGCCGATCTCGCGCTGCTGGTTGGTCCGGGCGACCTCATCGCGCTCTACGGCGATCTCGGCGCCGGCAAGACCGCGGCCGCGCGCGCCATGATCCGCTATCTCGCCGACGACGAAGCGCTGGAAGTGCCGAGCCCGACCTTCACACTGGTGCAGAGCTATGAGCTGTCGCCTTTCCCGGTGCTCCATGCCGATCTCTATCGCGTGGAGGACGAGAGCGAGCTCGAGGAAATCGGGCTGTCGCCGCTGCCGGAAGGCACGCTCGTGCTGATCGAGTGGCCGGAGCGCGCGCCCTCGGCGATGCCTGAGGATCGCATCGAGATAGTGCTGACGCACCGGCCGGCGCTGGGCTCGACCGCCCGCGCCGCCGACATCACCGGCTACGGCAAGGGCTCAGCCCAAGTCGCGCGGCTGAAGGCGCTGCGCGAATTCCTCGACGCGTCCGGCTATATCGACGCGACGCGACGGCGGATGGCCGGCGACGCCTCGACCCGCTCCTACGCGCGGCTGCTGCGCGACGACGGAATCGTCATCCTCATGAACTTTCCGCAGCGGCCGGATGGTGCCGCGATCTACAACGGAAAGTCCTATAGCGCTGCGGTGCATCTCGCCGAGAACGTCAAGCCCTTCGTTGCCATCGACGAGGGCCTGCGCGCGCAGGGCATCTCCGCGCCCGCAATCCACCACGCCGACCTCGACCACGGCTTCCTGATCACCGAAGATTTTGGCAGCAAGGGCGTGATCGAAGGCGATCCGCCGCGGCCGATCGTTGAGCGGTACGAAGTCGCGACCGACCTGCTGGCTGTGCTGCATGCCAAGATTCTGCCGGAGACGCTGCCGCTAGCAGGAGATACGACCTACGCCATTCCGGTCTTCGATACCGACGCGCTGCTGATCGAAATCGGATTGATGCCGGAATGGTATCTGCCCGACCGCAACGCTCCGCTCAGTGACGAGGCTCGCGCCGAATTCGTCGCGATGTGGCGCGAGCTGCTGCAGAAGCCGATGGCCGCGCCGAAGACCTGGGTGCTGCGCGACTTCCATTCGCCCAACATGATCTGGCTTGCCGACCGCGACGGCATCGCGCGCGTCGGGGTGATCGATTTCCAGGACACCGTGCTGGGACCGCAGTCCTACGATGTCGTGTCGCTGCTTCAGGACGCCCGGATCGACGTGCCCGAAAGCCTCGAGCTGACGCTGCTGTCGCGCTACATCAAGGCGCGCCGCACCCAGGATACGAGCTTCGATCCCGCCGGCTTCGCCGAACTCTACGCCATCATGTCGGCGCAGCGGAACACGCGCCTGCTCGGCACCTTTGCGCGGCTCAACCGCCGCGACGGCAAGCCGCATTACCTGCGTCACCAGCCGCGGATCTGGACCTACCTGCAGCGCTCGCTGGCCCATCCCGCGCTGGCGCATTTGCGCGACTGGTACCTCGCCAACGTCCCGCCTCCCCAATCCTGACGCGGGGTCCCGATTTACCGGCTGTTAGCCAAGACGCCAGTATTGTGGCGGCGAGGCAGCCGGATAACCACGGGGCTGGAGCAGGATAGATGGCGGTGAAGACGGATCAGCGCGGGAACAACAACCGGGTTGTTTTCGAGCGCGGGATTCCGGCCCACATGATGGGTATCGACGGCACCTGGCGGCGTGACTGCACCATGGAGGACGTCTCCGAGACCGGCGCCAAGCTGACCATCGAGGGCTCCGTCGAAGGCTTGCACCTCAAGGAATTCTTTCTGCTGTTATCGTCCACCGGACTTGCATACCGACGCTGCGAACTTGCTTGGGTGAATGGCGATCAGATCGGCGTCAATTTCCTCAAATTGGGCGACAAGAAGAAAAGGGCACGTTCCACATCCGTCGGCGCGTGACGGCAACACTCGTCGTACAAACGTCACGTCGGGTGATTAAGGCGGTCGATGAACCATACGGTCGGCTACGCTCCGTGATAGGATTGCTGCGACCGCGAATTTCGAGAGTCTGGGAAAGCCAGGAATGTCCGTCAAACCGACCAAAGCCATGGTGCTCGCCGCAGGGCTTGGCCTGCGCATGCGCCCCCTGACGGACAGGATGCCGAAGCCGCTAGTGTCGGTGGCCGGACAGCCCCTGCTCGATCATGTGCTCGACAAGCTCGATCAGGCCGGCGTGGCCGAGGCGGTGGTCAACGTGCACTATTTGCCGGACCAGATCGTCAACCACGTCGCGGGCCGCCAGCATCCGCGCGTGACCATTTCCGACGAACGCGACCAGGTGCTCGGCACCGGCGGCGGCGTGGTCAAGGCGCTGCCGCTGCTCGGTGATGCGCCGTTTTTCCACGTCAATTCCGACACGCTGTGGATCGACGGCGTGCGCTCGAACCTGGCGCGGCTTGCCGAAAACTTCGATCCCGCAAGGATGGACATCCTGCTCTTGATGGCGCCGACCGCCACCAGCATCGGTTACAGCGGCCGCGGCGACTACGGCATGCTGCCCGACGGCGCCCTGCGCAAGCGCAAGGAAAAAGAGGTCGTTCCGTTCGTCTATGCGGGCGCAGCGATCCTGTCGCCGTCGATCTTCGCCGGCGCGCCGAAGGGCGAATTCTCGCTGACGAAAATGTTCGATCGTGCCAACGAGCAGGAGCGGCTGTTCGGACTGCGGCTCGACGGCGTCTGGATGCATGTCGGCACGCCCGACGCCGTGCACGCCGCGGAAGAGGCGTTTCTGGAGAGCGTGGCGTAGGCCACCATCACGGACGTTGTCATGCCCCGCGCAGGCGGGGCATCCAGGTACGCCGCGGCCTCTCCATGGAATCTCCGGCGTCTCTGGAACACTTCATCATCCGCTTTCGCGGATGATGACAGCGGTGAGAAAGGCGCCAGAGTCGCCCATCCTACGAGATGCTGCGAACAACGGGGAACACCTCGCCCGCACGCATGACCATTTGAGGCTCTCTCCCTATATTGGCGCCTGATTCCGAATCAGGCAGCTCATGCGCGTTTTCAGTGTCCCCGTCTCAGTTCCATTCCTGCGCACGGTCGTGTCAGCTCTGCTCGACGGCCGGCTGGTCGAGGGATTCGAGGCGCGGAAGCAGCCGGCGCGGCTTGCGGACGCCACGCTGTACCTGCCGACCCGGCGCGCGATGCGCGTCGTCCGCGAGATCTTCCTCGACGAGATGACGGCTGACGCGGCGGTGCTGCCGCGCATCGTCGCGCTCGGCGATATCGACGAGGATGAGCTCGCCTTCGCCGACGAAGCCGAGCAGTTTTCGGCCGCGGCGCCGCTCGACATTCCGCCGCGACTGGGCGAGCTCGAACGGCGGCTGACGCTGGCGCGGCTGGTCGCGGCCTGGGCCAAGGGCCCGGTGCTGGCTCCGCTGGTGGTCGGAGGTCCGGCTTCGACGCTTGCGCTCGCCGGCGATCTGGCGCGCTTGATCGACGACATGGTGACGCGCGGCGTCGACTGGAGCGCGCTCGACGGACTCGTGCCGGACCAGCTCGACCAATATTGGCAGCACTCGCTCGAATTCCTGCGCATCGCGCGCATCGCCTGGCCAAGTCACCTCGCTGAAATCAACAGGATCGAACCCGCGGCGCGGCGCGATCTTCTGATCGCCGCGGAAGCGAAGCGGCTGACCGCGCATCCGCGCGGGCCCGTAATCGCAGCCGGCTCGACGGGCTCGATGCCGGCCACCGCAAAATTCCTGCATGCCGTCGCTTCGCTGCCGCATGGCGCAGTGGTATTGCCCGGACTCGACACTGATCTCGACGAGGACGCCTGGCGGACCATTGGTGGCGTCCGCGATGCACTCGGCAAGTTCGCTGAGCATCCGGCGTCGAACCATCCGCAATATGCCATGCACGCCTTGTTGCAGCGGTTCGGCATCAAGCGCAGCGATGTCGACATCCTCCGGCCGGCAGCGGAAGGCGGCCGCGATCTCCTGGCATCCGAATCGATGCGGCCATCCGCCAAGACCGAGATCTGGCACGACCGGTTAAAACAGCCCGATGTCGCCGCAAAAATCGCCGCCGGCATGACGAACGTCGCCGTCGTCGAGGCGCCCAACCCCGAGATGGAAGCGCTCGCGATCGCCATCGCGATGCGCGAGGCGCGCCACCTCGGCAAGTCGGCGGCGCTGGTGACGCCGGACCGCGCGCTGGCACGGCGGGTGATGGCCGCACTCACCCGGTGGGATCTCGCCTTTGATGATTCCGGCGGCGATGTGCTGATGGAAACCTCTGCCGGCATATTTGCGCGCCTCGCGGCCGAAGCGACCACGAAGGGATTGGAGCCGCCGACGCTGCTGGCGCTGCTCAAGCATCCGCTGTGCCGGCTTGGCCGTGCACCGGGCCAGTGGAAGGCGGCCATCGAGGGCCTGGAGCTTGCGGCGCTGCGCGGGACGCGACCGCCAGCGGGAACGGCGGGCCTAACCCGCGAATTCAACCGCTTTCGCGAGGAGCTCGCAAAGCTGTGGCAGAGCGAGGTCTCGTCGCTGCACCCCGCGGAACTCCGGGCGCGTCTCAAGGCCGAGGATCTCGATCGCATCCAGGCGCTGATCGCGGCCCTGCAAACTGCGTTGGCGCCGATCGAAAGTCTGGTACCAGCAAGGCCGTACGACTTCGCCGAGCTGGCGCATCGGCATCGCGAGATCCTGATCGGGCTGTCGCGCGACGAGCAGGGCATTCCGCTCGCCTTCGAGGAGCGCGACGGTTTCGCGCTCGCCGCCGCCTTCGATGATCTGCTGCGCGGCGGAACGACGAGTGGATTGATGGTGCCTATGCCGGACTATGCGGATGTGTTCCAGACCGCGTTCGGCGACCGCGCGGTACGCCGTCCGGACAAGCCGGGCGCGCGACTCCAGATTTACGGCCCGCTGGAATCGCGCTTGATGCAGGCTGATCGCGTCATCATCGGCGGACTGATCGAGGGCGTCTGGCCGCCGGCGCCACGTATCGATCCCTGGCTGAGCCGGCCGATGCGGCACGAGCTCGGCCTCGATCTTCCGGAGCGGCGCATCGGCCTCTCCGCCCATGACTTTGCGCAGCTACTCGGCGCGGACGAAGTCATCCTCACCCATTCCGCCAAGACCGGTGGCGCGCCGGCGGTGGCCTCGCGCTTCCTGCACCGGCTGGAAGCCGTCGCGGGCGATGCGCACTGGAAGGTCGCGAAACGCGCCGGCGAGAAGTACGTGCAGTTCGCGGGCGCGCTGGACCAACCCGAAATGGTCAAGCCGATCAAGCAGCCGGAGCCGCGGCCGCCGCGCGCCGCGCGGCCGCTCAAACTGTCGGTCACCGCGATCGAAGACTGGCTGCGCGACCCCTACACGATCTACGCCAGACACATTCTGCGGCTCGACGCGCTCGATCCCGTCGACATGCCGCTCTCGGCCGCCGACCGCGGCTCGGCGATCCACGATGCGCTCGGCGAGTTCACCGAAACCTATGCAGCACACCTGCCCGACGACCCCGCCCGCGTGCTGCACGCGATCGGCGAAAAGCATTTTGCGCCGTTGATGGAGCGACCCGAAGCGCGCGCGCTGTGGTGGCCGCGCTTCCAGCGCATCGCGCGCTGGTTCGGCGAATGGGAGACCGCGCGCCGCAATGTGATCGAGGCGATCACCGCGGAGACCCATGGTGAGATCTCGATTCTCCTCGACAATGAACGCAGCTTCCGCCTCTCCGCCCGCGCCGACCGCATCGAGCGGCGGCAAGGCGGCAGCTATGCTATCCTCGACTACAAGACCGGCCAGCCGCCGACCGCAAAGCAGGTCCGCATGGGCCTGTCGCCGCAGCTCACGCTGGAAGCGGCGATCCTGCGGGAGGGCGGCTTCCCCGACATCGACGCGGGCGCCTCGGTGAGCCAACTCGTCTATGTCCGCCTCAGCGGCAACAATCCACCGGGCGAGGAGCGCATCCTCGAGCTCAAGATCAAGCAAAGCGACACGCCGCAGCCACCGGACACCGCGGCCGCCGAGGCGAGGGTGAAGCTCGAGGCGCTGATCCGCGCCTTCGAGGACGAGAACCAGCCCTACACCTCGCTGAACCTGCCGATGTGGACCAACCGCTACGGCGCTTATGACGACCTCGCCCGGATCAAGGAATGGTCGGCGGCCGGCGGATTGGGAATCGAAGAATGGTGAAGGCGCCGCGTCCCATTCCCGACGCGGTGCGCGCGACGCAAGCACGCGCGTCGGACCCGACCGCCTCGGCCTTCGTGTCGGCCAATGCCGGTTCTGGCAAGACACATGTGCTGGTCCAGCGTGTGATCCGCCTGTTGCTGTCGGGCGTGCCGCCGGAAAAGATCCTCTGCATCACCTTCACCAAGGCGGCTGCCGCCAACATGGCCGAGCGCGTGTTCACCACGCTCGGCCATTGGGTGACGCTGGACGATGCCGCGCTCGACGAGGCAATCCGCGCGGCCGGCATCCCCTACCCCAACGCGAAGCTGCGCCGCGAAGCGCGAAAGCTGTTCGCCTGCGCACTGGAGACGCCGGGCGGGCTGAAGGTGCAGACCATCCACGCGCTGTGCACGCGCCTGCTCCAGCAGTTTCCGTTCGAGGCCAATGTGCCGGCGCGCTTCGCCGTGATCGATGAGCGCGACCAGACCGACATGATGGAGCGTGCCAATCTGAAGGTGCTGCTGGAGGCCGCGCGCGATCCGGAGAGCGTCACCGGCCGCGCGCTGCTGACCGCGATGGCGAACGCCGCCGATGTCACCTTCAAGGAGGTCGTGCGCGAAGCCTGTCTCAGCCGCGACCATTTCATGGCCTGGACCGACGAAGCCGGCAGCGCCCAAGCCGCGGCCGCGCAGATGGCGGCGGCGCTCGGCGTCGGTGCCGCCGACCGCATCGAGGACATCGAGCAGGAGATTCTCGATGGTCCGTTCCTGCCGCGATCGCGCTGGGACGACATCGCGTTTGCGCTGGAGGACGGCAGCAAATCCGACAACGATCAAGCCGGCCGTCTTCGCGAGGCAAAGGTATTCTCCGGCAGCACGCAGGTCGACGCCTATCTCGGCGTGTTCCTCACCGACGACAAGTTGCCGCGCAAGGCGGTGTTGACCAAGAAGTTTTGCGATCACAATCCCTCCGTCGCGCGCCTGTTCGAGGCCGAGGCGCAACGCCTTGGCGGGCTGATCGAGAAGCGCCGCGCGGTCACCGTCCGCGATCGCACCGAGGCCCTCTTGCACATCGCGACCGCTGCTGCAGCGAACTACCGGCGCGAGAAGCAGGAGCGCGGGCTGCTCGACTATGACGACCTGATCGACAAGACGCTGGCCATGCTGAACCGCGTCACCTCGGGTTGGGTGCATTACAAGCTCGACCGCGGCGTCGACCATGTGCTGATCGACGAGGCCCAGGACACGAGCCCGCGGCAATGGGACATCGTCGCGCACATTATCTCCGAGTTCACCGCCGGCGAAGGCGCGCGCGAAGGTCTGAACCGCACCATCTTCGCCGTCGGCGACGAGAAGCAGTCGATCTTTTCGTTCCAGGGGGCCGCACCCCACGAATTTGATGCGCGCCGGCGCGAGCTGCACCGCAAGTTCACCGCCGCGGGGCTGAAGTTCGATCCGGTCGCCTTCACCTATTCGTTCCGCTCGGGTGCAACGATCCTCCACTCGGTCGACCACGTCTTCCGCGCGCCGGAGATCTACAAGAGCATCCATGCGCTCGAGATCGGCCATCCCCTGCACAATGCGCTCGCCGATGCAGGTCCGAGCGTGATCGAGCTCTGGGACCTCGCCGAGGCCGACGACCGCCAGGATATCGAAGGCTGGCGCGCGCCGTTCGATGGCGTCTCCGTCACCAGTCCCGAAGTCAAGCTCGCCCGCCGCATCCAGGCCGAGATCAAGCGACTGGTCGAGAGCGGCACGCTGACCGGACACGAAGGCGAACGCCGGCCGCTGCGCTATGGCGATATGCTGATCCTGGTGCGCCGACGCGGCAACGCTTTCGACGCCGTCATCCAGGCATTGAAGCACGCCAATATTCCAGTCGCCGGCGCCGACCGGCTCAAGCTCACCGAGCACATCGCGATCATCGATTTGATGAACCTCGCCGATGCGCTGCTGCTGCCGCAGGACGATCTCGCGCTCGCGGTGGCGCTCAAGAGCCCGCTGTTCGGGCTCGACGAGGACGACCTCTTTACGCTCGCCTGGGAGCGCAAGGGATCGTTGCGCCGCGCACTCGGCGAGCACGCTGCAACACATGACAAGTTCAACGCGGCGCTGCGGCGCTTGGAAGCCTGCGAGGCGCGCGCGCGCGACGAGACGCCGTTCGCCTTCTATGCCTGGCTGCTCGGCGGCGACGGCGGCCGCGCGCGCATCCTGCGGCGGCTCGGCCACGAGGCCAACGACGCGCTCGACGAATTTCTGGAGCTCGCGCTGAACTATGAGCGCAAGGCGCCGGCCTCGCTGCAGGGCTTCATGGCCTGGCTGCGCTCGGCCGATACCGAGGTGAAGCGCGACATGGAGATCTCGCGCGACGAGGTGCGGGTGATGACCGTGCACGGCGCCAAGGGCCTGGAGGCCTCGGTCGTGTTCATGGTCGACACGACGTCCTCGCCCGCGGACACGCAGCGCCTGCGTCTGATCCATGTGCCGCGCGGAAATGGCCGCGAGGTGGTGGTTTGGGCCGGCCGCAAGGCGGATGATCCGGAGCCGGTCGTCGATGCGCGCAAAGCCATGCTCGAGGAGACCGAGGACGAATATCGCCGCCTGCTCTATGTCGCGATGACGCGAGCGGCCGACCGGCTGATCGTCGGCGGCTGCATGCCCGGCAACATGAAAACGGTCCGCAAGCTGAGTTGGTACGACCTGATCGACACGGGGCTCACCGGCTCCGGCCTGGAGAAGCAAACGGTCGAGACGCCGCTAGGCAAGGTGACCCGCTTCGCCCGGCCTGAAGATGTCGCGGCGCTGGGAACGCCCGCGACCTCGGTGGACCAGGCGATCGCGCTGCCGGCGTGGCTACAGACGCCGGCGCCGCGCGAAATCCTCGACGACGATGCGGTGCGCCCGTCCGGGCAGGCCGCCGACGAAGGCCGCGCGGTTCGGACCGGCGAATCGGTCCAGTCCCGTGCGCTGGCGCTGCAGCGCGGCACGCTGGTGCACCGTCTCTTGCAATCCCTCCCCGACATCGCCACTGAGCGCCGGCGCGAAGCCGCGCTTGGCTTCATGACACGGAACGCGGCGGATTGGACGGAGGCTGACCGCGCCGCACTGGCCGACAAGGTGCTCGCCTTGATTGCCGAGCCGCGCTTCGCACCGGTCTTTGCCGCCGGCAGCCGGGCGGAGGTGGCCATCGCCGGCCGGCTGGAGCGGCCCGGCCGGCCGCCGGCGCTGGTGTCCGGGCAAATCGACCGGCTTGTCGTCGGCCCGAACGAGGTTCTGATCGTCGATTTCAAGACCAATCAAGCGGCGCCCAAGAGCGCCGCTGAGGCGCCGGCGGCCTATGTCCGGCAGCTCGCGCTGTACCGGGCGGTGCTCGCCCGGCTTTATCCCCAGACGCCGATCCGTGCCGTCCTGCTCTGGACCGAGGCTCTTGAATACATGGAGATTTCAGCCCCCGCGCTGGACGCGGCGCTGGCATCCCTTCATGTCGGCGTGAGCATCCTTGACCCGGCAAGGGGCCGTTCATAGGTTGACGCCATGATCCCGGGCGCGATTCCACGTCGCGCCGATTCTCTTTCAACCGAGTGAGGTACTCCAATGGCCGTTAGCAAGGTTTCCGACGCCGATTTCGAAGCCGAGGTGCTCAAGGCGAACGGCCCTGTGGTCGTCGATTTCTGGGCCGAATGGTGCGGCCCCTGTCGCATGATCGCCCCCGCGCTCGACGAGATCGCCGGCGCGATGGGCGACAAGGTCAAGATCGTCAAGCTCAACGTCGACGAGAGCCCGAAGACCGCGTCGAAGTACGGCGTGATGTCGATTCCGACCCTGATGATCTTCAAGGGCGGCGAGATGGCCTCCCGCCAGGTCGGCGCGGCGCCGAAGGCGAAGCTGCAGCAGTGGATCACCTCCGCGGTCTGATCGTTTCGCGAGATACGATTATTTTCGAGAACGGCCGGCGAAATGCCGGCCGTTTGCGTTGAAGGGGCATGTCCTGCGCTGACGCGTTGATTCACGAGTCTCGCCCTTGCCCGCCACTCCCGCAAAACGCGTGCGAAAATCCAACCCCCTGGTTGCGATGGAGGCGCGGTCGGTCGATGCAATCCCGCGCGGCAAGGAATGGCAGTACGAACCCAAATGGGACGGCTTTCGCTGCCTGCTCTCGCGTGATGGCAGCCACGTCGATCTCCGCTCGAAATCCGGCGAGGATCTCGCGCGCTATTTTCCTGAAATTGTCGCCGCCGCTCTGGCGCTCAAGCCGCGGCGTTTCACGCTGGACGGCGAGATCGTCGTGCCGCAAGGCAAGGCCTTCTCCTTTGACGCGCTGCTGCAACGCATTCATCCCGCTGCAAGCCGCGTGAAAAAACTCTCACAGGAAACGCCGGCGCTTTATCTGACCTTCGACCTGCTCGCGACGGCCGGGCAGAAGCAGCTTGCCGAGAAGCCGCTGAGCGAACGAAGGCCGGCGCTGGAAGCTTTTGCGAAAGCCAACCTCCAAAGCAGCCCAGTCTTCCGCCTGTCGTCGACCACGACGAGCTATGCTACGGCCAAAAAGTGGCTGGCGCAGTCAGGCGGCGGCTCGGACGGCATCATCGCCAAGCGCATCGATCTGCCCTATCAGGCCGGCAATCGCGATGGCATGCAGAAGATCAAGAAATCCCGCAGCGCCGATTGCGTGGTCGGCGGCTTCCGCTATGCGACCAGCAGGATTGCGAACCGGAGAGTGGTCGGCTCGCTGCTGCTCGGGCTCTATGACGACAAGGGTCTCCTGAACCATGTCGGTTTCACCTCGGCGATCAAGGCGGAGGAGAAGCCGGCACTGACCGACCGTTTGGAGGCGCTGATCGCAAAACCCGGCTTCACCGGCAACGCGCCGGGCGGCCCGAGCCGATGGTCGACCGAACGTTCGGCGAAATGGTGCCCGCTCAAGCCGAAGCTCGTGATCGAGGTCTGCTACGATCATTTCAGCGGCGAGCGCTTCCGCCACGGCACCTCAATTCTGCGCTGGCGTCCCGACAAGGCGCCGCGGCAATGCACCTTCGAGCAGCTCAAGCAGAAGGTTGCCAATCCGATGAAGATGCTTGAGTGAAATTCGCGCTTACGCAGGAGGCGTGCCGTTGATCCCGAGCACATGGCCAGCCAGATAGAGCGAGCCGGTGATCAGGATGCGCGGCGGCACCTCGTAGGCGAGGATGGACAGCGCGCGTAGGGCGGCTTCGATGCCGGGAGCGATCTCGACGCGCATGCCGAAGCTGCGCGCGGCATCCGCGAGGCGGTCGACCGGCATGGCATTTTCGGTGTCCGGGATCGGCACCGCTATGATGTGACGGGTGAGGCCGGCAAAGTTGGCAAGGAAGCCTCGCGCGTCCTTGTTGGCCATCATGCCGGCGATGACGACGAGCGGCCGCGACACCCGCTCCTCGAGGTCGCCGAGCGCGGCCGCCGCGACGCGGCCGCCCTCGGCGTTGTGTCCGCCATCGAGCCAGATCTCGGAGCCCTGGGGTCCCCAGCCGAGCAGCTCGCCCGAAGTGATGCGCTGCATCCGCGCCGGCCATTCGGCGCCGACGATGCCGGCTTCGAACGCCGCATGATTGATCTTGAACGCGTTCGTCGCACGCAGCGTCGCGATCGCAAGGCCGGCGTTGTCGAACTGGTGGCGGCCGAACAGGCGCGGCGCCGCCAGATCCATCAGGCCGCGATCGTCGGAATAGACCAGCCGCCCGTGCTCGACATTGACGTGCCAGCTCTCGCCTGCAGCGAACAGCGGCGCGCGCATGCGCCTGGCCTGGGCCTCGATCACGGCCATCGCCTCCGGCGCCTGCTCGGCACAAACCACGGGCACGCCGCGTTTGATGATGGCGGCCTTCTCCGCGGCGATCGACGCCAACGTTTCGCCGAGGAAATCCGTGTGATCCATGCTGATCGGCGTGATGACGCACGCGAGCGGTGCATCGACGACATTGGTCGAATCGAGCCGGCCACCGAGACCAACTTCGAGCAGCACCACATCGGCCGGATTTTGCGCGAACAGATGGAACGCCGCGGCGGTCTTCAGCTCGAACACGGTCGCAGGCTCGCCTTCATTGACGCGCTCGACCTCCTGGAGCGCGTCACGCAATTCGTCGTCGCCAACGAGCACACCGCCGCCGATACGGCCAAGCCGAAAGCATTCGTTGATGCGCACGAGATAGGGCGAGGTATAGGCGTGAACGCGCAGGCTAGCCGCCTCCAGCGTCGCCCGCAGATACGCGAGCGTCGAGCCCTTGCCGTTGGTGCCGGCAATATGGATCACCGGCGGCAGCTTGCGCTCGGGATGGCCGAGCCGGTCGAGCAGACGGTGCATCCGCTCGAGCCCGAGATCGATGCGCTTTTGATGCAGGGCCGATAGCCGCCCGATCAGGTCGTCGAGCGACGGCTTTGCACTGGGTACAGAGGCGTTCACGCGTGCGGCGCGGCCGGCGCCACCTCGGGGGCCGATACGATCTGGGCCGGGCTGGCCACCGGCTGCGTCGGCTTCGATGCGCCCTCAAGCGCCGGCGACTTGGTCAGCAGGCGGCAGAGCCGCGCCAGGGTCGGACGGAGATCATGGCGATGCACGACCATGTCGACCATGCCATGTTCCTTCAGGTATTCGGCGCGCTGAAAGCCCTCGGGGAGTTTTTCGCGGATGGTCTGCTCGATGACGCGCGCCCCGGCGAAGCCGATCAGCGCGCCGGGCTCGGCAATCTGCACGTCGCCGAGCATCGCATAGGACGCCGTAACGCCGCCGGTGGTCGGGTTGGTCAGGACGACGATGTAGGGCTGCTTTGCCTCGCGCAGCATCTGCACCGCCACCGTCGTGCGCGGCATCTGCATCAGCGACAAGATGCCTTCCTGCATGCGCGCGCCGCCGCTCGCGGCGAATACGATGAAGGGCGACTTCTTCTCGACCGCGAGCTCGAGCCCGCGCACGATGGCTTCGCCTGCGGCCATGCCGAGCGAGCCGCCCATGAAATCGAAATCCTGCACGGCGACGACGACGGCGGCGCCCTCGAGCTTGCCGTACCCGACCTTGATCGCATCGTTCAAATTGGTGCGCGCGCGGGCATCCTTGATGCGGTCGACGTATTTCTTCTCGTCGCGGAACTTGAGCGGATCAGGGGTGACTTCGGGCAGCGCGACGTCGAACCAGGTCTCGTTGTCGAAGATCGATTTCAGACGCGCCACCGCGCCCATGCGCATGTGGTAGTTCGAGCCGGGGATGACGAACTGGTTGGCCTCGACGTCCTTGTAGAACACGAGCTGCCCGGAATCCGGACACTTGATCCACAGGTTCTCCGGCGTCTCCCGCCGCAGCATGTTGCGGATCTTCGGCCGGACCACATTGGTAAGCCAGTTCATGGTTTGCTCCGATTAGCGATCCCGCGCCGGGATCGCCTGAAGGGATATATGGCCGCCGGAACTTGGCCCGGCAAGCCGCCGTGTCGTCCGCCTTGGCAGCGGAATTATGGCCTACTCCGCGGCCTGCTGTGCGCCCCTGACACCCTGGGCCAGGGATGCCGTCAGCGCGGCCACGGCGCTAACGGTTTTGCCAGTCGCCCGTCCCTCGGCGTCGAGGCTGTTTTTGAGCGCATCGACCAGCGCGGTGCCGACCACCGCGCCGCTGGCATGCGAGGCGATGGCGCGGGCGGCCTCCGGCGTGCGGATGCCGAAGCCGACACAGACCGGCAGCTTGGTGTGCCGCTTGATCCGCGCGACGGCCTCGCTGACAGCCGTGCTGTCGGCAGCCGCCGCACCCGTGATGCCGGTGATCGAGACGTAGTAGACGAAGCCCGAGGTGTTGGCGAGCACGGCCGGCAGGCGCTTGTCGTCGGTCGTCGGTGTCGCCAGGCGAATGAAGTTGAGGCCGGCCTTCATCGCTGGCAGGCAGAGCTCGTCGTCTTCCTCCGGCGGCAGGTCGACGATGATGAGGCCGTCGATGCCGGCGGTCTTGGCGTCAGTGAGGAACTTGTCGACGCCGTAGATGTAGATCGGGTTATAGTAACCCATCAGCACGATCGGCGTCGCATTGTCGTCCTTGCGGAAGCCGCGCACCAGCTCGAGCGTCTTCTTCAGCGTCATGCCGGCCTTCAGCGCGCGCAGGCCCGCGGCCTGGATCGACGGCCCGTCGGCCATCGGATCGGTGAAGGGCATGCCGATCTCGATCACGTCGGCGCCCGCCTTCGGCAGCGCCTTGATGATCTCGAGCGAGGTCGCCGGATCGGGATCGCCGGCCATCAGGAAGGTGACGAAGGCCGAGCGGCCCGCTTTCTTCAGCTCGGCAAAACGGGTGTCGATACGCGTGCTCACTTGGTCTGGCCCTTCAGGATGTCGCCGACCTGCGGCACGTCTTTGTCGCCACGTCCGGAGAGGTTGACGACCATCAGGTGATCTTTCGGCCGCTTCGGCGCGAGCTCCATCACCTTGGCGATGGCGTGCGCGGGTTCGAGCGCCGGGATGATGCCTTCGAGGCGCGACAGAAGCTGGAAGGCGGCGAGCGCCTCATCATCGGTCGCGGAGAGATAGTTGACGCGGCCGATCTCGTGCAGCCAGGAATGTTCGGGGCCGATGCCGGGATAGTCGAGACCGGCGGAGATCGAATGCGCGTCCTGGATCTGGCCATCCTCGTCCATCAGGAGATAGGTGCGGTTGCCGTGCAGCACGCCGGGACGGCCACCGGCGATCGAGGCCGCATGCAGTTGCGTGAGCCCGTGGCCCGCAGCTTCGACGCCAAAAATCTCGACGCTGGCGTCATCGAGGAAGGGATGGAACAGGCCCATGGCATTCGAGCCGCCGCCGATGCAGGCCACCAGCGAGTCCGGCAGGCGGCCCTCGACCTCCTGCATCTGGACCTTGGTCTCGTTGCCGATCACCGACTGGAAGTCGCGCACCAGCGTCGGATAGGGGTGCGGCCCCGCGACCGTACCGATGCAGTAGAACGTGTTGTGGACGTTGGTGACCCAGTCGCGCAGCGCCTCGTTCATGGCGTCCTTCAGCGTGCGCGTGCCCGATTGCACCGGGAACACTTTTGCGCCCAGCATCTCCATGCGGATGACGTTGGGCTGCTGCCGCTCGACGTCGACGGCTCCCATATAGACCACGCATTCGAGCCCGAAGCGCGCGCAGAGCGTGGCAGTGGCGACGCCGTGCTGGCCGGCGCCGGTCTCGGCGATGATGCGCTTCTTGCCCATGCGCCGCGCCAGCATGATCTGGCCGAGCACGTTGTTCACCTTGTGCGAGCCGGTGTGGTTGAGCTCCTCGCGCTTGAGGTAGATCTTGGCGCCGCCGAGATGCTCGGTGAGGCGCTCGGCGAAATAGAGCGGTGAGGGCCGGCCGACATAGTGCTTGAGGTAGCCGTTCATCTCGGCCTGAAAGGCCGGGTCAGACTTGGCCTCGCTGTAGGCCTTCTCCAGATCGAGGATCAGCGGCATCAGGGTTTCGGCGACGAACCGTCCGCCGAAGATGCCGAAATGGCCGCGCTCATCGGGGCCGCTGCGATAGGAATTTGGCCTAGCGATATTCTTGGCAATACTCATCGAACGCTCAACTCTTGGCTAGCGCGCGCCGCGCGAATGAAGGCCTCGATCAGCTCCGGATCCTTGACGCCGGGGGCGCTCTCGACGCCGGAGGAAACATCGACGCCGCCGGCGCGGGTGATGCGCAGGGCGTCCGCGACGTTCTGGGCATGCAGGCCGCCCGAGACCATGTAAGGCAGCGCGAGCTGGAGGTTTTCAAGTAGATGCCAGTCGAAGGGCGCACCCAGTCCGCCCGGCCGCGTGGCATCCTTCGGCGCGCGCGCATCGAACAGGATACGATCCGCAACCGCGGCGTAGCCGGCCAGCGCCGCGAGATCCGCGGATGTCTCGACGGGAACGGCTTTCATCACCGGGCGGCCGAACCGCTGCTTGATGTCGCGCAGTCGCGCGACGCTCTCCTTGCCGTGGAGCTGGAGAATGTCAGGAGACAGCGCGTCCATGATGTTGTCGAGCGTCGCGTCATCGGCATCGACCGTAAGCGCCACCTTCAGCGCACGCTGCTTCACCTGCCGGCCGAGCTCGCGCCCCAATTCCAGCGAGAGGTGCCGCGGCGACGGCGGGAAGAACACGAACCCCACCATGTCGGCGCCCGCGTCGAGCGCCGTTTGAAGCGTCTCGCGCGTAGACAGGCCGCAGATCTTGACGAGCAGGGACATGGTCTCAAAGCAAATCGAGGCCGCGCATCCGCGGCCGGAAAACGGGGTTTTCGGTTGCGGCCGCTTCTACAACGTCGCGCGCTGCTTGTCTCGCCCGATGGGGCCATAGAGGCCGGCCCCGGAGGGGATCGGAAGGCGCTGCGGATCTTTACCCCGATCTTGCCGCGCCGCGGCGGCCTGGGCCCGCAGATCGGCCAGTTCGGCCCTGGCGGACCGCGCCTCAGCCTCGTTCCGGCGCGCCGCACGCCGCCAGCGCCCCTGGCCGAGCCAAACCGCGCAACCGCCCGCCAGCACACCCAGCACAGCGACGACGATCAGGAGCAGGAACAGCGGCAGTGTGACCGACAATGACGGGTCGGCCGAAATGAAGGGATCGAAGGAGACCGTGACGAAGTGCCGGTTGGCGACGGCGAAGTCGACCAGGATCAGGCCCAGCGGAATCACGATCAGCGCGGTCAGGAATTTTCGCATCACGCTTCGCTTGCCTTGAATCAAGAGCCCGGCCGCATCGCTGCGACCGCTGAAAACCCTGACGCCGGCCTCAGTCTGCCGCGCCAGGATCCGGACTGTCGCGGTTCAGCCGCTCGCGCATTTCCTTGCCGGTCTTGAAGAACGGAACGCTCTTCTGATCGACGGGCACATGGGCGCCGGTGCGTGGATTGCGGCCGGCGCGTGCCGGTCGATGTTTCACCGAGAATGCGCCGAAACCGCGCAGCTCGACGCGATCACCGCGCGCAAGGGCCGCGACGATCTCCTCGAGAATCGCATTCACAATGTTCTCGACATCCCGCTGGTAAAGATGCGGGTTGTGCTCGGCGATACGCTGAACAAGTTCGGATTTGATCATCGAGAGATAGGACCCGGGAGCGTGCGGACAACCATTTCCGTGAAAATACGTTGAACTGTCAAGACGCTAAATGAAGTTTGACGGACGTGAAAGTGCGTGACAAATGCCAAAAAAGCGGGCTGCCACGGCACTCGCGGAGCGGGTACATCCCAGAGAACACGCCTGGTTCCCGTCAATTCGACGCCGCCGGCTGCCAAAGGGCCAGCATTCCATCCATTCCGAACCGATCGACCGCCTGGACAACGCCAGTTTGCCCGATCTGGTGCGCAATCGAGCTGAATCCGAGGGCTTCGAGCGTGACAGCCGCCGTCGCCTTGAAGATCGACAGATCGCCAAAGCGCGGCTGCAGCTTATAGTCGCGGACCGGAAGGCCCTTCTTGACGCCCTTCTGCTCGACGAGCCAGTCCACGGCGGTCTTTTCGTCGCCGAGCTGATCGATGAGCTTGAGATCGATCGCCTGCCGACCGGTGAAGACCCGGCCATCGGCGACTTTCTCGAGTTGCGTGTCGTCCATGCCACGCCGTTCCTTCACCAATCCCCTAAACCAGGCGTAGGAGTCCTTCACCAGCGCATCGAGCGCGGCGCGCGCCTCGGGGCTGGTCGGCTCGAAGCCGTTGGGTGCGGCCTTCAACGGCGAGGATTTTACCTCCTCCACCTTGACGCCAAGGGTCTTCAACAGCTCGGCGACATTCGGATACTGGAACAGCACGCCGATCGATCCGACCAACGAGCTCTGCTGGGCAACGATGTGATCGCTCGCGATCGCCGTGATGTAGCCCCCGGAGGCCGCAAGGCCTTCGACCACCACAACCAGCGGCTTCTTGGCTTTCAGTCGCGTCAGGGCATCATAGAGCTGCTCGGAGCCGGCAGTGGTGCCGCCCGGCGAGTTGACATGCACAATGACGGCCGCGGCCTGCGAGTTCTCCAGCCGCTCGAGTGCGCGCGTGCGCTCGGAATCGCTGCGGATGAGACCATCGATCTGCACCCGCGCAATCGAGCCTGCGGATGCGAAGGTGCCACGCGCGCCGGGCGTCGCAATCAGCGCAAAGCCCGCAATCGACGCGATCGCGATCAGCGCGGCCAGGACGCGCCAGAACGTCAGCTTGCGGCGGATCCTGCGGCGATCGACGATGATGTCCGAATCGAGCGACATCGAAAAATCTCCAAATAAAGGTCAGGCGCGTTGTGCCGTCACAGCGTGACCATTTCATTATCTGGATACATCAATTGCGGCGCAATTTGAAGAAATGAAGGCTTGTCCCGGCGCAGACCAGGACCTGTCACACGCACTGTGTCGTCCCCGCGAAGGCCGGGACCCATACCCACAGGATGCAGTTGTGGCGCGAGATACTGGTTAGCAATGTTCGTCAAACCACTCCCTGGGGTTATGGGTCCCGGCCTTCGCCGGGACGACAGGTGATTAGACGCAAACAAAAAAGCCCCGGCGGATCGCCGGGGCTTTGATGCATGCGTAAGCGGTAGTCGGCTTACTTGTTCTCGCCGCGGTTCTTGAGCGCGGTGCCGAGGATGTCGCCGAGCGTCGCCCCCGAATCGGAGGAGCCGTACTGTGCGATGGCTTCCTTTTCTTCGGCGACTTCGAGCGCCTTGATCGACACCTGGACCTTGCGGGCCTTCTTGTCGAACTGGATCACGCGGGCATCGACCTTCTCGCCGACGGCGAAGCGTTCGGCGCGCTGGTCGTTGCGGTCACGGGCGAGCTCCGAGCGCTTGATGAAGGTGGTGAAGTCGGTACCGGCGATCTTCACCTCGATGCCGCTCTCCTTCACTTCGAGCACTTCGCAGGTCACGACCGCGCCCTTCTTGACATCGCCCGGCTCAGCGAACGGGTCGCCTTCGAGCTGCTTGATGCCGAGCGAGATACGCTCCTTCTCGACGTCCACATCGAGCACCACGGCCTTCACCATGTCGCCCTTCTTGTAGTTGTCGATCACCTGCTCGCCCGGAAGCTTCCAGTCGAGGTCGGAGAGATGGACCATGCCGTCGACGTCGCCCTCGAGACCGAGGAACAGACCGAACTCGGTCTTGTTCTTGACCTCGCCCTCGACCACCGAACCGGTCGGGTGACCTTCCACGAAGACCTCCCATGGGTTGCGCATGGTCTGCTTGAGGCCGAGCGAGATGCGGCGCTTGACGGAATCGACTTCCAGCACCTGCACTTCGACTTCCTGCGAGGTCGAAACGATCTTGCCGGGGTGCATGTTCTTCTTGGTCCACGACATCTCGGAGACGTGGATCAGGCCTTCGATGCCCGGCTCGAGCTCGACGAAAGCACCGTAGTCGGTGATGTTGGTGACGCGGCCGGTGAAGCGGGCACCCAGCGGGTACTTGGCTTCGATGCCCTGCCACGGATCGTCCAGGAGCTGCTTCATGCCCAGCGAGATGCGGTGCGTCTCGTGGTTGATCTTGATGATCTTGACCTTCACGGTCTGGCCGATCGAGAGCACCTCGGTCGGGTGGTTGACGCGACGCCAGGCGATATCTGTGACGTGCAGCAGGCCGTCGATGCCGCCGAGATCAACGAACGCACCGTAATCGGTGATGTTCTTGACCACGCCGTCGATGACCTGACCCTCTTCGAGGTTCTGCACCAGCTCCTGGCGCTGCTCGGCGCGAGTCTCTTCCAGCACCGTGCGGCGGGAGACGACGATGTTGCCGCGGCGGCGGTCCATCTTGAGGATCTGGAACGGCTGCGCGTTGTTCATCAACGGCGCGACGTCGCGGATCGGACGGATGTCGACCTGCGAGCGCGGCAGGAACGCCACGGCGCCGTCGAGGTCGACGGTGAAGCCGCCCTTGACCTGGTTGAAGATGACGCCCGTGACCTTTTCGTTGTTCTGGAACGCCTTCTCCAGCTTGCCCCAGCTCTCTTCGCGGCGCGCCTTGTCGCGCGACAGCACGGCTTCACCGAGGGCGTTTTCGATGCGATCGAGGAACACTTCCACCTCGTCGCCGACCTTGAGATCGCTTTCACGGCCTGGGCCCGAAAATTCGCGCAGCGCGACGCGGCCCTCGGTCTTCAGGCCGACATCGATGACGGCCATGTCCTTTTCAATTGCAACCACCTTGCCCTTGACGACGGAGCTTTCCTGCAAATTGCCGCCGGCAAAGGACTCGTCGAGCATCGCGGCGAAATCATCGCGCGAGGGGCTATAGGTATCAGCAGAAATCGAAGCCATTTGTTCTCCAGTTGCGGACGTCTCGCCGGCCAGCGGGTTTAAGGGCGTATCGTGCGTGCAGTGTCGGAAGGTCCGCAAAACCTTCAAGCGACCGCTCGTCGCCTCGGACATTCACCGAGAACAGCAAGAGCGGGCCGGCCAGGCCTGCACGTTCGATACGTGGAAAATCTTGATCCGGAGCCTGGATGTCGGTCCCAAACAGGGAACCGAGACATCGACCTCAAAGAGCGGGAGCGGGCGCTTCCTCCAATGACGGCCGCGGCTTAACCCCGCGGACGGCCCGCTCGGACGGCCTCGATAATGTCGATGGCGGCCCGGACGCCGCCTTCTATATCGAGTTGGGAGTTGTCTAGCAAGTAAGCATCCGGAGCCGGCCTTAAAGGCGCAATGGGGCGGTTCTTGTCGCGCTCGTCGCGCTGGATGATGTCGGCCAGCACCGCGGCCTCATCCGCCTCCTCGCCCCGTGCCTTCGCCTCCATGGTGCGGCGGCGGGCGCGGACCTTGGGGTCGGCGACGACGAAAATCTTCACATCGGCGTCCGGGCAGATCACCGTTCCGATGTCGCGGCCGTCAAGCACAGCACCCGGCGGATCGGCGGCAAATTGCCGCTGGAAGTTGACCAAGACCTCGCGGACCCTGGGGATAGCGGAGACGACGGACGCGCCCTCGCCAACCTTCTGGGTCTTCAGGACGGGATTGCCGAAATTCTCGGGATCGAGCTCCAGGGCGGCGGCAACTGCGGCCGCCTCGTCGCGAAGGTCATGGCCTGACTGCATCAGGGCATAGGCAACCGCGCGATAAATCACGCCGGTATCGAGGTGACGATAGCCGTAATGGTGGGCGAGGCGCTTGCCGAGCGTGCCCTTGCCCGAGGCCGCGGGTCCGTCGATGGCGATAATCATGAAAACTCCGCGCCAATCGAACGCATCATCGGAATGAAATCCGGGAAGCTGGTGGCAATGAAGGCGGTGTCATCGACCTTCACCGGTTGGTCTGAAGCGCAGCCCATCACCAGCGCCGACATCGCGATGCGATGGTCCATATGGGTGGCGACGAGGCCGCCGCCAGGGACATGGCCGCGGCCCTCGACGACCAGATCGTCGCCGGAAATCTCGACCTTCACGCCGTTGACGCGCAGCATGTCGGCCGTGGCCGCCAGACGGTCGGATTCCTTGACGCGCAGCTCGTGCAGGCCGCGCATAATCGTGGTGCCCTCGGCGAAGGATGCCGCCACCGCGAGCACCAGATATTCGTCGATCATCGAAGGCGCGCGCTCCGGCGGCACCTCGACGCCGCGCAGCTTCGATGCGCGCACGCGCAAGCGCGCCATCGGCTCACCGGCATCGCCCCGCACCTCGCTCTCCTCGATCGAAGCGCCCATTTCGCGCAGCGTCGTGAAGAGACCGGTGCGCAGCGGATTGGTCATGACGTCGGTCAGGATGAGATCGGACCCATCGGCGATCAGCGCAGCAACAATCGGAAAAGCGGCCGAGGACGGATCGGCGGGCACCACGACCTCGGCACCGTGCAGCTCGGGTTGCCCGACGAGGGTGATGCGGCGGCCATGCGTGCCTTCGACCGCCGAAGTGATGTCGGCACCGAAATGCTTCAGCATCAGTTCGGTATGGTCGCGGCTCGCCTCGGTCTCGATCACGGTCGTCGTGCCGGGCGCGGCCAGGCCTGCCAGCAGCACGGCCGATTTGATCTGCGCGGAGGCGACGGGGGTCCGGTAGGTGATCGGCAGGGGATCGCGCGCGCCCTGGATCGTCAATGGCAGACGTCCGCCCTCACCGCCGGAGATGACCTTGGCACCCATCTTTTCGAGCGGATCCAGGATCCGGCGCATGGGACGGCTGCGGAGCGAGGCGTCGCCGTCGAACACCGCGGAAATCGGACATCCGGCCACCGCGCCCATCACCAGCCGGCATCCGGTGCCGGAGTTCCCGAAATCGAGGGGCGCCTTGGGCTGGGCGAAGCCGGCGACGCCGACTCCATGCACCTTCCAGGCAAAATCGCCGGTGCGCTCGACCTTGGCGCCGAGGGCCTGCATGGATTTGGCGGTGTTGAGGACGTCTTCCCCCTCCAAGAGGCCGGAAATCCGGGTTTCGCCGACCGCGAGTGCGCCCAGGATCAGGGCACGATGGGAGATCGACTTGTCCCCGGGCACCCGTAGTTTCCCGGTCAGGACGCCGCTGGCGCGAGACTGGAGCGGCCTCGGTTGGTCGGAATGGGTCAAGATTGTGTCCTTGGATGTGCCCCTCGGGGGACAGGGGCGCAGGTACCACATGGCCCGCGCCCCGTCACGGGCATGTCTTTCTTCCGTAATGCGCTATTGACAGCGGGCCGCCAACTAGCCAAGTGAAGCACCGCTTTTCAGACATTCCCAGGATTCCTGCCGTGGCCAAGTCCGAACTCGGAACCAAACGCATTTGCCCGACCACGGGCAAGAAGTTCTATGACCTCAACAAGAATCCGGTGATCTCGCCCTATACTGGCGAGGTGGTGCCGATTGCCCCGGTCGCGCCGGTGCGTGCGACCCGCGGCGCCGAAGCGCGCAGCATGGCCCAGGACACCACGCCGGAGCCGGCGGAGACCGAAGAGATGGTCTCGCTCGAGGAGGCCGATGCCGAGGAGAACACCGGCAAGGTCAAGGCCGTCGTGCCCGAATCGGAGGACGATATCGAGGTCGATGAGACCCTTGACGACGACGATGACGACGATTCGACCTTCATCGCCGACGAGGAAGAGGGCGATGAGGACGTGACCGACATCATTGGTGATGTCGGAGGTGATGAAGAGACTTGAGATAATTCCAGAACTGTGGTTCTGGGTCTCTCCCGACGCGTCGCCCAAGGCGCGTCGGATGGTTAAGGGGCCATAGCTCAGCTGGGAGAGCGCTTGCATGGCATGCAAGAGGTCGGCGGTTCGATCCCGCCTGGCTCCACCAGCCTTCGCTCGCTTCGCGAGCTTCGGCTGGGCAAGCCAGTTCCGCTCCATCATAGCGAAGCTAGCGAAGGCTGCCGCGGCGTAGCCCGAAGGGCGAAGCCGGGCTCTGACGAAACTCCCTACTCCCCGATCACCGCATTGAGCCTGTCGCGCAGGGCGACGATCTCGTTCTTCATGCCGGTCAGCGCTGACACCGAGCAGTCGGACGCAGCGAGGATCGACTGCGGGACGCTGCGCGCCTTGTCCTTCAATGCGTGCCCCTGCGGCGTCAGGGCAATCAGCACCTGACGTTCATCCTCGCTCGAGCGCGTACGCCGGACCAGATGGGCCGCCTCGAGCCGCTTCAGGAGCGGCGTCAGGGTGCCGGAATCCAAGAACAGCTTCTCGCCGATGTCCTTCACCGGCACGTCGTCCTGCTCCCACAGCACCAACATCACCAGATACTGCGGGTAGGTCAGGCCGAGTCGGTCGAGCAGCGGCTTGTAGACGCGGTTGAAGGCATGGGCGGCCGAATAGACCGCAAAGCAGATCTGGTTATCGAGCCGCAGCGGCTGATCGGCCGCCAATTGTTTCCGGACCATGGAGAGCCTCAAGGGATTCGTCTTGGCATTGTGGGACGCGGCAGCCTCCGATTCAATTGCGAACAATTAAATGTGAGGCTGCTTAATTTCAATTGCACGCAATCTAATTGTTTGCAATAAAGATCGCGTCCCAACCGGAACCCCAGGAGACGAAGATGTCCGTGAATGTCCTCTACAAGACCAGCGCGAAGGCCACCGGCGGCCGCGATGGCCATGCCGCAACCCTCGACGGCGCCCTCGACGTCAAGCTCACCACGCCGAAGGAGCTCGGCGGCGGAGGCGGCGCCGGCAACAATCCCGAACAGCTCTTTGCGGCCGGATATGCCGCCTGCTTCATCGGCGCGATGAAATTCGTGGCCTCGCAGGGCGGCCCGAAGGTCCCCGCTGACACCTCCGTCACCTCAACGGTCGGCATCGGCCCGCGTTCCGAGGGCGGCTTCGGGCTCGACATCGATCTGGCCATCTCGCTGCCCGGCGTGCCGCGCGCGGAGGCCGAGGCGCTGGTCGAAAAGGCCCACCAGGTCTGCCCCTATTCCAACGCCACCCGCGGCAATGTCGACGTCCGCCTGAAGGTCGTCTGATCGACGTGGATCGGCCGGCCCGAGATCCCCCTCGGGCCGGCCATTCGCTCGATTTGCCACGCCGCGGGATTGGCGAGCGGCGGCGCATACGCCCCTACGCGGGACGCCATTGCTGGCGTGGGCGAACCTCGCTAGGCCTGTGCTCAACGATCGACACAGGGTTGAAGCGAAGGTTTGCTGCCATGACTTCCGAAGCCGCTAACGGCGCAATGAGCGGACTGCGCGTCATCGACCTCACGCGCGTGCTCGGCGGCCCCTACTGCACGCAGATCCTCGCCGATCATGGCGCCGACGTGATCAAGGTCGAGCCGCCGGCAGGCGACGAGGTGCGCGAGTGGGGCCCTCCCTTCCACGAGGAGGACGCGGCCTATTTCGTCGGCATCAACCGCAACAAGCGCTCGATCGGCCTCGACCTCGCCTCCGAGGGCGGCCGCGCCGTGCTGCTCAAGATGCTGGAGACGGCCGACGTCCTGATCGAGAATTTCAAGCCGGGCACGCTGGAGAAATGGGGCATCGGCAACGAGGTTCTGCGCGAAAAATTTCCGCGGCTCGTGCACTGCCGGATCTGCGGTTTCGGCGCCGACGGTCCGCGCGGCGGCAATCCCGGCTATGACGCCATCATCCAGGCCATGACCGGCATGATCGCGGCGACCGGCTCGCCGGAAAGCGGCCCGATGCGGATCGGCGTGCCGCTGGTCGACATCACCACCGGCCTCTATGCGGCGATCGGCATCCTGATGGCGCTGTCGGAACGGCAGCGCTCAGGGCTTGGCCAGTTCCTCGAGACCACGCTATACGAGACCGGCCTTGCCATCATGCATCCGCACACCGCGAACTATTTCATGCATGGCAAGCCGCCGGGCCTCACCGGCAACGAGCACCCCAATCTCGTGCCTTACGCGATCTTCCCGACCAAGACCGACGACATCTTCATCGGCGTCGGCAACGACGGAACCTTCCGCAAGTTGTGCAAGGAGATCGGCAAGGTGGAGCTCGGCACCGATCCGCGCTTTGCCCGCAACAAGGACCGCATCGCCAATCGCGAGGCGCTGCGCGCAGAGCTTGCCGCGGTGTTCAGCCAGCACGAGGCCGAGCCGCTCTGCAATCGCCTGCTCGCCGCGGGCCTTCCCGCCGGCCCGGTGCAGAAGATCGACCAGGCGCTGACCAACCCGCATACGATCTACCGCGGCGATGTCATCGAGAAGGACTGGTACAAGGGCGTCGCCTCGCCGATCCGGCTCGACCGCAGCAAGCCGAGCCTGCGCCGGCTGCCGCCGAAATTCAGCCAGCATTCCGCCGAGGTGCTCGGCGAGTTCGGATACTCCAGGGCCGAGATCGACGCGATGCTCGCCAAGGGCGTGGTCTGCGGCCCCGAGCGCAAGCGCTGAGGCCCGCACACCTCGCATCCGACAGCCGATGCCGCACTGCGGCGCGAGCACGATAGTGCGGCGCGAACGGCTGCGGCTGCCCCGGACGCGCATTCGCCTATTTGACAGCTTCCCTTTTCCAGCGCTTGCCGCTTTCGTTTCGGCCGCTTACACAGTCATGTGAACGTCATATGGCGCTGCTAGCGCAAGCGATCATTTTTGACGGCCCAAGGGAGGTTTTCTTGATGGCTCTTCGACCATTTGCTGCGGCTGCCGCTTTTGCGGTCACGTTCGGCTTTGCCGCCTCGCCGGCCTTGGCCGCGACCGAAATCCAGTGGTGGCACGCGATGACCGGCGCGAACAACGACGTCATCGTCAAGCTCGCCAACGACTTCAACGCGTCGCAGAGCGATTACAAGGTCATCCCGACCTACAAGGGCAACTACCCCGACACCATGAACGCCGGCATCGCGGCCTTCCGTGCCGGCAACGCGCCCCACATCATGCAGGTGTTCGAAGTCGGAACCGCGACCATGATGGCCGCGACCGGCGCAGTCAAACCGGTCTACAAGCTGATGGCCGAGACCGGCGAGAAGTTCGATCCGAAGGCCTATCTGCCTGCGATCACCGGCTACTACTCGACCTCGAAGGGCGAAATGCTGTCCTTCCCCTTCAACTCGTCGTCCACGGTCATGTGGGTCAACCTCGACGAGCTGAAGAAGGCGAACGTCGAGATTCCGAAGACCTGGCCCGAGGTGTTCGACGCCGCCAAGAAGCTCCACGCCAACGGCCATCCCACCTGCGGCTTCTCGAACTCCTGGGTCACATGGGTCAATCTCGAGCAGCTCTCGGCCTGGCACAACGTGCCGCTGTCCACGAAAGCCAACGGGCTCGACGGCTTCGACACCGTGCTGGAGTTCAACGGACCGCTCCAGGTCAAGCATCTCGAGAAACTGGTCGAGCTCCAGAAGGATAAGACCTACGATTATGCCGGCCGCACCAACACCGGCGAAGGCCGTTTCACCTCCGGCGAATGCCCGCTCTACCTGACCTCGTCGGCCTTCTTCGGCAACGTCAAGGCGCAGGCCAAGTTCAACTTCACCGCCGTGCCGATGCCCTATTATCCGGACGTCAAGGGCGCGCCGCAGAACTCGATCATCGGCGGCGCCTCGCTCTGGGTCATGGGCGGCAAGTCGGCCGAAGAATATAAGGGCGTCGCGAAATTCCTGGCCTTCCTCTCGGACACCGATCGCCAGGTGTATATCCACAAGGCTTCCGGCTACCTGCCGATCACCAAGGCGGCCTATGAGAAGGCCAAGGCCGAGGGCTTCTACAAGGATCAGCCCTATCTCGAGACCCCGCTGCTCGAACTGACCAATAAGGAGCCGACCGAGAATTCGCGCGGCCTGCGCCTCGGCAACATGGTTCAGCTCCGTGATGTCTGGTCGGAAGAGATTGAGCAGGCGCTCGCCGGCAAGAAGACCGCCAAGCAGGCGCTGGATGCCGCCGTCGAACGCGGCAACCAGATGCTGCGGCAGTTCGAAAAGACCGCGGTCAAGTGAGGCAATGAGCGGCAGGCCGCGGATGCGTGGCCTGCCGCTTCTGCTGACATCATGCAAAAGCAGGCCATCTTCCAGTCAAAGCTGTTGCCCTACGCGCTGGTTGCGCCGCAACTCGCGATTGTCCTGATCTTTTTCTACTGGCCGGCCGCGCAGGCGGTGATCCAATCGTTCCTGCTGCAGGATGCTTTCGGTCTGTCGACCAGCTTCGTCTGGGTCGACAACTACCTCGACCTGTTTCGGGAGCCCGCCTATTTCGAGGCGATCGTCCGGACGTTCTTCTTCTCGTTCGCCATCGCCGTCTCTTCGCTGTCCCTCGCGCTGCTGCTCGCCGTGATGGCGGACAAGCCGTTGCGCGGCGGCACGATCTACCGCACGCTGCTGATCTGGCCCTACGCGGTCGCCCCGCCCGTGGTCGGCGTGCTCTGGATCTTCATGCTGCACCCCTCGCTCGGCGTGCTCTCGCGCTATCTTCGCGCCGCCGGCATCGACTGGAATCCGCTGCTCGACGGCAACCAGGCAGCAACGCTGATCATCCTCGCCGCGGCCTGGAAGCAGATCTCCTACAACTTCCTGTTCTTCCTCGCCGGCCTGCAGAGCATACCGAGGAGCGTGATCGAGGCAGCCGCCATCGACGGTGCGCGCCCGATGCGGCGGTTCTGGACCGTGACGTTCCCGCTGCTGTCGCCGACCATCTTCTTCCTCCTGGTCGTCAACATCGTCTACGCCTTCTTCGACACCTTCGGCATCATCGACACCATGACCCGCGGCGGTCCCGGCAAGTCGACGGAAACGCTGGTCTACAAGGTCTATACCGACGGACTCCTGGGCGGAAACCTCGGCGGCTCCGCGGCGCAATCGGTCATCCTGATGGGCATCGTCATCGTGCTGACGGGGATTCAGTTCCGCTTCGTCGAACGCAAGGTGACCTACTGATGGTCGAGCAAGAGGGCTTTCGGCGCTATATCGCCCACATCATCCTCTGGATCGGGATCGCGATCGTCGCGTTCCCCGTCTATCTCGCCATCATCGCCTCCACCCAGGACAACGCGCTGATCGCGAACGGACAGATGTCGCTGCTGCCGGGCGGGCATTTCCTCGAGGTCTACTACCAGACGATCTTCATCGGCACGAGCGGCTCGACCCGCGAGCCGGTCGGCAACATGATGCTGAACTCGCTGGTGATGGCGATGCTGATCGCGGTCGGCAAGATCGCGATCTCGATCATCTCGGCCTATGCGATCGTCTATTTCCGCTTTCCGTTCCGGATGCCGATCTTCTGGATCATCTTCATCACGTTGATGCTGCCGGTCGAGGTGCGCATCTATCCGACCTACAAGATCGTCGCCGACCTGCACATGCTCGACAGCTATGCCGGCCTGTCGCTGCCGCTGATCGCGTCGGCCACCGCGACGCTGCTGTTCCGCCAGTTCTTCATGACCGTGCCGGACGAGCTTCTCGAGGCCTCCCGCATCGACGGCGCTGGCCCGTTCCGCTTCTTCTGGGATACGCTGCTGCCGCTGTCGCGCACCAACATGGCCGCGCTGTTCGTGATCCTCTTCATTCTCGGCTGGAATCAATATCTCTGGCCGCTTCTGATCACCACCCGCGACGACATGCAGACCATCCAGATCGGCATCCGCAAGATGATCACAACCACCGACGCGCTCACCGAATGGCCGGTCGTGATGGCGACGGCCGTGCTGGCGATGCTGCCGCCGGTGTTCGTCGTCGTCGCCATGCAGAAATTGTTCGTGCGCGGCCTGGTCGAGACGGAAAAGTGACGATGGCGAATTGCGAAGGGCGAGTAGCGAATGGGGTCGCTGCGTCTGCCTTGCGTGCTAACCATTCCCCATTCGCCATTCCCTACCCGCTATTCGCCGGTGCAACCCATGGCTAACGTCACCCTGCGCAATGTCCGCAAGACCTATCCCGGCGGCTTCGAGGCGATCAAAGGCGTCGACGTCGATGTCGCCGACGGTCAGTTCTGCGTGCTGGTCGGCCCCTCCGGTTGCGGCAAGTCGACGCTGCTCCGCATGGTCGCGGGGCTCGAGACCGTCACCGGCGGCGAGATCGACATCGGCGGACGCATCGTCAACCAGGTCGAGCCTGCCGATCGCGACATCGCGATGGTGTTCCAGAACTACGCGCTCTATCCGCATATGAGCGTCTACAACAACATGGCTTACGGCCTGCGCAACCGCGGCATGCCGGAAGCCGAGATCAAGACCCGCGTCGAGGAAGCTGCACGCATCCTCGAGCTTGCGCCGATGCTGGAACGCAAGCCGCGGCAGCTCTCCGGCGGCCAGCGCCAGCGCGTCGCCATGGGCCGCGCCATCGTGCGCCAGCCGAAGGTGTTCCTGTTCGACGAGCCGCTCTCCAATCTCGATGCCAAGCTGCGCATCGCTATGCGGGTCGAGATCCGCAAGCTGCAGCGCCGGCTAAGTACGACTTCGATCTACGTCACCCACGACCAGTTAGAGGCGATGACGCTCGCCGACGTCCTGGTCGTGATGAATGGCGGACAGGTCGAGCAGGTCGGCAATCCCCTGGCGATCTACGAGAAGCCGGCGACGACATTCGTCGCCTCGTTCATCGGCGCCCCGCCGATGAACCTTATGTCGACGCGGCCCGACGCGATCAAAGCTCAGCTCGGCAACGGCCGTGCGGCGGAAGCCGGCATCCTCGGCATCCGCCCCGAAGATTTCGCCATCACCGACCAAACGCCGGCCGGCGGCGTCGCGCTTCCGCTGACGGTGGAAGCGATCGAGCGCGTCGGCGCCGAAACCTTCGTCTATGGTTCGCGGCAGCAGGAGGAGCAGCGCGTGGCCGCCAATCCCGGCGAGCTGCCGCCCGGCGAGGTCATCGTCCGCATTCCCGGAACCGAGGCCCCCGCGATCGGCCAGAAAATCCGTGTCGCCGCGGTCCGCGAGAAGCTGCATCTGTTCAGCGGCGACGGCCGGAAGCGGGTCGAGGCCTGAAACTTCAGGGGCCGGTCGATAAAAAATCGAAAACAACCCCATGCAAAGTAGCCAAGGTGGGCTTTCCACCCGCGCGGGCCGCGAAATGACGGCTGTGCACGGTCCCTGCCAGGTGCTTGAACCTGCACGGGGATATGACCATATTGTTGACCAAGGGGTGCCGCTTTCGGGCCCTGAAACGTCAAAGTCGCTTTCCGCGAGGACTTTGTAAACTATGTCTCGTGTTCCCACGCTTTCCAGTCCGTTCCTACTGGGCTTCGACGAGATTGAGCGCGTGCTCGATCGCGTCGTTAAAGGCGCCGACGGTTACCCTCCCTACAATATCGAGAGGTGCGAACGGTCGGACGGCCAGCCCGAACGCTTGCGCATCACGCTGGCGGTCGCCGGATTCACCCGCGACCAACTCGATGTAACCATTGAGGAAAACCAGCTCGTGATCCGCGGGCGGCAGCAGGACGACAAGACCCGGCAATACATCCATCGCGGCATTGCCGCGCGCCACTTCCAGCGCACCTTCGTGCTGGCGGAGGGGATGCTGGTGCTGGGTGCGGATCTGAAGAACGGGCTGTTGTCGATCGATCTTGCCCGGCCGGAACCGGAAAGGATCGTTAAGACAATCGCTATCAATGAGCACGAATAATGGAACGAGTAGCGGACTCGACCGCTTAGTTTCCCAGAGGAGTCGAGACCATGAGTGAAGGTCACGTTGCGTTCGAATACGAAGCCAAGAACGTCTCGCCCGAGACGCTGGCGACCCTCGGCGAAGGCCATATCGCCTATGTGAAGCAGATCCGCTCCGAGGATGTGCCGGATTTGTTTCCCGAAGCCCCGAAGATTGCGCCGGGCTTGAAACTCTTCGCGCTCCATGCCGCCGACGGTACACCGATCATGCTGACCGACAGCCGTGAAGCCGCGATCGCGAATGCCTGGAGCAACGAACTGCAGGCGGTGAGCGTGCACTGAGCGCCACGCGCTTCGTAGCACACGGAATTCAAATGGGCCTGCCCTCAAGCGAGGGCAGGCCCATTTTACTATGTGCCTCGCGGTTGGTAGATCGTCGGCATGAACACGATGGCGCCCATCCCGGTCACCAGCTTCGAGATCTCGCCGGGCGAGCCGCTTTGCGACGCCCTCCTCTCGCTCAACAACAGCCACGCGGAGGAGTTGTCATGGCTTGAGCCCGAGCGGATGAAACATCTCGTCGCGCAAGCCTTCTACGCCCGGAGGATCGGCGACCTCGACGCGTTCCTGATCGCGCTCGATCAGGACGGACAATACGACAGTCCAAACTTTCTATGGTTTCGATCCCGCTACGCGCGCTTTGTCTATGTCGACCGAATCGTTGTCGCGCCATCCGCACGTGGCAACGGATGTGCGCGGCGGCTCTATGCCGACCTGTTCAATCGTGCAGCCGAGGCCGGACACGATCGCATCGTTTGTGAGGTCAACCTGCAACCGCCAAATCCGTCGTCGGATGCTTTTCATGCCGCGTTGGGATTTGTCGAGGTCGGCAGCGCCAGCATCCATGACGGACGCAAGACAGTGCGCTACCTGTCGCACTCGCTGTAGTGGGTGCTGCGGTCGACCTAAGCCGCGGTCGCGGGCGGCAGCGCGAGCACGGAATAGATCGCCTGCGCATCGCGCGAGGCGCGCAGCTTCTTGGCGATGTCCTGGTCGCGCAGCAGACGTGCGATGCGGGCCAGCGCCTTGAGATGATCGGCGCCGGCGCCTTCCGGCGCGAGCAGGAGAAAAACGAGATCGACGGGCTGGCCGTCCATCGCCTCGAAATCGATCGGGCGATCGAGCCGCGCGAACAGGCCGAAGATCTTCTCGAGCTTGGGCAGCTTGCCGTGCGGAATGGCAACGCCATATCCGACCGCGGTGGTGCCGAGCTTCTCACGCTGCAACAGCACTTCGAAAACCGCGCGCTCGTTCTGCCCGGTCAGTTCCGCGGCCTTGGCTGCGAGCTCCTGCAAGGCCTGCTTCTTGCTGTTGACCTTCAATGCCGGGAGAATCGCCTCGGGCGCGACCAGATCGGTAATCGGCATGAAAGTCTTCCGAGGTGAATTAAACCGTCAGGTTCCGAATTGGCCAGCTTAGCGAGAACCGAGCCGGGCCGGCGTCAAGAAGGTGAAGCAGGAGGCGGACTTAGCCCCAGTCCTGATGTGGGGCGCTTCTACTCCAACGCAATCCCGGTGCCAACTCCCGCGTGCGGCTTTGTCCCGGTCATTGTTAAGGGCGGCGGGGGGCGGGCCCGGGCCATCACTTGCCATCCGTCTTGCCCGCCGGCGGGTCGATCCAGCCCACATTGCCGTCTGCGCGGCGGTAAATGATGTTCACCCGGCCCGAGGAGCCGTGCTGGAATACCAGACAGGGGGCCCCGCTCAGGTCGAGTTCCATGACCGCCTCGCTCACCGACAGGACTTTCAGCGAGGTGCTGACCTCTGCGATGATTACGGGGTTGTACCCGGTCACCTCGTCCTCGCCCTCGCCCGGCGCCTCGAGGACGTAGCTCGTGGCATCGAGCGCTTCGAGCACAGCGGCGGCATGGGCCTTGCGGGCGGAACGGTCCTTGAGCCGGCTCTTGTAGCGGCGCAGCCGCTTCTCGATCATCAGCAACGCCTGATCGGCGCTGGCATAGGCGTCCGGCGCGTTCGAATCGGCCTCCAGCGTAATCCCCGAATCAAGATGCAGCGCACAGTCGGTGCGGAAGCCGAAGCCGTCCTTGCTCAGCGTAATATGGCCGGAATAATTGCCGTCGAAATACTTGCGCAAGACCTCGTCGGTGCGGTCGGCAACGCGGCCGCGCAAGGCTTCGCCGACGCTGATGCTTTTTCCCGAAATCCGGAGGGTCATGTGATGCCTCGCTTGGTTGGGGGCCTAGCTTGGACCGGTCTCGATGGAAGATTGAGAGTAGCGCGATTTGGCGCCGACGCAATCAGGCCGGCTCGGTGTTGCGCGAGCGATCGGACAATGCGGTGGAGAGGACGTTACCAAGAGCACTCTGCTTGTCGCGGCGGCGTTGCACCGAGGAGGGAATGCGCATGGCTTCGCGGTACTTCGCGACCGTGCGGCGGGCAATATCAATGCCCGAAGCGCGCAACCGTTCCACGATCGTGTCATCGGACAGGATCGCGGAAGGATCTTCCGAATCGATGAGCTGCTTGATGTGGTGACGGACGGCTTCGGCAGAATGCGCCTCGCCGCCGTCGGCGGACGCGATCGAGGCGGTGAAGAAATATTTCAGCTCGAACGTGCCGCGGTTGGTCGCCATGTACTTGTTGGCGGTCACGCGCGACACCGTGGATTCATGCATCTGGATCGCGTCAGCAACCGCCTTGAGATTGAGCGGCCTCAAGTGCGCCACGCCATGGGTGAAGAAGCCGTCCTGCTGGCGCACGATCTCGGTTGCAACCTTCAGGATGGTGCGGGCCCGCTGGTCGAGCGCGCGCACCAGCCAGGTCGCGTTCTGCAAGGCGTCGGTGAAATAGGATTTGTCGCCGTCCTTGCCGATCTTCTTCGACAGCTCAGAATAGTAAGTCTGGTTCACCAGCACGCGCGGCAAGGTGTCGCTGTTGAGCTCGACATGCCAACCACCATCGGGGCCCGGACGAACATAGACGTCGGGCACCATGGTCTGCAGGCGCGACGAGCCGAACTTCATGCCGGGCTTGGGATCCAGTCTGCGGATCTCGCCGATCATGTCGGCGATGTCCTCGTCGTCGACGCCGCAGAGCTTGCGCAGCCCCGCAATATCGCGCTTGGCGAGGAGGTCGAGATGCTCGACAAGCGCTTGCATCGCCGGATCGTAGCGGTCGAGCTCGCGGAGCTGGATCGCGAGACATTCACTCAGATTGCGCGCGCAGACGCCGGGCGGATCGAATTTTTGCAGCACGGCGAGAACGTCCTCGACATCCTGCTGCGATGCGCCAAGCCGCTCGGCAGCCTGGCCGAGATCCGGCGGCAGATATCCGGCCTCGTCGACGAGATCGATCAGATACTGCCCGATCATGCGCTGCGCGGGCGCGGAGAAGGCCACCGCAAGCTGCTCGGCGAGATGATCGGCGAGCGTAATCTCCGCCGCGACGAAGGCCTCGAGATTGTAGTCCTCGTCGCCGGACGCGCCGCCGCCCCATTCGGTATAGACGCTTGGCGCCGCATCCTGGGCGTTGCGCGCGGCGGCCTCGGCCGGCTCCTCGGAAAAGACGTTGTCGAGGCCGGTGTCCAGAGTCTGCTCGATCTCGGCGCGGGTTCCGAGATCACGGCTCATCCATTCTTCCTGGCCGGGCTCGAAGGCCTCGGCGGTGCCCGTCTCGTCACCAAGACTGCCACCGGATTCATCGGAATCGCTGAACTCACCGGCCTCGGCTGGGGCTTCGCCGCCGGCCGGCTCGTCACTGGCCCGTTCCAGCAGCGGATTGCGCTCGAGTTCTTCCTCGACGAACGTCGTGAGATCGAGATTGGACAATTGCAGCAGCTTGATCGCCTGCATCAACTGCGGCGTCATCACCAGCGACTGCGATTGCCGAAACTCTAACCTCTGCGTCAGCGCCATGAAGCAAGAACCGTTCCCAAAATTGGTCCGATTTTTGCTTATCCTACTCCAGGCCTGATGTACACGCCTTGACGAATGGGAAATTCGGGCTAGAGCCGGAACTCCTCGCCCAGATAAAGGCGGCGCACGTCCGGGTCGTTGACGATCTCGTCCGGACTTCCCTCAGTCAGGATTTGCCCCGCATAGACGATGTAGGCGCGGTCGGTGAGGCCAAGCGTCTCACGCACATTGTGGTCGGTGATGAGCACGCCGATGCCACGGTTGGTGAGATGGCGGACGAGGTCCTGGATGTCGCCGACCGCGATCGGATCGATGCCCGCGAAGGGCTCGTCGAGCAGCATGTAGTTCGGACGCGTCGCCAGCGCGCGCGCAATCTCGACGCGGCGCCGTTCACCGCCGGACAGCGCGATCGACGGCGATTTGCGCAGGCGCGTGATGTTGAATTCGTCGAGCAGGGCGTCGAGCTGCGCCTCGCGTTTCTTGCGTGACGGTTCGACCACTTCGAGCACCGCGCGGATGTTCTGCTCGACCGTGAGACCGCGGAAGATCGAGGCTTCCTGGGGCAGATAGCCGATGCCGAGCCGGGCGCGCTGATACATCGGCAGCTTCGTCACGTCGTGACCATCGAGCTCGATCGCGCCACGATCGGCCTTGATGAGACCGGTGATCATGTAGAACACGGTGGTCTTGCCGGCGCCGTTGGGGCCGAGCAGGCCGACTGCCTCACCGCGGCGCACATAGATGCTGACGCCGCGCACCACCTGGCGGCTGCCAAAGCTCTTTTCCACGCTGTGCACAGCCAGGAAGCCCGGCCGCCTCAGGAGCTGCGGACCGGCCGAACCGTTGGACCCGGCGCTGGCCCTGGCGGGCTGAGCCGGTTGTGGTCGCGGCCGGGGCGGTTCGGCGCGGAACTGGTCCGGCGCCGGGAGCGGCTGCTCGCGCGCAATCGGCGGCGCATCCCGCACAGGGCTGGTCATGAGACCACCTACGCTGTCGCCAAGGGCGGTGATGTCCTGACGCGCGAATCCTGGCCGGCCGCGTTTGGCAGGGCGCCGACGGAACATGCTGAGTATATCGACCATCCCCGCCTTCTAGCCTTTCACGGTGATCCCGCACGGTGATCCCGCGACCTGCCGCCTCGGCCTTGCGATCCGCCGGCGCAGCATGAGTGAAAGGATGCCCCCTGCCCAGTGAGACACCCTCGATAAGCGGCGGATCCCGCCTCGAAGCCCGTTGCGGTAAATACAGTCTTGTCGGGCCAGCTTCAACCTCGGATCGCCTGCGCCCGGTTTAAGTCATTGAATTTACATTCTGAATTTACTTTTGTTTACCTACGCCGGGCAATTGCAGGGGCGGACCAGCCCCGGGCTTGCCTTGGCCGCCGCAATCGCTGCCGCCGCCCTGCGGCAGGAGGGCCTGAACCCTGCCGCTGTCGGATTCGACGCGGGACACACCGGTGGTCATGTCGACCATCAGCCGGTCGCCGCGCAGCACGTTCTTGCACTGCGTCAGGACCACGCCGCCGAGCATGGTGATCAGGTTGGTCTTGGTGTCGAAGATGGCGGTCTCGCCGGTCACCACCTGATCCTTCTGGGTGACGACGACATTGCCGCGCGCCTCCAGCCGCTTGATCGAGGAACTGCCGCCCGGACCCGGCGTCGCCGACTGCATCGGCGCCGACTGTGTTGGCGCGGACTTGGCGCCTTTCGCAGCCGCAGGCTGCGGCGCTGATCCCGCTGATGAACCTTGGCCGCCGCTCGATTCGTAGAACACCACCAGCGTCTTCGAGGTCATGGTGGTGTCGCCCTGCACGACCTTCACATTGCCGGCGAAGGTCGCCTCCTTCTTCTTGTCGCGCATCTCGAGCGAGGCGGCTTCGATCTGGATCGGCTGATCGCGATTCTGCGAAAAGCCCTGCATCGCGTTGGGCACGCCCTGCATGCTGCTCTGCGCCTGCGCCGCACCCGCGGCGAGCAGCGCGACAGCGACGACGCGTGCGGCCGCGCCGGCCGTCACGCCAGCCTTGCCGTCCCTGCGCGGAAAAAACTTCGCCCTGGCAATCATCTTGAATCGGCAATCATCTTGAATTGGCAGACTTGTTCTGCGGCGTACGCGTTTTCGCCGGCGGCGCGGGCTCGACCGGCGCGGGCGGAGCCGCGGCCGGTTCGTCCGTGCTCAGCTTGTCCAGGTTCATGACGACATTGCCCTCGAAGCGGACGACGTCGCCGCCCTCGGTGATGCGCAGCCGGTCGGCGGACAGCGTTCCGTTGGTGAGCTTGACGTCGACATGGTCATCCGAGGAGACCGTGCCCTTGCCCATGTCGACGAAGGCCGAGTTCAGCCGCGCCTCATAGCCGGTCGAGGTGCGCAGGAAGATGTCCTTGTGCAGATCAAGCTGCTGCTGCTTGTTGTCGAACACGCCGGTGCGGGCATCGAGGAACAGGGTCGATTGATCTTCCATCAGGACCTTTGCGCGCAAGGTCGATAGCTCGACATGATCGGGATCGGTGATGTCCTGCGTTGCGGTTTTGGCCCAGAGCTCGTAGGGCCGCTGGTCCGGCGTGTAGCCGGCCAGATGCGGCGATTCCATGGTGATCTTGGTGCCCGACACCACCAGGTTTCCGGAATCGATCGGCAGCTTCGGCATCAGCATGCGAAACGGATTGAAGATCGATACGCCGACGATCGCGGCCATGGAGAGCAGCACCGCGCCCGGCACCGCGATGCGCAGAATCCGGACCAGGCGGCTGTGCCGTGCCGCGCTGGCAAACTTCGCCGCAAGCGCGGCGTCATAGGTTGGATTCTGGGCCGAGTTCACCAATGCTCCGGGACGTCGCTAGCCTTGTCCTGTCCAAGCCTTGTCCAGTAAGGCTCCAATCGAGGACGCCCATTGTATCCGCTAGCTTCGGAATATGCAGCCTGCGACAGGCCGCTACGACTGTGTCCGAAACGGGGCGGCTGGCCGGCCTGACGGCCGGACCGGGCCTTAGGAATGCGCGAAAATGTCCTCGGCCTCCCAGCCCTCGAGGTCGAGCCGGGCGCGCGTCGGCAGGAAATCGAAGCAGGCCTGGGCCAGCGTCGTGCGGCCCTCCCGCACCAGCATGGCGTCGAGCCGCTCGCGCAAGCCATGCAGATGCAGCACGTCAGAGGCGGCATAAGCGAGCTGCGGCTCGGTCAGGCTGTCGGAGCCCCAGTCGCTGGATTGCTGCTGCTTGGAGAGGTCGACATTGAGCACCTCGCGCACGAGGTCCTTGAGGCCGTGGCGGTCGGTATAGGTGCGCGCCAGGCGGGAGGCGATCTTGGTACAGTAGAGCGGCTGCGCCATCACGCCGAAGGCCTGGTACAGCACCGCGATGTCAAATCGCGCGTAGTGGAAGATCTTGGTGATCGCGGGATTGGCGAGCAGCGTCTTCAGGTTCGGCGCATCGGTGTGGCCCTTCGGGATCTGCACCACGTCGGCGCTGCCGTCGCCGGGCGAGAGCTGCACCACGCAGAGCCGGTCGCGATGCGGATTGAGCCCCATGGTCTCGGTGTCGATCGCCACCGCTCCGGTGTAGCGGGACAGGTCGGGCAGATCGCCGCGATGCAGGCGTACGGTCATGGCGTTTTCAAAACCTCACTCGAATCGGTGCCGGATGAAATTAAGGCCGGGAACGGGAACTGGCGAGGGCCGGCCGGACCGAATGCACCGCTCACAGGCTGCGGCCGATCGGCCGGGCTGTGGCCCGCGATGTACCCGCTGGGCAGGACCGGCGCAAGTACGGCCGCAGCCGGATGTCGAACTTTAACAGAGGCTTAAGCCGGGTATTCGGAAGAAACAGGGGCCCAATGCCCATGGTGGACGTCTATAGTCCGTTCTGCTTGACCCTGGCCGATGCAAGCCGGCCAGCCGATCAGGCCGATCCCATCGAGACGGAGCCTTCGCGCTGGAGCGACGTCAGATCGCCGCCAGCATGATGCAGATCATCGCCGCCACCGTGATGCGGCTGGCGCCATCGCGGAAGGTGTAGATGATGGGATCGTCGGGCATCTCGCGGCGATGCGCCATCATGAGGGCGCGGCCGAACCAGTAGAGCAGCAACGGATTCAAGAGCCACAGCATCCAGGGCCGGCTGTACAGCGGCGTCACCGCCGAGGACGACACGTACAGCGAGAAGACCGTCACTGCGTTCATGGCGCTCGCGGCCGCCATGGCAGCGATGACGTGCAGGTCGGTGATCCTGTAGTCGCGGTTGGAGGGATCGGCGAGCCCTGCGCCCTGACGCATGCTGAGCTCGCTGAAGCGCTTGATCAGCGCGAGCGAGGTGAACACGAACAGCGAGAAGATCAGCAGCCATTCCGACAGCACGACGCCGACGCCGACGGCGCCCGCGATGATGCGCAAGCTGTAGAGGCCGGCGAGCGTCACCACGTCAACCAGCATCTTGCGCTTGAGCACCAGCGAATAGGCGATCGTGGTGGCGAGATAGGCGCCGAGCACGCCTAGGAAAACGGCGGAGATGCAGAGGCTGGCGGCGACCGCGAAGCCCCACAGCGCGGGGATTGCGAGCAGCGCGGACGAGATCGGCAAATCACCCGCCGCGAGCGCGCGATGGCGCTTGGTCGGGTGCTGCCGGTCCGCGGCGAGGTCGAGCAGGTCGTTCATCAGATAGGCGCCCGACGCGCAGGCCGAGAACGCCAGAAACGCCAGCAGCGCGTAGCTCAGCGTCGCGAAATTCATCTGATGCGCGGTGATCGCCGGCACGAACACCAGCGTGTTCTTGGCGTATTGATACACGCGCAGCGCCTTCGTCCAAGTCTTCAAACTGGATGTCTTTAGGCTGGCACGACGGCTAGCGCGGTCGCTGATCCGCTCGATCGAGGCGCGATCGAACGGCACGGCGCCCGAGGCGAGATCGGCGGGCGCCACGACGCCATCGAATCCGAGATGCGCGGCGATGCCCCCGGCATGATGGGCCAAGCGGCCAGCGACGAGATAGATCTTCTCGCCGCGCGCCCGCGCCGCCAGAGCCTGGTTCAGCACATCGGCATCATAGGGCAGATGGCCGTAGTCGATCTCGGCCCGCGCCAGCACGTCCCCAAGCGCCGCCGGGCTCAGCGATCCCTTCGCGCGCAGGCGGGCGAGCGACCCACCGACATCGGCGAAAAGCGCCTCATAGGCCAGCTCCGAGCGCAGCAGCGCGCCTTCGAGATCAATGACAAGGGTGCGCGCAGGCGCCGGGGTCACCGACGGCCCGGCCATGCCAGACTCGTACTGCCAGACAGGCTGCTCCATACGAAAACGCTCGATTGAACCGCGACATGACCGGCCCATGGCCGGGGAGCAGGGAAATGGACAGTCAGACTCTAGGGATCATTCGCTAAGGGCGGCTTAATTCGAGCGGAGAGGGCGGGCGGCAGCCGTGCGATATCCGGAGCGACCGCCGCGAAATGGCAGCGAATTCGGACCGATTCGACGTCTCACACAGGCGCGGAGGCTCCGGCTATGATCGGTCCAAAACCGGTTGATCGACAAATATCCGAACGCGGCCGATGGTTTCAACTTCACGATAGTGTCTTAACTCCATTTGAACCTCGGGATCTAAATTGGCCCATGCCAGCCAATCGAACCGAAACATGCTCAGCAGGTAGGTATCCACCAGAATTACGTCCGGGCGACCGTTCCGCAGGTCCGCCAGCAACTGCCGTCGCTCGAAATGTATGATGCCATCCAGTTTTGCCTGTTCATCTTGAGTTGGATGCGAGGTTTGCTCGCGCAAAATTGCGCCGCCGGCTAAGAGTTGCGCGCAAGAGCTGCCCACCCAAGATCCATCGAGTTGACGGACGAGCGGATGCCCCAGACCGATGTGATCGGTAATCGTGAGCAGCCGCGGGTGCTTCACAAGCGCTTGGACACTCCGCTCGAGCGGCGGAAAGCCGGGCGCCGGTGACGATAAATAGAGGCCGATGAACGCAAGGACGGCGACGCCGGCGAGGACAATCGGCGGCCGCAGTGTCTTTGTGCAAAGATGCAGCAGTGGCGCGGCCATCGCAAACAGACAGAGAGCGAAAGCCGTGTATGGCCACCCCTTGCCTTGGACAAGGAAGGTCGCGGCTCCGCCGACCGATGCGGCCAACCAAGGGGTTGCGTCGCTCCACATTTTGAAACTCTCGGGAGCGACGAGGCGCAGGAACACGACAGAAGCGCCTATCACGGCGATTGGAATAGGAATTAAGCTAAGAAGCTCCTGCCTGATTGGTAGGTAGGCCTCGGCGACCATCGGGGCATAGACAAGGAGATAAGCAGGAAAGATGGCAACAAGGATCGCCCCGTAACTGATCGTGGTAGCGGCGGCTGTGAATGCTTCGGAAGTGAACAAAGGCCTAAGAGAACGTTGGCGGATGACGCGCAGGACGATCGGGAGACCAGCCACCAGAACAAAGAAGGGCTTGATGCACATAGCCAGCCCCGCGCCCAGTCCTGCGAGGATCGCGACTGGCCCCGGATCAAGGTCGCGCCAACGTATTGCGGTGATGGCGACAAAGGGCGTCAGGGCAATGACGGCTATGTGTTCACGTTGTCCGAATACGGCACCGGGAAGAATTGCGAGCAAGAGTGCGAGAGACCACGTTGAAACATCACGTTCTCTAACTCCCAGGTTTGCCGCCGCAGCCGCGCGATCGATGACAAAAAGCACGCCAACGATCTCGATAATCACCAAGATTATCACGATGAATTCGGGTGCAACGCCCGTTTCTCGCGCCAGCATCGCTGCCGGCATGTACATGTAGACCGATAAAGGCGGATTGGACTCGAAGAGGTCTACTCCGAGCTTTCGGCCGTCTAGAATCTTCTCATTTGCGGTGAGCAGCCAGCCCAAGTCGGCGTTGAGAACAATGGGTATCTGGACAAGCAAGGCCGTCACAAGGATGGCGGCCACAATGATCCAACGTTGCTTCATGCTGGAGTCGTTTCCAAATATGCGGGCCCGGTTGCTCGGAGCCTATGATCTCGCAGGAACCACGCACAGACGTTTCGTCCGGAACAGAACCTCGCCGCTCGTCGCAGCCGTCTGACAAAGATCGATCACGTAGTCGATCCCGTTACGCGACGCATAGGCCTTTCGCTCGGCAAGCGAGCTCAACTGCTCCGTATCGGCAAAGCGGCTCCACCAAATCTCGTAGTAGGATGATGTCCACATAGTAGCCGCCCCCCGCTTGAAATCGACATAGACCCGCCGATGGGACGCGTATTCGAAAACACCGGTCCGGGACAGCGCAACGTCGGCCGTGCTCGGCGCCGGCACGGCATCGTCGCGAGGCCTCAAGGGGACGAGGAAAATGGCCGTCGGCGGCGTCGAGCTTCGCGCCCAGTGGCCGACCTCCATCCATTCCCCGACGGCGTCCGCGAACGTCGCATTGAACGCGAGATTCTGCCAGGTCGAGTACGGCCAGGCGATCAACACCACGCTCGCCAGCACGAGATAACTCATCGTGCGAAGATAGGCCGGCTCACCGTCCCGTGCTTCCGGGATCGCTCTGGGCAGCAACATGATCGGGATGGCGAGCAAAATCGTCATGCGGCTCACACTCAAGGCGACGATCAGGCTGGCCAGCAGAACTGTTGTCGGCTCCTTACTCCGAAGCCAGTTCACTGCAAGCGCCGCCAGCGCAAGCGCAGCGAGCAGATGCACGATCGTGCTAGATCGGAGCAGGTGAAGGTTGAGCAGGAGAGGTGAGCCGGTCAGGTGGGGAAGAATGACGCCAGCCGCATAAATCAGCGCGACGCCAAGGTAGGCGGCGGCGATTTCCGCGGCTTGCGCTCCGAGCTGCCGGAGCGCAAGCGCGCCGACAAGCGCAACGCCTTCCAGCGCGAAGATCTCGCTGCGCGGGGTCGCATCGATCAGGACATGGCCGCCATAGTACTGATGCAGGTAGGTCACGAAATCGAAGGCGGTGGGCTTGCCGAATTCCGGGTTGCCTAGAACGGCATGAAGCACGGGAAGCGCGAGGGGAATGCACAGGACGGCGCCGAAAGCCACACCCGAACAGACCGCAGCGAGGCTCGTCCCCTGTTTCATCAAGAGGACGACCGCGATGAGCGCCAACAGCGGCGCAAGCCACACGGCGATGAAGGCGTTGACGAAGAAGGTTGCTCCCAAGGCAAGCGTAGCAGCAATGAAGCGCGCCTTCGCGGCGAAGTATATGGCGAGGAGGACCGTGCCGTTGGCGATCTCGGAATGGGTGAAGTATCGGATTAGCAATCCGCCTGCGCCAGCGTAGCTGTCGCCGTCGAGCAGAGAAGTGAAGCAGGCAATCAGAGCAAAGATGATCTTGTCGCGGCGCTCGACCACGCCGAGCAGCGAAGCGCAGCACAGGAACCCCAGAAAGCAGACCAGCCGCGACACATAGTCGAGGCCGAGGAAGAGCAATGCGACGTTGCCAAAATATCTTTCCGTGCTGTCCAGCAAGACCCAGACGCCGGATGCAAAATAGCGCAGCGACTGGATGAAGGAGTCGTCTTGGTACTGCGGCTCGTCGTAGAGCCCGGCAACGATCGGGAGATGAAACAGATTGTTCTCGACGCCGAACACAAAGCCGGAGTGAAGAAGCGACAGCGCGGCCGCGATTGCAGCGATCGCCAGCGTGTCGACCTGAGCATGCGAGAGGCTTAGCGCGCTTCTGCGGGTGTGGGCTTCGGAATTGAGGCTGATTTCTGCCATTCAAACTGCTGCGAATACGGCGCCCATCTTCGCGGCGACGGCGATGCTTCCGCTATTAATCTCTGGCCCATCCGAAATTCCTGTCCACGACTGGCGGAGTATCCGGCTCCATGCCTGGCGCAGCAGGGAAAATGGCCAAGGCAACACTACACGCCAGGTGTCAAGGGAAAGCTAATTCAGGCAGGTCACGTTTAGGGATCGCCGGGCCAGCCGGGGGGACGACATGGCGAAGAACGCCGCCAGTTCGGGCCGATTCGTGGGGACACTCACATCCGGCCGGGCGTCCCGGTCAGGCAGGCGCGGCATGAATGGCAGGGACGCACGGATTCTCTCGCCGCCAGGCTGTTGCATGGATCCCACAATTCGGCGCGAGCTCCATATTCCAGCGCAACTTGTGCATGCGCCCCGTGGAAATCCTCCCGGTCCATCCTATCTGTGGCCAGTTTCTCCGCTCCTTCCTCGTTCACCACATATCAAATGTCATGACCGAACAGACGCTCGCAGCGCCGATTGACGATCAACAGGAACGCCAGCGCGGCTTTTCGCGCTACCAGTCGCTGCTCATCGCGCTGCTCGCGTTCACCCAGTTCACGATCATTCTCGATTTCATCATCATGTCGCCGCTCGGCGCCATCCTGATGCCCTCGCTCAACATCACGGCCGGGCAATTCGGCGTCGCGGTTTCGGCCTATGCGTTCAGCGCGGGAATTTCGGGTATCCTGGCCGCCGGCTTTGCCGATCGCTTCGATCGCAAGCGCCTGCTGCTGTTCTTCTATGTCGGCTTCACGCTCGGAACCATGCTCTGCGCCGTGGCGCAGAATTACCATGTCCTGCTGCTCGGCAGGATCGTGACCGGATTGTTCGGCGGCGTGATCGGCTCCGTCGTGCTTGCCATCATCACCGACCTGTTCCCGTTGCATCTGCGCGGCCGCGTAATGGGATTCGTCCAAACGGCGTTCGCCGCGAGCCAGGTGCTCGGCATTCCGGCCGGGCTGTTTCTCGCCAATCACTGGAACTGGCATATCTGCTTCGTTGCGATCGTCGGTCTGTCGATCGTCGCAATTGCCGTCATCGCGCTGGCGATGGAGCCGGTCGATGCGCATCTGCGATTGAAGCAGGACAAGAACCCGTTCCACCACCTGATCGCGACCGTCGGTCAGCCGCGCTACACGCTGGCCTTCGCGGTCACGACGCTGCTGGCAACAGGCGGCTACATGCTGATGCCGTTCTCCAGCGCCTTTACCGTGCACAATCTCGGCATCGACATCGAGCACCTGCCGACGATCTATCTCGTCTCCGGCCTGTTCAGCATCGTCACGGGGCCGCTGGTCGGCAGGGCGAGCGATGCGTTCGGCAAATATCCGACCTTCGTCTTTGGCAGCGTGGTGTCGGTGATCATGGTGCTGATCTACACCCATCTCGGCCACGTCGCGCTCGCGACCGCGATCCTCGTCAACGTGCTGATGTTCGTCGGTATCTTTTCGCGCATGATCCCGTCGCAGGCGCTGATGTCGGCGATCCCCGACCCCAGTCAGCGCGGCTCGTTCAGCGCGATCAGCGCGTCACTGCAGCAGCTCTCCGGCGGGCTCGGCTCGGTACTCGCCGCAGGGATCATCGCGCAAGAGCCGGATGGGTCGCTGATCCATTTCGACCGGCTCGGATACATCGTCGTCGCGACGTCGATCGTCTCGCTGATCGCGATGTACTTTGTGCAGAAGTCGGTCGCGAACCGGGCCGGGAGGCGGGTCGTTTGACGGCGAGCGGGCCGATTTGGCGCGACAGGGGGCCGGTCGCAACGGCGATGCGTGGATCGCCGCTCGGCTACCGCCGCTGATCGGGCGGAGCCCCATTTTGCGTCGAAATCCTGCAAAATGGTGCCCAGGAAAGGACTCGAACCTTCACGGCCGTTAAGCCACTGGCACCTGAAGCCAGCGCGTCTACCAATTCCACCACCTGGGCATGCCGTCTAGGGCACGGAGGCGGTTACTACGGTTCGGTGACGCCGTTGTCAATTCATGCGTGGGGTTGCGGATTGCGCATTGCAAACCGGCCCGATACAAGCCTGACAAAACGCACTCTTCCCGCAGGAATGGACCGCCATGGCTACCAATCTGGACACGCTCGTCACGGTTTTCGGCGGATCAGGGTTTTTGGGCCGGAGCGTCGTCCGCGCGCTGTGCAAGCGTGACTACCGGGTCCGGGTCGCGGTCCGGCGGCCGGAACTGGCCGGCTTCCTGCAGCCGCTCGGCCGGGTCGGGCAGGTCCATACCGTACAGGCAAACCTGCGCTATCCGGCCTCGGTCGAGGCGGCGCTGCGTGATTCGCATGTCGCGATCAACCTGGTCGGCATCCTCACCGAGGGCGGCGGGCAGACCTTTGACGCCGTCCAGGCCAAGGGCGCCGAAACGGTCGCCAGGGCGGCGGCCGCCGCCGGCGCTGAGATGGTGCATGTCTCGGCCATCGGCGCCGACGAAGAGTCGCCCTCGCGCTACGCCCGGGCCAAGGCCGCCGGCGAGAAGGCGGTGCTATCAGCGGTGCCCTCGGCCACGATCTTCCGTCCCTCGGTAATGTTCGGCCCCGAGGACCAGTTCACCAACCGCTTTGCCGCGCTGGCGCGGATGTCGCCGGTGCTGCCGCTGGTCGGCGGGACGACCCGGATGCAGCCGGTCTATGTCGGCGACGTCGCGACCGCGATCGCGGATGCGGTCGACGGCAAGGCCAAGAAGAGCGCCACCTACGAGCTCGGCGGGCCGGAAGTGCTGACCATGCGCGAGATCATCGAGACCATCCTCCGCATTACCGACCGCCAGCGCATGCTGGTTCCGCTCTCGTTCCCCCTCGCCCGTTTCCAGGCCAACTTCCTGCAGTTCGCGCCGGGCGCGCTGAAGCTGACGCCGGACCAGGTCACATTGCTCGAGCGCGATAACATTGTGTCGGACGCGGCCAAGGCCGCAGGCCTGACGCTGGAAGGCCTCGGGATCGCACCCGATTCGCTCGAGGCGATCGCTCCGCAATATCTCTGGCGCTTCCGCGCCGCCGGCCAGTTCCAGCGCATGATCGTGTAGCGCGTCCTTCACCTCGCCGCGCTTGCGGGGAGCGCAGCTTCAGCGCGACAACGACGTCAGAACTTGAGCTTCTTGAAGATCGCTTCCGGCAGCGCCTTGATGATGAGCATCACGAGGCGCCATTTGCCGCTGACATAGACGACGTCGGTCCGCCGCTGCACGGCGTTGAGGATGGCATCGCCCACCACCTGTGCCTCGACGGTCAGGGGCCCGATCAGCTTCATGCCCTCGGTCATCTTGGTCCGGACGAAGCCGGGCTTGACGGTGACGATGTGAACGCCGCCGCGGCTCGCGCGGGCGCGCAGGCCCGACAGGAACGCGGAAAAGCCTGCCTTGGCCGAACCATAGACATAGTTCGAGGCGCGGCCGCGATCGCCGGCCACGGACGACACGCCGACGATCGTGCCATAGCCGCGCGCCAAGAACTTCTCCGCAAACAGGCCGAGGATCAGCGCGGGCCCCTCGTAGTTCGAGCGCATGATCGTCGTGGCGTGTTCGAGATCGCTCTGCGCGCTCTCCTGCGCGCCCAGCAAGCCGACGATCGAGATGACGACATCCGGCAACGCCGGAAGGCCGCTGGCAAAGGTTTCGAACGACGCCGTGTCCAGCACGTCGAATGTCCAGCGACTTGCCTCGACATTGTAGCGCGCGCGCAGATCCGCCGCGTCAGGCTCCAGCACGGCGGCGTCGCGGCCCGCGAGCTGCACATCGTATCCGGCCTTGGCGAAGGCGCGCGCGGTGGCGCGGGCGATATCGGAGGAGCCACCCAGCACCAGAACGGTCTTGCGCGAAGTCACGGCTGCACCTCATCAAACAGACGCTGCGAGAGCTTTGATCGGATCTTTCCGGCGAGATCGAGCGATTTGCGGATCGCCTTGAAGCGTTGCAGGGCGGGATAGCCGGCCTCGAAAGTCGCGCGCGACTGGCGCGCGTCCTTGGCAAGGTACAGCCGTCCGCCGGCGGCGACGACCAGCCGGTCGATCTCGTCGAGAAAATTCAGGATGTCGCCGCGCATCGGGAAATCCAGCGCTAGCGTATAGCCGGGCATCGGAAACGACAGGATACCGTCGCCCTGGCCGAGCTTCTTCAGCACCGCGAGGAACGAGGCGTCGCCGCGCTTGGTGACACGTTCGAGAATGTCGCCGAGCACGTCGCGCGCGCCGTGTTCCGGGATCACGCATTGATGCTGCAGGAAGCCGCGCCGGCCATAGATGCGATTCCAGGCACTGATGCTGTCGAGCGGAAAGAAATAGGGGAAGAGCGAGACCCGATGGCTTTCGCCGGCGCGCTTCGCACCCATGCGATAATAGAGCTCGTTGAAGGCGCGGATGCTATAGCGGTTGAGCGTGATGGACGGCAGGTCGACGGGCACGGCGAGGGCGGGATCCTTGCCAAGCGGAAATGCATCGGCACCGTCGGGAAGCTCGCCTGCGCGGGCGTGCTCGCCGAGATAGATCAGCGAGCGGCCGAGCTCGCTGCCGCGTGCCACGCAGTCGATCCACGCCACCGAATAGGTCGCGGAATCGCCGGCATCGAGCGCGCGCATGGCAGCACCCAGATCGGATGTCGAGACCACCCGCTCGCGGATCCAGCCGGTTTCGACCGGCCGCAGCCGCATCGTCGCTTCCAGAATGACCCCGGTCAGGCCCATGCCGCCGACGGTCGCGAAGAAGGCATCGGAATTCTCTTCGCGCGAGGCTTCGATGATCTCGCCCTGCCCGGTGCGCAGCAGGATGCTGTCGACATAGCGGCCGAAGCCGCCCTCGCAATGATGGTTCTTGCCGTGGACGTCGGCGGCGATGGCGCCGCCGACCGACACGAACCGCGTTCCCGGAACGACGAAGGGCAGGAAGCCGCGCGGACCAAAGGTGTCGATCAGGTCCGACAGCAGCACGCCGGCTTCCAGGCGAATGCGTCCGGTCACCGGATCGAACGACCTGACCCGGTCGAAACCGGTCATCGCGATGGTCCTGATGGCGCCGATGCCGGCGTCGCCATAGGCGCGCCCGTTACCCCTGGCCACCGTGCCGGACGCACCGGCGACGGCCTCGCCGATCGCCATAAACGACCGCGGCCGCAGGACATCGGTATCGACGACCGGGAAGCGCCCCCAGCCGCTGACGAGGGTCATCGTTCAGCTCCTTTGCCGGGCGTGCCTCGCCCTGGCTATAGAAACTGCCTACCGATCAAAAGCTTATATTACGTTGAGGCGGCGATGCGACTTTTGCGGGTATTACCGGCCAAGCGCCAGCGCGATCAGGCCGAGCGTGCCGACGATGACGCGCCACCAGGCGAACAGCACGAAGCCGTGGCGGGTGACGTATTCCAGGAACGTCTTCACCACGATGATCGCGGTGATGAACGACACCACGAAGCCGATCGCGACGATGTTCATGTGGTCCATCGTCATCTCGGACCGGTTCTTGTAGAAGTCGTAGGCGAACGCGCCGATCATGGTCGGGATGGCGAGGAAGAACGAGAACTCCGCCGCCGCGCGCTTGTCTGCGCCGAGCAGCATCGCCGCGACGATGCTGGCGCCGGAACGCGACACGCCCGGGATCATCGCCACGCATTGCGCGATGCCGATATAGAGATACATCAGCAGCGGAAACTTGGTGGCATCGTGCTCGCGCGGCTTCAGATTGAGCCGGTCGACCCACAGGAGAATGGCGCCGCCGACGATCAGCGTGAAGCAGACGACCCACGGATTGAACAGCACGCTCTTGATGTATTTGCCGGCGAGCAGGCCGACGATGACCGCGGGCAGGAACGCGACCAGCACACCGATCACGAAACGGCGCGCATAGACATCCCCGGTGAACATGCCGATCGAGACGTCCCACAACTTCCTGAAGTACAAGCCGACGATCGCGAGGATCGCGCCGAGCTGGATCAGGACGGTAAACGAATCCCAGAAGGCGCCTTCGCCAAGGCCGAAGAAGCGCTCCGCGAGCAGGAGGTGACCTGTCGATGAAACGGGAAGGAACTCAGTCACGCCCTCGATGATGCCGAGGATCACTGCCCGTATTGTGTCTGACATATTTACGGTCCATTTCGGCTGGAAAAGCGGGGTTCTTCTCGCCTATTCGTCCCGCTGCGGCAATCGCTAAATGCGATATCACGGGTTGTCTTGCGGTTTTGAGGGGCTAGTGTGGCGCCGAAGAAAACATTGATGGATTCTTAAGCACCATCAAATAGTCACAGGCTGCATGTTTACGCTGTTTCATCATCCGTTCTGTCCGCATTCGCGCTTCATCCGCCTGATCGTGGGCGAATACGGGCTCGAGCTGCGGCTGACCGAGGAACGCACCTGGGAACGGCGCGAAGCATTTCTGCTGCTCAACGCGGCGGGCACGACGCCGGTGCTGGTGGACGAAAAGGAGCCGCCGATTCCGGGCGCGGCGATCATCGCCGAATATCTCGACGAGGCCTATGGGCAAGGCATGGGCGTCAAGCGCTTGATGCCGAACACGATCACCGAGCGCGTCGAGGTGCGCCGGCTGATGGCCTGGTTCAACGAGAAATTCTTCGAGGAGGTCTCCCATCCGCTGGTGACCGAGCGCATCTACAAGCGCTTCATGAGCGAGGAGAACGGCGGCGGCCCGCCGTCGGCCGACGTAATGCGCGCCGCCAAGGCCAATGTGCGGTATCATCTGGCCTACATCGGCTGGCTGGCGCAGACGCGCAACTTCCTCGCCGGCGACCGGTTAACCTATGCGGATCTCGCCGCCGCAGCGCATCTTTCGGCGATCGACTATCTGGGCGACGTGCCATGGAGCGAGGACGACGCAGCAAAGGCGTGGTACGCGCGGGTGAAATCCCGCCCGTCGTTCCGCCCGCTGCTGAGCGAATGGCTGGCCGGCGTGCCGGCGTCGCGGACCTATGTGGATCTCGACTTCTGAACTCTGCGTCTGATCTGTCCGATCTGAAGGCTGCGCTTGCGCGCGAGGCGCAGGCGCTCGGCTTCGACTGCATCGGCATCACCGCACCCGGCACGATCGAGAATGCCGGAAAGTACTTCCTCGAATTCATCGCCTCGGGCGGCCATGGCGACATGGACTGGCTTGCTGCGCAGCCCGAGCGCCGGGTCGATCCGCGCGGGCTGTGGCAGGACGTGCGCTCGGTGATCATGCTCGGAGTGAACTACGGCCCCGACCAGGATCCACTGGCGATCCTGCAAGAGCGCACGCGTGCGGCGATCTCGGTCTATGCGAAAGGCGACGACTATCACGACCTGATCAAGAAGCGCCTGAAGGCGCTGGCGCGCTGGCTGGTTGCGACCGCGCCGTCCGAGGTGAAGGTGTTCGTCGACACCGCGGCCGTGATGGAAAAGCCGCTGGCGCAGGCGGCGCATCTGGGCTGGCAGGGCAAGCACACCAATCTCGTCTCGCGCGAATTCGGCTCATGGCTGTTCCTCGGCGCGATCTACACCACGCTTGAGCTGCCGCGCGACGACGCGGAGATCGATCATTGCGGCTCCTGCCATGCATGTCTCGACATCTGCCCGACCGCGGCATTCCCCGCGCCCTACAAGCTCGATGCGCGCCGCTGCATCTCGTACCTGACCATCGAGAACAAGGGACCGATCCCGCGCGAGTTTCGCAAAGCAATCGGCAACCGCATCTATGGCTGCGACGATTGCCTTGCCGCCTGTCCCTGGAACAAGTTTGCCCAAGAGGGCCGCGAAGCAAAGCTCGCAGCACGCGACGTGCTGCGCGCGCCAAAGCTTGCCGAACTGGCGCGCCTCGACGACGCCGCGTTTCGCGCGCTGTTCGCGAAATCGCCGGTGAAGCGCATCGGCCGCGACCGCTTCGTGCGCAACGTGCTGATCGCGATCGGCAACTCGAGTGATGTCGCATTGGCGGAAGAGGCGCGGCGTTCGCTGGATGATGCGAGCCCGCTGGTGCGTGGGGCCGCGGTGTGGGCGTTGGGGCAGTTGTTGTCGCGCGAGGAGTTTGCGGCGCTGGGCGCAAATGCAATCGCAAGCGAGTGCGATGAGAGTGTGTGTGAGGAGTGGCGGGCCGCTTCCTAACACTCCACTGTCATGCCCCGCGAAGGCGGGGCATCCAGTACGCCGCGGCTTCTCCGTACCCGTCACTGTCTCTGGAATACTGGATCACCCGCTTTCGCGGGTGATGACAGCGGAGGATGAGGGGAACGCGTGGCGCTCCTGACCCTCATCCTGAGGAGCGCGCTTGCGCGCGTCTCGAAGGATGAAGGCCGAGCTGCCGCAGCCGGGCCTGCATGGTTCGAGACGGCGCCTCGCGCCTCCTCACCATGAGGATCGGGCACCTTGATTTCCCCGCGCGATGCTTCAAGGTCGCGCATCATGACCAATATGCCTTTCTTCACCCGCGACGGCGACACATTCCATCCGACGGAAGTCGCCAATGGTCCGTGGGATCCGAAATCGCTGCACGGACGCGTCATCGTCGGCCTGCTCGGCTTCGCCATCGAGGAGCGCCATTCGAGCCAGGAATTCGTGCCGGCACGGCTCACCGTCGACATGTTTCGCCTGCCAACCATCGACAAGCCGATTCAAGTGACGACACGGCTGGTGCGCGACGGCCTGCGCATCCGCGTGGTCGAGGCGGAGCTCTTCTCCGGCGGCGTCAGCATGGCGCGCGCCTCGTGCCAGCTCCTGCGCCGGACGCAGAATCCGGATGGCAGCGTCTGGTCGCCGCCGAACTGGGATGCGCCAAAGCCCGCCGACATTCCGCCGCCGACCGACCCGCGGCTCGGCATGAACGGGAAATGGACGACGCGCCCGATCGTCGGCCACATGGGCTCGCTCGGTGCGCGCCGGCTCTGGATGAGCGAGGTGCGCGAGCTGATCGCGGGCGTTGCGATGACGCCATTCGTCCATGTCGCAACCGGCGCCGACTTCGCAAGCCCGTTCGCCAACGCCGGCGACAAGGGGCTCGGCTACATCAACAGCGACGTGACCATCTATCTGCATCGCCTGCCGGTGACGAGGTGGATCGGCTTCGAGGTGGTGAACCACCACGCCACCGACGGCGTCGCGATCGGTGAATGCTGGCTCTACGACGAACAGGGCCCAATCGGCACCGCAACGGTGGCGGCGCTGGCGCAGCGCAAGCCGATGGCGAAGCCACCGCCGCCGTAGCTCTCATCTCAAGTCGTCATTCCGGGGCACGCGAAGCGTGGGCCCGGAATCCATGCTCCCGATGGTGGTTATGGATCCGGGCCTGCGCTTACGGCGCATCCCGGAATGACGATGCGGAGAGAGCTCGCTTCCCACGACAAGAAGGAGCGAGTTACGCCAGATGCCGCTTCATCTCCGGTCTCGCCCTCAGCTCGGCGCCCTGCCTGGCGACGATCTTGGCGATGCGCTCCGGTGCGAACTTCAGGTCGACGAAGGCAGGCGCGGTATTGGCGACCTCGTGATAGCTGGCGATCTTGCCGTCGCGGAGCGTCATGATCGCCACGCCCTCGAACATCGCCCGCGCACCGTTCGCTTCAGGCAATGTCGAGCAATAGCTGAAGGTATAGCGCGCATAGAGCGTGGTGCCGTCGGAGACCGGCTCGTGCATGTCCCAGCGGAAATCCTTGGCCGTTCGATAGAACCAGTCGTCGATCATCCCCGCGATTTTTTCGCGGCCAGCGAACGCGCCGTAGAACACGTCGTGATAGACGCCATCCTCGGTGAACAGTTCGGCAAAAGCCTTGCCGTTGCGCTGCTCGACCGCGTCGCAGAAGGCACGCAGCATGGTGGTGGTCATCGGCGCTTCTCGCTCCCCATTCTCCGTCATGCCCCGCGCAGGCGGGCATCCAGCACGCCGCGGCCTCTCAGTTAGACACGTCCATCTCTGGGATACTGGATCGCCCGCCCCAGTGCGCAAGTGCGCACAAGGCGGGCGATGACACTGGTGTCTAGCAACACTTCACCCGATCTCAGCCACTGCGGCAAGGATGCGTGCGATGTCCTGCGGACGCGACAGGCGGTGATCGCCGTCCTGGATCATGGTCAGCACGACGTCGTCGGCCGGCAGGCGATGCGTCAGCGCAAACGCATGCTGCCACGGCACGTCCGGATCCTTGGCACCTTGCAGGATGCGGACGGGGCAGCCGAGGTCGATGGCGCTGCCGAGCACGAGGTGATTGCGTCCCTCCACGATCAGGTTCCGCGTGATCGGATAGGGCGAGCCGTCACCATACTCGGACGGCCTGAACCAGACGCCCTTGGTCTCGATCTCCTTCTTCACCGCGGCCGAGAAGTTCTTCCACATCAGCTCCTCGGTGAAGTCGGGCGCCGGCGCAATCAGCACGAGGCCCGCGAGCGACGCCTTCGCCTGCTGTTGCTCTGGCTCGTTCCCTTGCGCGTTCCCTTGTCGCTTCCTGATCTCGCGCGCGAGCAGAAGCGCCATCCAGCCGCCCATGGAGGAGCCGATCACAATCTGCGGGCCTTCGCAGAACTGCTCGAACACCGCCACGCTTTCCTCCAGCCAGCGTCCGATGGTTCCGTCGGCGAAATCGCCACCGGATTCGCCGTGGCCGGAATAGTCGAACCGCACCGAGGCGCGGCCGTGATCTTTGGCCCAGCCATCCAGCGCCAACGCCTTGGTACCCTGCATGTCTGATTTGAAGCCGCCGAGCCAGATCAACCCGGGGCCTTGCCCAGCGCGGCTGCGCACCGCGATCTTGCGCGCGGACGGACCTTCGCCCACATCGATGAAGCTCGGCGCGTCGGAAATCGCATTGGTCATGGAACGTTTACTCTGGTTGTGCGGTTTGAGCTGTTCGAGCATGTCCTGCAGCGCAATCCCATGTCGACATTGACCCTTTGGGACGCTTGCGGAACAGAAGCAAGGTGTCTATGTCGAGCACCGTGCCGATGGGCGTGACCAAAATGCCTCGCATTTGAGGGTTTTTCGCTTCTCGCACGAGCGACTTGCTTGCCGGCAAACGCATCTTCCTTCAAAATAGCTGCTTCCTTCACAACTTTGGAGAACCACCCATTCGTCGTCCCAATAGAGCCCCGGCCCCTGCCAGCAAAGACGGGCCGCGCATCAATGATGATATCCGCAATGCGCAGATCCAACTGATCGATCAGACCGGTGAGAACAAAGGCACGGTCGAGACCGTCGTGGCCATTCGGCTGGCCCAGGAAGCTGGCATGGATCTGGTTGAAATTTCGCCGAATACCAGCCCTCCCGTCTGCAAGATCATGGACTACGGGAAGTACAAGTATTCCGCTCAGAAAAAAGCCGCCGAGGCCCGCAAGCGGCAGAAGACCGTCGAGATCAAGGAGATCAAGCTCCGCCCGATGATCGACGACCACGACTATGACGTGAAGATGCGCGCGATGCAGCGGTTCTTCGAAGAGGGCGACAAGGTCAAGATCACGCTGCGCTACCGTGGCCGCGAGATGGCGCACCAGGAGATCGGCACCAAGCTGCTCGACAAGATCAAGAGCGACGTCGCCGAGCTCGCCAAGGTCGAGCAGGACGCCAAGTTCGAGGGCCGTCAGGTCGTCATGGTGCTGGCGCCGCGCTGACGGCAACTCTCGAAGGAATTCAACGGCCCGTCCGGATGTCCGGCGGGCCGTTTGTGTTTCAGGTCCGTGTCGCCTGCCAGGTGCCGCTGCAGCGGTCGCCGGAGATGATGCCGTGCCACGAACCAGCACCGTACACGCGAGCGAGGCGGCCGCCGCCGCTGGCGTGGGATGCGCCGACCGAGACCTGGACCGCGACGGCGCCGGCGCGATTGACCCTGCCGGAGACCCGACCGCCGCCGGCGGACGAGACGCGGCCGCCGATCACGGTGAAGGGAACACTGTAGCCAGAGCTGCAATTGCCGCGGGTGGTGGCGAAGGTGACGTTCCAGACCCCGTCGTAGCTGCCCACACGGGCGTCGGCGGCCGACAGCGGTACGGCCGCGGCGAGCGCGGCAAACAGCAGCAGATGGCGCGGGCGGGTCACGGCGGATAAAAACGAAAGCGATTGCGGGAAGTCGGCCATTTTGGTCCTCCTCTGGGCGGCGAGGCGTGGACATGGTAACCCAGAATAGTCGGCGAGCAGGTTCCGGCGGTTCATCGTTGCCATTTCGCTTCGGCTCTGCCATAAGCCCAGCCTTCATCGCCCGGCTGATTTAAGGGCTGCCGTGGCGATGTCCGTGCGGGTTTCTGCCACTGCGCAAAAACCTGAGCACAATCAACGCTCTAACGAGCATTTTTGACGGCCAGCCGCCTTCGCGGGCGGATTTCTATTGTGGCCATAGGAGAGCCAAATGCCCAAGTTGAAGACCAAATCGGGCGCCAAAAAGCGCTTCAAGGTGACTGCCACCGGCAAAGTGATGCACGCCCAGCGCGGCAAGCGTCACGGCATGATCAAGCGAACGAAGAAGCAGATCCGTCAGCTTCGCGGCACCCGCGTGCTGTTCAAGACCGACGGCGACAACGTCAAGAAGTACTTCTTGCCGAACGCCTGATCGCGTCCACGATCACATCAGCCGAGCCGCGTTTCGCGCGGTGATCCCGAACCTAAGTCATCTCTGAAGGATTTTTGTCATGTCTCGCGTCAAACGCGGTGTGACCGCCCACGCCAAGCACAAGAAAGTCTACAAGGCCGCCAAGGGTTTCTACGGCCGCCGCAAGAACACGATCCGCGCCGCCAAGCCGGCCGTCGAGAAGGCCCAGCAGTATGCCTTCCGTGACCGCAAGCGTCGCAAGCGCACCTTCCGCGCGCTCTGGATCCAGCGCCTCAACGCCGCCGTCCGTCCCTTCGGCCTGACCTACAGCCGATTTATCGACGGCCTCGCCAAGTCGGGCATCACGGTCGACCGCAAGGTGCTGTCGGATCTCGCAATCCGCGAGCCGGCTGCGTTCCAGGCGATCGCCGAGAAGGCCAAGGCTGCTTTGGCTGCCTGAAGCCTTTAGCGCTAGCGGGCCTTCGGGCCCGCGGCCTTGAGCGCCCGTTGCGAGTAACGCTGGGCGACCTCCGCCCGGCAGAACGCTGTGAACGATCGATACATGGTGCCGGATTGATTCCGGTATTTTCGGTCGCAGACGTGCATCTCGCGTTGGTAGGCCTGTTTCCGCGCACTCTTGAGGCCGGACATGAAGTCCGCCTCGCATTTCTTCTCGACGGCGGCGCCAAGCTGGACATCGCCGCTCGCGCCGTATTCGCAATCCTGGAACACCTTCATCGCGCTTTCGCAGCCCTTCTGGGCGTTGATCGTCTCGATGATCTCGTCCTGCGTCATGGATTTCTCCATGCAAACCGCGGCGCGCACGGAGGTCCCGGCGACCGACAAAGCGACGGCCAGAACGGCCAGACAGGATCTTGGAAGCATCGCGAAAGTCTCCTCGTATCCCTTGGTGCCGAGCCGATGCGCGAGGTTCAACCCAGCCGGTCGCAAGCCCGAAATGACCGGCTTTTTGCTTGACGTTACGGCCTTCGGGCGGCGACAACCCAGCCGAATTTTGGCAGCAGGGATTTGACTGTGTCTGACCTCGCAACGCTCGAAACCTCCATCCTCGACCAGATCGCCGGCGCCGGCGACGAAGCCGCCCTCGAGGCGGTGCGCGTCGCAGCGCTCGGCAAGAAGGGCTCGATCTCCGCGCTGCTTGCGACGCTCGGAAAGATGTCGCCCGACGAACGCAAGACGCAAGGAGCCGCGATCAACCAGGCCAAGGACAAGGTCATGCAGGCGCTTACTGCGCGGCGGGACGTCTTGAAGTCGGCCGCGCTCGATGCGCGGCTCGCCTCCGAGACCATCGACGTCACCCTGCCGCTGCGCGACGCGCCGGCCGAGGCCGGCCGTATCCATCCGCTCAGCCAGGTCTGGGACGAGCTGACGACCATCTTCGCCGACATGGGATTTTCGGTCGCCGAAGGTCCCGATATCGAGACCGACGACTACAACTTCACCAAGCTGAACTTTCCCGAAGGGCATCCCGCGCGCGAGATGCACGACACGTTCTTCTTCCATCCGAAGGAGGACGGCTCGCGCATGCTGCTGCGGACCCACACCTCGCCGGTGCAGGTGCGCACCATGCTGAGCCAGAAACCGCCGATCCGCGTGATCTGCCCGGGCCGCACCTACCGCATCGATTCGGACGCGACCCACACGCCGCAATTCCACCAGGTCGAAGGCCTCGTCATCGACAAGAGCTCGCATCTCGGCCACCTCAAGTGGATCCTGCACGAGTTCTGCAAGGCGTTCTTCGAGGTCGACCACATCAATATGCGCTTCCGTCCCTCGTTCTTCCCGTTCACCGAGCCGTCGCTGGAAGTCGACATTCAGTGCCGCCGCGACAAGGGCGAGATCCGCTTCGGCGAGGGTGAGGACTGGCTCGAGATTCTCGGCTGCGGCATGGTGCATCCGAACGTGTTGCGCGCTTGCGGCATCGATCCCGACGAGTACCAGGGCTTCGCCTGGGGCATGGGCATCGATCGCATCGCGATGCTGAAATACGGCATGAGCGACCTGCGCCAGCTCTTCGACGGCGACGTCCGCTGGCTGTCCCATTACGGCTTCAAGCCGCTCGAAGTCCCCACGCTCGCAGGAGGGCTGAGCTCGTGAAATTCACCCTCTCCTGGCTGAAGGAACATCTCGAGACCGACGAGCCGCTGGACAGGCTGGCCGACAAGCTCACCATGATCGGGCTCGAGGTCGAGAGCATCGAGGACAAGGCGAGGGCGCTGAAACCCTTCACCATCGCAAAGGTGATCTCCGCCGAGCAGCATCCGAACGCTGACCGTCTGCGCGTCTGCATGGTCGATACCGGAGGCGGTGCGGCGCCGGTGCAAGTCGTATGCGGGGCGCCGAATGCGCGCACCGGGCTCGTCAGCGTGTTCTCGCCGCCCGGCACCTACATTCCCGGCAAGGACATCACGCTCGGCATCGGCACCATCCGCGGCGTCGAGAGCCGCGGCATGCTGTGCTCGGCGGCCGAGTTGCAGATCTCGAACGACCACGACGGCATCATGGAATTGCCGGCCGATGCCCCCATCGGCGCTGCTTACGCCGAATGGGCGGGCCTCGGCGATCCCGTGATCGAGATCAACCTGACGCCGAACCGCCAGGACTGCACCGGCGTTCACGGCATTGCGCGCGATCTCGCCGCCGCCGACATGGGCAAGTTCAAGGACCCGACCATCAAGGTCGTGAAGGGCGAATTCCCCTGCCCGGTGAAGGTCACGGTCGAGGACGCCACGCTGTGCCCGGGCTTCGCGCTGCGCCTCGTGCGCGGGGTGAAGAACGGCGCGTCGCCGGAATGGCTGCAGAAGCGGCTGACCGCGATCGGGCTCCGTCCGATCAATGCGCTGGTCGACATCACCAACTTCATGACCTTCGACCGCGCGCGGCCGCTGCACGTGTTCGACGCCAAGAAGGTTAAGGGCAACCTCGTCGTGCGCCGCGCTCGCGACGGCGAAACGCTGCTCGCGCTCGACGGCCGCACCTACAATCTCGATCCCGCCGTCTGCGTCATCGCCGACGACCACGGTGTCGAATCGCTCGCCGGCATCATGGGCGGCGAGGCCTCGGGCTGTGACGAGAACACCACCGACGTGCTGATCGAATCGGCGCTGTGGAACGAAATCAACATCGCCCAGACCGGCCGCAAGCTCGGCATCAATTCGGATGCGCGCTACCGTTTCGAGCGCGGCGTCGATCCCGCCTTTATGGTTCCTGGCCTCGAGCTTGCGACCAAGCTCGTGATGGAGATGTGCGGCGGCGCGCCGTCCGAGACCGTCGTGGTCGGCAAGGCTTTTGGCGACGACCGCGTGATCGAATTCCCGCTTGCCGAGGTGAAGCGGCTGTCCGGCATCGAGGTGCCGCAGGTCGAGATGAAGCGCATCCTCAACCATCTCGGCTTCATGATGGCGGGCGCGGGGCCGGTGGTGAAGGTCGCGGTGCCGTCCTGGCGTACGGACGTGCACGGCAAGGCCGACATCGTCGAGGAGATCGTCCGCATCTTCGGCGTCGACAAGGTGCCGGAGACGCCGTTCGAGCGTGGCGAGGACGCGCGCAAACCCGTACTGACGCCGCTGCAGTTCCGCACGCGGCGCGTCAGGCGCGCGCTCGCGAGCCGCGGCATGGTCGAGGCTGTGACCTGGTCGTTCATCACCAAGCCGGCGGCGGAGCTCTTCGGCGGCGGCCAGCGCGAGCTCGAGGTCGCCAACCCGATTGCCGCCGACCTTTCCGATATGCGGCCGAGCCTGTTGTCGGGCCTGATCGCGGCAGCGCAGGCCAATGCCGATCGCGGTTTCGGCGATGTCGCGCTGTTCGAGGTCGGCCAGATCTTCAAGGGCGATCGTCCGCAGGATCAGTTCATGGCGGCAAGCGGCGTCCGCCGCGGCTTTGCCTCGTCCGAAGGTCTTGGGCGACACTGGTCGGGCTCGGCGATAGCGGACGTCTTCGACGCCAAGGCCGATGCGCTGGCGGTGCTGGCTGCGGCCGGCGCGCCGATGCAGGCGCTGCAAATCGTGCCCGGCGGCGCCGCGTGGCTGCACCCCGGACGTTCCGGAACGATCCAGATCGGGCCGCAGAACGTGCTCGGCTATTTCGGCGAGATGCACCCGCGCGCGCTCGAAGCGCTCGGCGCCGATGGGCCGCTGATGGCGTTCGAGGTGATCCTCGAGCGGATTCCCGAGGCTAAGAAGAGGCCGACCCGCGCCAAGCCCGCAATCGAGCTATCGGCATTCCAGCCGGTCTCGCGCGACTTCGCCTTCATCGTCGACCGTGGCGTGAAGGCCGGCGACATCGTGCGTACGGCACAAGCCGTCGACAAGAAGCTGATCGCTGGCGTCAACGTGTTCGACGTCTATGAAGGCAAGGGCATCGAGGACGGCAAGAAGTCGATCGCGATCGCTGTGACGATCCAGCCGCGCGAGAAGACCCTGACCGACCAGGAGATAGAGGCCGTCGCCGGAAAGATCGTCGCCGAAGTGACGAAGAAGACCGGCGGCACCTTGAGAGCATGATGCCGAAAAGTGTGAAGCGGTTTTCGGACAACATCATGCTCCAAGATCACAGAGCATGAGTTTTGGAGACTTTCTCCCCGGCGACGTCAGCCTCACCGTCGCGCTGGCGCTTTGCGCCATCGCTTTCGTTTCGGGCACTGCGCGCGGCTTCTCGGGCTTCGGCGCCGCGCTGATCTTCATGCCGCTCGCAAGCAGCGTCGCGGCACCGCGGCTGGTCGCCGCGCTGCTTCTCGTTATCGATTTCGTTGCGGCGGCGCCGCTTGTGCCAGACGCCTGGCGGAAGGCCGATCGCAGGGCCACTGCGGTGATCGTGCTGGGCGCGCTGATCGGCGTGCCCGTCGGCACCTATTTCCTCAGCGTGCTCGATTCCGTCACCACGCGCTGGATCATCTCCTGCTTCGTTGCCGCGTTGCTGCTTCTGCTGCTCTCGGGCTGGCGCTATCGCGGCAAGGATCACACCTGGCTGTCGGTCGGCATCGGCGGCCTCTCGGGCTTCTGCAGCGGGCTGGCGCAAACCGGCGGTCCGCCGATCGTCGGCTACTGGCTCGGCCGCCCGATTGCCCCGATTGTCGCGCGCGCCAATATCGTGCTGTTCTTTGGAGCGTCGGACTCCTTCTCGATGATCAGCTACGCGACGACGGGACTGATCTCGCGCGAATCGCTGGTGCTCTCGCTCATCGTCGGCCCGGTCTATGCCCTCGGCGTCGCCTTCGGCGCGTCCCTGTTCGGCCGCGCCAGCGAAAAGATGTTTCGCGGCATCTGCTACGTGTTGATTGCCGTGGCTGTGATCACCGGCCTGCCGGCACTGGATGGGATTTTGCGTTGAAAACTATCCAGTGTCGTCCTGGCGAAAGCCAGGACCCACTACCCCAGGATGTAGTTGTGGTGCGAAGTGGTAACCCCGAGTCTTCGTCAAACCACTCCCTGGGGTAATGGGTCCTGGAGCTGCGCTCCGCTTGTCCAGGACGACGAGCTGAGATCGGGGCGCTTGTCCGCGACGACGGCTAACGTTTTTTCCTTCGCTTGGTCGATTGCGTCGGCACGTCGGCGGGTTCGTCCCTGATCGCACCAATCCTGCGCAGCGCGGCATCAGCCGCGCGCTCGCCGCTGTCCCAGGCGCCATCGACCGTGCCCCACAGGGTCTCGTGGGTCGCCTCGCCCGCGAGGAACATACAGCCGATCGGCTCGGCGAGGACCTTTCGCGAGAGCTGGCCGCCGGGCGAGGCGGCCGACATCGCGCCCATCACGAAGGGCGAGGCATTCCAGCGCGTCGCGCTGGTCTTCTTGATCGCTGCAGACGCTTCGCCGCCGAACAGCTTTGTGATCCATTCCCGGGCAAAGGCCGCCATGGCCTGCTCGCCCTGTTCGGAAAGATCGCGGCCGAAGGAGCCGCCAACATCGATCGAACACAGCGAGGAGCCGCCGATATTGGCGAACATGAGCGCCGTGCGCGTCGAATTGCTCTGCTCGATGAGAATGTCGTCGCGCGCGAGCCCGAGCGGATTGCCCGGCAATTCCAGCATGATGTGATCGTAGCTGCCGAGCCCGAGCTTGGCCGCGGCATCGAGCGTCCGCTTCGGGATGTCGGGCGCGAACTTGATTGCTCCCGCGCTCAGCACGTTGGTCGAGACGGTGATGATGGCGGCGCGCGCCGTGATCTTGCCCGCGGGGGTCTCGACGCTGACGTCGCGATTGCTCCACGCCATCCGGCTTGCCGGCGTCGATAACGCGACCGGCACCTGTTCGCCGAGCTTGCTGATCAGCGTGCCCAGGCCCTGGCGGCAGGCGATCGCCGCGTTGCGGTCCTGCGCGCGTGCCTTGTCGATGGCCGAGAGTTCCTTGAGATCCTTGCCGGCGAAACTCGCGCCCAACAGGAACTCGGTAGCACCCGCCCAATCGCCGAGATCTTTTGGCAGTACGGCAGCGCAGGAGGTATCCAGCTTGCCGCGCGATGCCTCGTCGATCGCGCGATTGGCGCGCACCAGCGCCGCCAGAAACTCCTCGGTCTCGCCAGCGCGCGCATTGCGGCGGCCGATGCGCATCTTCTGACTGACAGGCGCAGGCGACACGTCGAGCCCGACGCCGCGCGCCAGGCGGATCATCGGGTTGGTCTCGGGATTGTGCATCCAGCGTGCGCCACGGTCGAACGGCACGCCGAACGTCGTACTATCGGTGATGCAGCGGCCTCCGATCCGGGATGCCGCTTCGACCACCACCACCTTGCGGCCCGTCGCCATGATCCGCCGGGCCGCAGCGATGCCGGCGACCCCCGCGCCGATCACGACAATGTCAGCCTCGCGTGGCAGAGGCGCGGCCATTGCGCGCAGGACCGGCGTTGCGGCAAAGGCCGCCGACGCCGATAGGAAGCTGCGGCGCGTGATCATCATGTCATGGTTTCCGGGGACTTGCGCGTAACGGGAACAGCTAGCGAACCTTGCCGTATCTGATGTTGCGCGGCAACCATCATGGTGAATCAATCGTGCTTGAGCTCACGGAACGATGAACCGAATTGCAACACGTTTCGACCATGATAGAGAAGGGAAAAAGACGGCCGGAAAAGGCCGTGGGGGGAGTTCGACATGGGGACCGTCCTAGACTCAGTCGGCAAGCTGATTGCCGCGTACCTCTCCAAGGAGGTGCCGGGCTACGAGCCGTTCACGCCGAGCGACCCCGAGCACCTGCGCGGCGTCATCCAGCAGGGCGACGTGCTGCTCGTCGAGGGCAACAATCGCATCTCCGGCATCATCAAGTATCTGACGCAGTCGACCTGGTCGCATGCCGCGCTATATGTTGGTCCGATCGAGGGCGCCGTTGAGCCCAGCGGCGAGCCGCATGTGCTGATCGAGGCCAATATCGGCGAAGGCGTCACCTCTGCGCCGCTGTCGAAATATTTCCCCTATCATACCCGCGTCTGCCGTCCGGTCGGGCTGTCCTATGAGGACCGCACCACGGTCTGCCGTTACGCGATCAACCGCATCGGCTTCGGCTACGACACCAAGAACATCGTCGACCTGATGCGCTTCCTGATTCCGCTGCCGGTGCCGCAGCGCTGGCGGCGCCGCATGATCGCGCTCGGCTCGGGCGATCCGACCAAAATCATCTGCTCGGCCCTGATCGCACAGGCCTTCGACGCAGTGCGCTATCCGATCCTGCCGAAGATCACCAAAGCCGGCAGCCGCGCAGCCCGCCGCGAGATCCTGCATATCCGCGACTCCTCGCTCTACATGCCCCGCGACTTCGACATCTCGCCCTATTTCGAAGTCGTCAAACCCACCATCGTGCACGGCTTCGACTACACAGCCCTGCACTGGGCCGACAAGCAAAAGCCGCTCGAGGAGGTGGCGGGCACGTTCAGTGTGTTTCCAGAAGCGATCAGTGCGCCGCCGCTCGTTCCTGAGGCGATTGACGAAGAAGCGCCGGTTGAAATTCCGGCTGAAGAAGTGATGACAGGCGAGGTGCCTGCACACGCCGCAAAAGATTGTCGAGCGCATAACGGCGTCCGAGCGGTTGCTGAAGAAGATCGCGATGTACCGTTCGAGGCGCCGCAGACGCGCGCGCAAGGTGGCGGCGTGAACGCCAGCCCGCGTCGTCCTGGCGAAAGCCAGGACCCATACCGCATGATCTATCGAGTTTGGGCGGTAGGAGTACCGAACGACGAGTCTTCGTCAAACTCCTCCCTGGGATAATCGCGACGAGCGCAAGCGTTCGCGCGGAGGTCCCGGCCTTCGCCGGGACGACGTGGGGGAGATATGTTGCTTGCTCTCCTCCGTCATTGCGAGCGTAGCGAAGCAATCCAGACTATCACCACGGAAAAAGATTCTGGATTGTTTCGCTGCGCTCGCAATGACGGCGAATGCGAAAACCTACCGCTCCGCCCTTCCGATCACCGCCATCAGCTCCGCGATCTTCTCGCGCTGATCTGCCTTGTCGCCGCTCGCGATCGCGTGCTCGACGCAATGGGCGACGTGATCCTTCAATATCTCTTCCTCGACCCGGCGCAGCGCCGCGCGCACCGCCGAGATCTGCGTGACGATATCGATGCAGTAACGGTCGTCCTCGACCATTTTCGACAGGCCGCGAACCTGGCCCTCGATCCGGCCGAGACGTTTTCCGACAGATGCCTTGATGTCCTTGCGCATAGGGTCTAAATACCCCTACCGGGTATAGGTTGCAAGGCCGGAGCACAGCAATGAACAACGCCGAACACAAGCATCATCACGACGCGGAAGGCGGTTCCGGATGCGGGTGCTCCGCGAAGGCGGCTCCGCCGGCCACCAGGCCTGCCGCATCCTCATGCTGCGGCGGACATGTCGATCCTGCCGGTCACGCCCATCATCATCACCACAGCGATGGTGGGGACGAGAAGGTTCGCGATCCCGTCTGCGGCATGACGGTCAATCCCGCGACCTCGAAGCATCGCTTCGAACATCAGGGCGAGACCTTCCATTTCTGCTCGGCCGGTTGCCGCGCCAAGTTCGCCGCCGATCCCGCCAAATATCTCGCCAAGGAAAAGGCGCCCGAGCCCGAAATGCCTGCGGGCACGATCTACACTTGCCCGATGCACCCTGAGATCCGCCAGGTCGGACCTGGAAGCTGCCCGATCTGCGGCATGGCGCTCGAACCGGAGGTCACGAGCCTCGATACCGGTCCCAATCCGGAGCTTGCCGACATGACGCGGCGATTCTGGATCGGCGGCGCGCTGGCGCTGCCGGCGGTGGTGCTGGAGATGGGCGGCCATCTCGCCGGTCCGCACAACTGGATCGATCCGACGCTGTCGAACTGGATCCAGCTCGTCTTTGCTACGCCGGTGGTGCTTTGGGCCGGCTGGCCGTTCCTGGTGCGCGGCTGGCAGTCGCTGATCACGCGCAATTTGAACATGTTCACGCTGATCGCGATGGGCACGGGCGTCGCCTATGTCTACAGCCTGATCGGCACCATCGCGCCCAACCTCTTCCCCGACACTTTCCGCGGCCATGAGGGCGCCGTCGCCGTCTATTTCGAGGCGGCCGCGGTCATCACGGTGCTGGTGCTGCTCGGCCAGGTGCTGGAGCTACGCGCCCGGGATGCGACGTCGGGCGCGATCAAGGCGCTGTTGCAGCTTGCGCCGAAGACCGCGCGTCGCATCGATGCCGACGGCAGCGAGCACGAGGTCGAGATCGAGGCGCTGCATGCCGGCGACCGCTTGCGCGTCCGTCCCGGCGAGAAGGTGCCGGTCGACGGCATCATCCTCGAAGGCCGCTCCTCGCTCGATGAATCCCTCGTCACCGGCGAATCCATGCCGGTCACCAAGGAGGCCGGCGCAAACGTGATCGCCGGCACGCTCAACCAATCGGGCGGCTTCATCATGCGTGCCGACAAGGTCGGGCGCGAAACGCTGCTGTCGCAGATCGTGCAGATGGTCGCCGACGCGCAGCGTTCGCGGGCGCCGATCCAGCGGCTCGCCGACCAGGTGGCAGGCTGGTTCGTACCGACGGTCATTCTCGTCGCAATCATCGCGTTCGCGGCCTGGGCCTGGTTCGGACCGGAGCCGCGGCTTGCTTTCGGCCTCGTCGCCGCGGTCAGCGTGCTGATCATAGCCTGCCCCTGCGCGCTGGGGCTCGCGACCCCGATGTCGATCATGGTCGGCGTCGGTCGCGGCGCGCAGGCCGGTGTTTTGATCAAGAACGCCGAAGCGCTGGAGCGGATGGAGAAGATCGATACGCTGGTGGTCGACAAGACCGGCACGCTGACGGAAGGCAGGCCCAAGGTGGTCGCGATCGTCCCGGCGGCAGGGTTTGCGGAGGACGAGATCCTTCGCCTCGCGGCCAGCGTCGAGCGCGCCAGCGAGCACCCGCTGGCCGACGCGATCGTCCGCGCGGCCAAGGAGAAGCAGCTCGCGCTCAGCCAGGTCGACGCGTTCGATTCGCCGACCGGCAAGGGCGCGACCGGCAAGGCCGACGGCAAGACCATCGTGCTCGGGAATGCAAGGTACTTTGCCTCGACCGGGATCGACACCAAGCAGCTCGATGCCGAGGCCGAGCGCCTGCGCCTGGATGGCGCCACCGCGATCAACATGGCCGTCGACGGCACAGTCGCCGGGCTGCTCGCGATCGCCGATCCAGTCAAGGCGTCGACGCCGGACGCGCTGAGGGCGCTCGCGGCCGAAGGCATCAAGGTGATCATGCTGACCGGCGACAACCGTACCACCGCGGAGGCGGTCGCGCGCAGGCTCGGCATCACTGAGGTGGAAGCAGAGGTCCTGCCGGATCAGAAGAGCGCGGTGGTCGCAAAGCTGCAGACGAGCGGCCGCAGCGTCGCGATGGCCGGCGACGGCGTCAACGACGCACCGGCACTGGCGGCCGCCGAGGTCGGCATCGCCATGGGCACCGGCACCGACGTGGCGATGGAGAGCGCCGGCGTCACCCTGCTCAAGGGCGACCTCACCGGCATCGTGCGTGCGCGAAAGCTGTCGCAGGCAACGATGCGCAACATCCGCCAGAACCTGTTCTTCGCCTTCATCTACAACGCCGCCGGCATTCCGATCGCGGCCGGCATCCTCTATCCGGCTTTCGGCATCCTGCTGTCGCCGATCATCGCGGCGGCGGCGATGGCGCTGTCCTCGGTGAGCGTCGTGGGCAATGCGTTGCGCCTGCGCGCGACGCGACTGTGAGCGCCGCGGAATCCGTGTAAAACGGCCGCGAGCGGCGCCACGCGAGGGAGGAGTCTGATGCAGCGAATTACGATCACGATCGAAGATGATCTCTTGGCGGAGATCGATGCCGCAGCGGAAGCGCGCGGCTACCAGAACCGCTCCGAGATCATCCGCGACCTTGCGCGCGCCGGGCTGCAGCAGAGCAGCGAAGGTACCGCGCAGACCGGCCCGTGCGTTGCCGGGCTCGTCTATGTCTACGATCATGCCGCCCGCGATCTCTCAAAGCGCCTGGTGCAGGAATTCCACGGCCATCACGATCTCGCGCTGGCGACGCTGCACGTCCATCTCGACGACAACAACTGCATGGAGATGACGGCGCTACGCGGCGACGCCGGTGAAGTCCGGCATTTCGCCGACCACATCATCGCCGAACGCGGCGTTCGCTATGGCCGCGTGGTGATGATCCCGACGGGGGAAGGAAGGCAGGCGAGGGCGCGAAAGCATGCGCATCGGCATGAGTAGTCGACGCGCGTGCGGTGCTTGCCCTCTACCCTTGTGGGAGAGGGTGGCTCGCCGCATAGCGGCGAGACGGGTGAGGGGTCTCTCGCCGAGAGTCTCACTCTAGATCTGAACTCGCGGAGAGAACCCCTCATCCGGCGCGCTACGCGCGCCACCTTCTCCCACAAGGGGAGAAGGGAGAGCAGCGCAGGAGTGGGCCCCTAGGCCGCTTTCGCTGCGCTCCCGCACGGCAGGCCCGCCCTCGCGACACCGCCATAGAGCGGCTCGTTCGGCATTTCCTCGCGCAGGATCTTGCGCACGGCGATCAGCTTCTCCAGATCGATCCCGGTGACAAAACCCTTGCTTTCGCAGAGAAACGCGAGGTCTTCGAACACGACATTGCCGGTCGCACCGGGCGCGAAGGGACAGCCGCCAAGGCCGCCGAGCGAGCCGTCGAGGATGCGAACGCCTTCGTCGAGCGCGGCCGCGGCGTTGGCGATGCCCATGCCGCGGGTGTCGTGGAGATGGATGCAGATCGGCTTCGACCCGGCGAGCTTCACCGCGGCGCGCGTCAGCTCGGCCACCTGCTTCGGCCCGGCATAGCCGACGGTGTCGGCGATCCCGACGAAATCGACGCCTGCCTCGAGGCATTTGTCGACCAGCCGCAGCACCTCGACAGGATCGACCGGGCCGGTGATCGAGCAGCCCAGCGCCATCGAGATTGCCGCATTGACGAGCGGCTTGTGCTGGCTGGCGTCGCGCATTTCGCAGAGGCGCCTGACGTTCGCGATTGCGGACTCGCGCGAGCGATGCGCGTTGGCCAGGCTGTGCTCCTCGGTCGCCGAAACAACCGAGGCGATCTCGCCGACGCCGGATTCAAGGGCGTCATTGACCCCGCGCTCATTGAGCGTGAGCGCGACGCCATGGGCGCCGCGCAGGCTCGCCACCGTCGCGATCACATCGCGAACATCGACGAACTGCGGAAAGGTCTTTGCGGGCAGGAACGAGCCGACTTCGAAATGCCGCGCGCCGGCAGCATATTCCTCGCGTACCCAGCGCTGCTTGGCTTCGGTTGAGGGAAACTTTTTCACGAGCTGAAGCCCGTCGCGCAGACCCACCTCGCGCAGGCTGACGCGACCCGAGGGATAAATCTCCTGAATGCGGCTCATGCGCGCCTCCCTGCGGCTTTCGACGTGGTGTCTTCATTGTCGATCTCGGCACGAACGGCCGACGTGTCGGCGCCGAGCGGCGCGACCTTCAAGCCTTCGCCGAGGTTGCGGCCGTTCCACTCGATCGGCAGCGCCGGCACACGGAATGGCTGTCCGTCGGTATTGGCGTTGTTGACGAGCCCGCCCGGCCGCAACACGTGAGGATCGGCGAAGAGATCCTCAGGGCGATTGATCGGCGAGAAGCAGATGTTGAGCGCATCGAGCTTTTGCGACAGCTCCGCCACGCTCCGCTGCGCGATCACCTCGGCAACGCGCGGAATGATCCGTGCGCGCGCCAGGATGCGGTCGGTCGTGGTCCGCAAGGCGGGGTCATCGAGGAACTCGGTGAGACCAAACTCGCGGCAAAAGCTTTGCCAATGGCCTTCGGTGACGACACCGATGAAAATGCGCTCGCCACCGGCGGCATCGAAGATGTCGTAGATCGGCCAGGCGTGCTCGCGCTCCGGCATCGAGCGCGGCTTGTTGCCGGTCATCTCGTATTCGACCATGTGTTGGGCCACCAGGAACAGGCAGTTCTCGAACAGGCCGATGCGGATGTCGGCGCCGTCGCGCTTGCCCGCGCGCTTCTGATAGAGCGCCGCGAGAATCGCGATCACGCCGAACATGCCACCCATGATGTCGTTGGCGGACGAGCCGACGCGCTGCGGTTTCTCGCGCGTGCCGGTCATCGCGGCGAGGCCTGACATCATCTGCACGACCTCGTCGAGCGCCGGGCGATGCTCGTAAGGGCCGGACAGAAAGCCCTTGTGGCCCGCGACGATCAGATGTGGATGGCGGCGGCGCAACTCGTCTGCGTCGAGCCCCTGCTTTTCGAGCAGACCGTCGCGGAAATTTTCCAGGAACACGTCGGCGGTCGCGAGCAGGCGGTGCATGGTGTCGCGATCCTCCGCCTTCTCGAAATCGAGTACGACACTGCGCTTGCCGCGATTGAACAGCGGAAAGAAGGAGGTGCCCATGCCCCCCAAGCTGCGGGTCTTGTCGCCGGCCGGCGGCTCGACCTTGATCACCTCGGCGCCCAATTGCGCGAGGATCATGCCGCAGGTCGGACCCATGACCATGTGGGTCATCTCGATGACGCGCACGCCTGCCAGCGGCAGTCCGGCCGCTGATCCTTCCCTCTCCATGCGCCACTCCCTGTTCGCTGGGCAGGCAGCCTAGGCCTTCACAAGCCTTCTGAAAAATATAATCTGTCGAAGACTCTCTTCACGGTTTTCGAACGCTGACCCCGACCTGATATGGATTCGCGCCAGCTCCGCTATTTCATCGCTGTCTATGAGCAGCGGAACCTGTCGCGCGCGGCCGACCCGGTCAATGTCGCGCAGTCGGCGCTGAGCCATCATATCTCCAATCTCGAAGCCGAGTTTGCGGCGCCCTTGTTCGAGCGCAAGTCGCGCGGCATGGAACCGACCGCTGCCGGAGAGCGGCTCTACGAGCACGCCCGCATCATCCTGCGCGCGATGGCAGAGGCCGAGACCGAGGTGCGCCAGGGCGCGCGCGTAATCGCGGGCGAAATCTCGATCGGCATGGCGAATTCCGGCGTCAAGGCGATCGGGGTGCCCTTGATGCGCACCGTGCTCGCCGACTATCCGAAGCTGAAGCTGTCGCTCACCGAGAGCCTGTCAGGCGCGACGCTGATGCATCTGATGGCCTCCGACGTCGATCTCGCGCTGGTCTACAACCCGCCGTCGGAAAAGGACCTGATCACCGAGCCGGTGCTCGAGGAGCAGATGTTCCTGGTCGGCACGACGAAGCTGGTAGGCAAGGCCAAGCTTCCGATCAGGTTCGAGGAATTGAGCCGGCTGCCGCTGATCCTACTGCGCCACGGCCTCTCGGCCCGAGCCTTGCTGGATGATCCGGTGCTGCTCAAGCGGCTCGAAGCCGGCGCCATCCTGCACGCCAACTCGATCAGCGGCATGACCGGCGCGCTGGTTGCGGGTCTCGGATGCACCATCGCGACCAAATTGTTCGCGCAGGAACAGCTTGCGGCGCGCCGCCTGGTCGCGCGCGAGGTGATCGAGCCGAAGCTGACCCGAACGCTCTATCTCTGCCGCCTGCGCAACCGGCCGATGACCTATGTCATGGAAGAGATGCGGCGCCTGATGCTCAAGCTGATCGCCGAGCAGGTGCGCGGCGGGCACTGGCAGGCGAAGCTGTTGGGCTGAAGGAAGACTGTCGCCGCGGAGACGATGCGCTCCCTCTCCCCGTTCTTACGGGGAGAGGGTTGGGGTGAGGGGCTGCCTTCGCAAAGACGGTAGCAAATGGACTCGTGGAGAGTCCCCTCACCCGGAATTTGCCGTCGTAAATTCCGGCCTCTCCCCGCTTGCGGGGAGAGGCGAAGAACACACGAGTTCGCGTTTCTCGAACGCTTCCATCGATATGTTCGTCTGGATTTCTGGCCAGCCGCCGCCAACATGGCGCGACCCGGCAGAGCTTCGGCAAGAAAGCCACCGGGACCGGCGCCGCGAGATGCGCGCGCTTCACGGGGAGGACATCATGAGCGTCGTGGGCATCGACACCGGCTTTGAGCTCGACACGGCAGCCGCAGCGCCGGACGAGATCTCGCGACGGCTGGAAGCCATGCCGGCCTCCGCCTACGTCTGGCGCCTCATCATCCTGCTTTCGCTCGGCGGCTGCTTCGAGATCTACGACCTGTTCCTGACCGGCTATATCGCGCCGGGCCTGGGCCGCAGCGGGCTATTGACCACGACGACGCAGGCTTTCTTCGGCTTCTCCGGCATCGGCGCCTTCGTCGCCGCGACCTTTGCCGGCCTGTTCGTCGGCACCTTCTTCCTCGGCTTCCTCGCCGACCGCTTCGGACGGCGCGCGATCTTCACCTATGCGCTGCTCGGCTATTCCGCGGCGTCCGTCATCATGGCGTGCCAGACCTCCTCTGAAGGCCTCCTGTTCTGGCGCTTCCTTGCGGGCATCGGCATTGGCGTCGAGGTCATCACCATCGATGCCTACATCACCGAACTCGTGCCGAGCTGGATGCGCGGGCGCGCCTTTGCGGTGAACCAGGCGATCATGTTCATCGCGGTGCCCGTCGTCGCCTTTCTGGCCTGGTGGCTGGTGCCGCTCACGCCCTATGGGGTCGACGGCTGGCGCTGGGTGGTGCTGATTGGCGCGGCTGCCAGCATGATCATCTGGGTGCTGCGGCTGTTCCTGCCCGAAAGCCCGCTCTGGCTGGCGCGGCATGGCCGCAACGAGGAGGCCTTCCGCGTCCTGGCGACGCTGGAGGCGGCAGCCGGGAGTAGGACCGCATCGCGTCCAGGCACCATCCCGGCACACTCCGCGACGCCGCCGGTTGCGGCGGTGGGCTTCGCCGATCTGTTTCGTCCGCCTTACCTCTCGCTCGTCGTGCTGTTCATGGTGTTCAACCTCTGTCAGGCCTTCGGCTTCTACGGGTTCGCCAACTGGGTGCCGACGCTGCTGGTCGAGAAGGGCATCACCGTCACCAAGAGCCTGCAATATTCCTTCATCGTCGCCTTCGCCTATCCGATCGCGCCGCTATTGGCCGCTAGCTTTGCCGACAAATTCGAGCGGCGCTGGATCATCGCGGGCGCCTGCATCGCCATCATCGTCTTCGGCATGGCGTTCGCGCAGCTCAGCGCGCCGGCGCTGCTGATCGTCTGCGGCGTGTTGCTGACGGCCTGCAATACGACGATGTCCTACGCCTACCATGCCTATCAGACCGAAGTGTTCCCGACGCAGATCCGGGCGCGCGCCTCCGGTCTCGTCTATTCGATGAGCCGGCTCAGCGCGACATTCTCGGGCTTCATCGTCGCCTACATGCTGAAGGAGGGCGGCGTCATCGGCGTGTTCGGCCTGATCACTGCGGCGATGCTGATCGTGGTGATCGCGATGGCGTTGTTCGGTCCGAACGTGCGCGGCAAGCCGCTCGACGCGGCGTAGCCGCCACTTGGCTCGTCCCGTTCCGGCTCGATCGCGCTTTACGCCGCAGGCGGCGACGGATCAGCATCCCTTGCCGAAGCAGCTTCTCGTGTCTACCTCTCGCGGGTGGTTTCGTGAGAGGTACTCCCATGCTGGATGCCGCCGTCAAGGCGCTGTCGCAAATGATCTCGCCGCCGATGCGCTCGATCCTGTGGCGCTCGATCGGCGTTGCCCTGGTGCTGATCACCGTGCTGGCGATCGGCTTGCAGCGGCTATTGAGCTGGTTTGCGACCTATGGCGAGGTCTGGCTCGAAGGGCTGCTCGGCCCCGGCTGGCACTCTGCGCTCGAGGTGTTGTCCTGGATTGTCTCGATTGCCGCTGGCCTCGGCGTCGTGTTCGGCGGCATTCTCTTGATGCCTGCGATCACCTCGCTGGTGGCGAGCCTGTTCGTCGACGACGTCGCCGACCATGTCGAGCGCGAGCATTATCCCGCCGAGCGTCCCGGCGTCGCGCTGCCGTTCACGCTCGCGATCCACGAGGGCATCAAGACCGCGCTGCTCACGATTCTGGTCTATCTGATAGTGCTGCCCTTCGTGTTCCTGGCCGGTGCCGGCTTCTTGATCTTCTTTCTCGCCACCGCCTGGCTGCTCGGACGCGAATATTTCGAGCTCGCGGCGATGCGCTTCCGGTCACCGGAGGAAGCCAAGGCGATGCGGCGCGACAACGCGTCGACCATCTTCGCCGCCGGCCTGATCATCGCGGCCTTCGTCTCGATCCCGGTGGTCAATCTGGCGACGCCGATCTTCGGCATGGCCTTCATGGTCCACATGCACAAGCGGCTGTCGGGGTCGCGGCCCGAGCTGATCGAGCCGGCGCGCTCGATGCGGTGACGGCGACTCAGACCGTCTTCTCCGGCCAGCGGCAGAGATCGTTGATCAGGCACACCTCGCAGCGCGGCTTGCGCGCGAGGCAAGTATAGCGGCCGTGCAGGATCAACCAATGATGCGCATGCAACATGAACTCCGCCGGGATCACCTTTTCGAGACCGAGCTCGACCTCGAGCGGCGTCTTGCCGCGCGCAAGCCCGGTGCGGTTGCCGACGCGGAAGACATGGGTGTCGACCGCCATGGTGTGCTCGCCAAAGGCCATGTTGAGCACGACATTGGCGGTCTTGCGGCCCGCGCCGGGCAGCGACTCAATCCCGGCGCGCGTGCGCGGCACTTCGCCGCCGAACTCCGCCAGCAGCTTTGCCGACAGCGCGATCACATTCTTGGCCTTGGTGCGGTAGAGCCCGACGCTCTTGATGTAGTCGCGCAAGCGTTCCTCGCCGAGGTCGAGCATCTTCTGCGGGCTGTCGGCGACCTTGAACAATTCCCGTGTCGCCTTGTTGACTCCGGCGTCGGTCGCCTGCGCCGACAGCACGACGGCCACGAGCAGCGTAAAGGGATTGAGGTGCTCCAGCTCCCCCTTCGGCTCAGGATTGGCCTTGCGGAAACGGCTGAAGACCTCATGGATCTCCGCCGGCGTCCAGGGCTTTGCAGGTTTGGTTTTGGTGGCTTTGAGCGAGGACTTCGCAGGCCGCTTTGGCCCGCCAGTGGCTTTTTTTGCCTTTTTCTTCGGCACGGCCGGTTTGCGCGGAGCCGGCTTGCGGGTGATTTTCGCCATGATCGGGATATACTGAGAGACGATGAGCACAGGCAACGAAATTGAGCGCGAGAGCGAGCCGCTGATCTTTTCCGCGTTGCTGACCCCGCATCGCTCGCTTAACCGCACCGGCTTTCTCGCCGTGATGCTGTTCTTGAGCGTCGTCAGTTTTGCGACCGGCATCGTCTTTCTGATGATGGGCGCATGGCCGGTGCTCGGCTTCTTCGGCCTCGACGTGCTGGTGATCTGGTGGGCGTTCAAGGTCAATTTCCGCAGCGCGCGGGCGAGCGAGGAGATCGTCGTCACGCCGTCGGAATTGCGCGTGCGGCGCGTCAGCCATCGCGGCGATGTCGCCGAATGGGTGTTCAACCCGCTCTGGGTCCGCCTCGACCAGGATGTCGATGAGGAGTACGGCCTCGAACACCTCTATCTGATCTCGCGGGGCCGCTGCCTGTCCATCGGCGGGTTCCTCGGACCCGAGGAAAAGGCAAGCTTCGCCAAGGCCTTAATCCAGGCGCTGAACGCGGCCAGGCGCGGCCTGACCTACAATCCGGTCACCTGATTTGCGAGTCGGAAATCGGGTGGTTTCAAGCGGTCCGCTCTCCTACATTTCCGGTCATGATGACACTCGCCATACATGACCAGCGCCTGGCCAGGCCAGGCTCCCAGAACGCCGCACTACGCGACTATGATTCGGTGCGCCGGGCGATCGCCTTCATTTCGGAGAACTGGCGCGCACAGCCAACCATCGAGGCGATGGCGGATGCCGCGGGGGTCACGCCGGATGAACTGCACCATCTGTTCCGCCGCTGGGCCTCGATCACGCCGAAGGCCTTCATGCAGGCGCTCACCCTCGACCATGCCAAGAGCCTGCTCCGGGATTCCGCGAGCATCCTCGACGCGGCACTCGATTCCGGTCTGTCGGGGCCCGGCCGGCTGCACGACCTCTTCGTCACCCATGAGGCGATGTCGCCGGGCGAATGGAAGAATGGCGGCGCGGGCCTGACGTTGCGCTATGGCTTCCATCCCTCCCCCTTCGGCACCGCGATCGTGATCGCGACCGAGCGGGGATTGTCGGGCCTCGCTTTCGCCGATCCCGGTGAAGAGAACATCGCGCTTGCCGATATGACCCGGCGCTGGCCGAAGGCAACTTACGTCGAGGATCACGAAGGCACGGCGCCACTCGCCCAGCGCATCTTCGACCCAAACCTCTGGCGACCCGACCAGCCGCTTCGCGTCGTGCTGATCGGCACCGATTTCGAGGTGCGGGTGTGGGAGACGCTGCTCAAGATCCCGATGGGGCGCGCGGTGTCCTATTCCGACATCGCCTGCAACATCAACAATCCGAAGGCCTCGCGCGCCGTCGGCGCCGCCGTCGGCAAGAACCCGGTCTCGTTCGTCGTGCCCTGCCACCGCGCGCTCGGCAAGGGCGGTACGCTCACCGGCTATCACTGGGGCATCACCCGCAAGCAGGCGATGCTGGGCTGGGAAGCCGGGCGGCTTGGGGTGCAGTAGATCCACATCGTCGTCCCGGCGAAGGCCGGGACCCATACCGCGCGCTCTATCGGCGGCAGACTGTATAAGTCCGACGCGAAGACAGGATAACTGCAAGTCTTCGCTAAACTTCTTCCTGGGGTTATGGGTCCCGGCCTTCGCCGGGACGACGCTGAATGTTTGGCGCGACCTAACCGCACCTCACGCTATCGAGCTTACCCCGCCAGGTCCAGCTTCGATGCCACCGTCGAATCCGCGTTGAGGCGGTAGATGATCGGCACGCCGGTGGCGAGCTCGCGCTTCAGGATGCCCTCGGGCGAAAGCTTCTCCAGCACCATGATCAGCGCGCGCAGCGAGTTGCCGTGGGCGGCGACCAGCGTGCGCTTGCCGTTGAGCACGGCGGGCAGAATCTCCTGCACGTAATAGGGCAGCGCGCGCGCCAGCGTGTCCTTCAGGCTTTCGCCGCCGGGCGGCGACACGTCGTAGGAGCGGCGCCAGATGTGCACTTGTTCCTCGCCCCATTTCTTGCGCGCGTCGTCCTTGTTGAGGCCGGAGAGATCGCCATAGTCGCGCTCGTTCAGCGCGAGATCCTTGGCTGTGGGCAGGCCTTCCTGGCCGAGCTCGCCGAGGATGAGGTCGAGCGTGTGCTGCGCGCGGGTCAGCACCGAGGTGAAGGCAACGTCGAAGACGAGCCCCTGCGCCTTCAGCTTGCGACCCGCTTCCCTGGCTTCCGCCACACCCTGCTCGGTGAGATCGGGATCCTTCCACCCCGTGAACAGGTTCTTCAGATTCCATTCGCTCTGGCCGTGGCGCACGAGCACGAGGAGACGTTCGCTCATTGACTGCTTTCCGTTACTTATCTTCGTTCAGATGTCGGCAAGACCCAGCACGTCGGCCATCGAGTAGTGCCCCGGCTTCTTGCCGTGCGCCCAGAGTGCTGCTCTCAGCGCGCCATGGGCGAACAGCATGCGGTCTTCGGCATGATGCGACAGCGTCAGGCGCTCGAAGGCTCCAAGAAAGCTGACGCTGTGGTCGCCCGCCGCGGTGCCGCCACGCAAGGAGGCAAAGCCGATGTCGCCGGGACGCCGTGCACCGGTGATGCCGTCGCGGCCACGTGCCGAATGCTTATCGAGCGAGATGCCGCGGCCGGCCGCAGCGGCTTGGCCCAGCATCAGCGCCGTGCCCGAGGGCGCATCGACCTTCATGCGATGATGGGTTTCGACAATCTCGATGTCGAAGGTTTCGTCGAGCGCCTTGGCGACACGCTTGACCACGGCAGCGAGCAAATTGACGCCCAGGCTCATATTGCCGGACTGCACGACGACGGCGCGGTTGGTGACGCTCTTGATCACGGCGTTGTCGGAGGCCGAAAGCCCGGTCGTGCCGATGACATGCACGAGGCCGCGCTCGGCCGCGATCGCGACATTGGCGATGGTCGCCGCCGGCACAGTGAAATCGAGGATGCCGTCGGCATCCTTCGACATCGCCCAGAGGTCGGCGGAGAGTTGTATGCCATTGGCCGGCAGCCCTGCGAGCACGCCGGCGTCCTTGCCGAGCAGTTCCGAGCCCGGCGCTTCCAGCGCGCCGACCAGCACCGCGCCTTTGGTTTCGGCAATCGCCCGCGTCAACGCGCGACCCATCCGGCCGCCGGCTCCTGCAACAATCAAGCGCATGTCGGACATGGTGTGATCCTCTTCGGGGCCGTTGTAGCGGCGGGATGGAGTTCCGGCAACCGAGGGTCATGGACCCGTCATGCCCGGGCTTGTCCCGGGCATCCACAAAGAGCCGTACGTGGGCAAGAAGACGTGGATGGCAGGGACAAGCCCGGCCATGACGATAGCGCCGCCCTAGGGCTGCGGGCCGTCGTAGCCCTCGATGATGATGAGGTCGGCGAGGGAGTGCGGCTGGCGCACCTTGATGTTGGCCTGATATTCCGGCGAGTTGTAGCAGGCGATCGCGGTCTCGTAGTCCGGGAATTCGATCACCACGTTGCGGGTGCGGCTCTGGCCTTCGACGGTGGTGAACCTGCCGGCACGGACGACGAAGCGGCCGCCAAATTTCTTGAAGATCGGGCCGTTGGCGACGGCGTAGGGCTTGTAGCCCTCGTCATTGTGCACGTCGACGCGTCCGATCCAGTAGCCCTTTGCCATTGTTCTTCTCCCTGTTGTGGCTGTCGATCTGAGCATGATCTTGTCGGAAAGCCGTTACACGCTTCGCTAAAGCGATCCTTCGGATCCGGATCATGCTCTAGCCGAGTGCTTGCGCAATCTCGGCCTGGATTGCATCGGCCGTTGCCTTCGGATCAGCGGCCTCCACCACCGGCCGCCCGACGACGAGATAGTCGGCGCCCGCGGCAATCGCGCGCCCCGGCGTCATGATGCGCTTCTGGTCGCCGGTCGCCGAGCCTGCCGGCCTGATGCCGGGAGTGACGAGGTTCATCTGGTGGCCGACGATCTTGCGCAGGCTGCCCACTTCCTCCGGCGAGCAGATGAGACCGTCGATGCCGAGCACCTGCGCCTGCTGGGCGCGCGCTTCGACCAGCTCGGAGACGCCGAGCCGGTAGCCGGCGGCGTGCAGATCGTCCTCGTTGTAAGAGGTCAGCACCGTGACGGCGAGGATCTTCAGGCTCGAGTTGCGGCGGCCTTCGACGGCGCCCTTCATGGTCTGCGGATAGGCGTGCACGGTGAGGAAGGTCGCTCCTAACCTGGTGATGCTCTCGACGCCCTGCATCACCGTGTTGCCGATATCGTGCAGCTTGAGATCGAGGAAGACCTTCTTGCCCCTGTCGGCGAGCTTGCCGACCAGCGGCAGACCACCAGCATAAGCGAGCCGATAGCCGATCTTGTAAAAGGTGACGCTGTCGCCGAGCCGATTGACCATCGCCTCCGCAAGCTCAAGGCTCGGCAAATCGAGCGCGACGATCAAGCGGTCCTTGGGGGCGATTTCAGCAGGCGTCATGTCACCTCACATCATGCGTTGGGAAACGTCGATCAACTGCCGCACCATCTCCTTCAGCGCGTCGATGTCGGACTGGTTCTTCAGCCTGTCCATATCGTCATAGGCCTGGTCGGCAAAGGCGAGCGCGAGCTGGCCGGCGATCACATTGGCGTGGCAGGAGGTCAGGATCAGCCGCAACGCCCCAAGCGCGCGGGACGCGCCGAGCCGGCTCTGCGAAGCACCGGCAAGCGCAAACACCCGATGGCGGAATACGTCGCCGCGCGCCTCGTGCGGATCCTGCACGCGGCTGACCCAGTCGATCGCGTTCTTGAGCAGCGGAGGCACCGAGGCATTGTATTCGGGCGTGACGATCAGAACGCCCTGGTGTGCGCCGATCATGCGCTTGAGATTGATCGCGTGCTTGGGCACCCCTGACTCGCCATCGTAGATCGGCAGCGGAAAATCGGCGAGCGAGATGCGGGTGACGTCGACGCCGGCCTGGGCGAATTCGTAAGCCGCAACCGCCGCCAGTTTCGCGTTGTGCGAGCCGGTGCGCAGCGAGCCGGGAATGACGAGGATCTTGGGTGCGGGCATCCAATCAAACGCGTTCGGCGAAACGAGCCCGCCGCGCATAGAGGAAAGCCGGCGGAATTAATCCTTGCGATACACCCAGACGCGGGCCGGCGGAAGGTTCATCCAGATCCGTTCCGAGGCCTCTGTGGACACGCCGGGGAGCGATTTCGGAATCGGCGGCACAACCGCGTAGGTGAATTGCACGAAGGGCGCGCCGGGCGCCAACGCCGTGAAGGCGTCGCGAATGAGCCGCAGCCGCGTCAGCATCGGTTTGGTCACCAGCGGCAGGCCGGAGACGACCGCGGAAGCCGGCGTGCTCAGCACATTCCAGAGCGTGTCACGCAGGCGATAGGCGTCGCCCTGGACGACCTTGGCCTGCGGATAGCGGTCGCGCAGCAGCGCGCAGAAGCCGGGATTATATTCGACGAGGACGAGACGCTTCGGATCGACGCCGCGCTCGATCAGCGCCGAAGTGATGGCGCCGGTGCCTGGCCCGAGCTCGACCACCGGTCCGTCTGAATCGACGTCGACGTAATGGGCCATGGTCCGGGCCAGCAGCTTACCCGAAGGCATCACCGCACCCATATGCAGCGGCTTTTCGATCCACGATCGGAGAAAACGAACCTCGTCGTCGAGACGGGGCTTCTTCAACGCACGCGCGGACGATTGCAATGGCATGTCAGGACCGGACGGGACCGCGTCGCCGCGGCGTGTCAGAAAATGGTCATAAAGACGTATAGGCCGCGGGCGGTACGGTCAAGCCGAGTCAATTCGCTCGATTGCCGAAGAAGTCCTTGACCTTGGCGAAGAAACCCACCGATTCCGGATGGGTCGCACCGGAAGAGAGCTTCTCGAACTCGGCCAGCAATTCCTGCTGCTTCTTGGTGAGGTTCTGCGGGGTTTCGACCACGACCTGGACGTACATGTCGCCCATCTGGCGCGAGCGCAGCACCGGCATGCCTTTTGATGCAATGCGGAATCGGCGGCCGGACTGGGTCCCGGCCGGGACCTTCACCTTGGTCTTCCCCTTGTCGATGGTCGGGACCTCGAATTCGCCGCCAAGAGCGGCGGTCACCATCGAGATCGGCACGCGGCAATGCAGGTCGGCGCCGTCGCGCTGGAAGAACTGGTGCTGGGCCAGCGACAGGAAGATGTAGAGGTCGCCGGGCGGGCCGCCGCGAACGCCGGCCTCGCCTTCACCGGCGAGCCTGATCCGGGTGCCGTCCTCGACGCCCTGGGGAATGTTGACCGACAACGTCCGCTCGCGCGTGACCCGGCCCTGGCCCGCGCAGGACGGGCAGGCATCCTCGATCATCTGACCACGGCCCTGACAACCGGGACAGGTGCGCTCGAGCGTGAAGAAGCCCTGCGACTGGCGCACGCGTCCGGCGCCACCGCAGGTCGAGCAGGTCTTGGGCTTGGTGCCGGCCTTCGCGCCGGTGCCCGAGCAGGCCTCGCAGGTGACGGAGACCGGGATCTCGATCTGCGCCGTCTTGCCGCCGAAAGCTTCCTCGAGCGTGATCTCCATGTTGTAGCGGAGGTCGGCGCCACGTTCGCGGCCACCGCGGCCGCGCTGTCCGGCCATGCCGAACAAATCCTCGAAAATGTCGGAGAAAGAGGACGCAAAGCCCGCGCCGAAGCCGGCACCACCACCGCCGAAGCCGCCCTGCTCGAAGGCGGCATGACCGTAACGGTCATAGGCGGCGCGCTTGTCCTTGTCCTTGAGGACCTCGTAGGCCTCGTTGATCTCCTTGAACCGGACTTCGCTCGTCTCATCCCCGGGATTGCGGTCGGGATGGAATTTCATCGCCAGCTTGCGGAACGACGATTTCAGCTTGGACTCGTCAGCGTCGCGTTCGACTTCGAGGGTTTCGTAGTAGCAGCGCTTGGTGGACATGTCGGACTCGGTCTATCCAATCGCGATTCAAGTCGGAGCGAAACAGCGTCGCCACGCGACAATATAGGCAGCCTTCCGCCTTGCGGCAGAGGGCAGCACGGCGGTGTTCAGGATAACGGCTGGGAATTGATTGATCGTAACGGGGAGGCGCCCCGCCCGTCCCGACACGAAAGCCTCCCCCCTGAGGGGGGAGGCTGGTAGAGCGTGTGGGGTCCAAGCCGTCCGCATGATGACCCTCTAAGGGCTTCAGGCGGACTTCTTGTTGTTCTTGTCGTCGTCGACTTCGGTGAATTCCGCGTCGACCACGTCGTCCTTCGCAGCGTCCTTGGCCGCGTCGGCCTCGGCCTGCTGCTTGTACATGGCCTCGCCAAGCTTCATCGAGGCCTGGGCCAGCGTGTTGGTCTTGGCCTTGATCGCCTCGGCATCGTTGCCCTTCAGCGCTTCCTTGAGATCGCTGACGGCATCCTCGATCGCCCTGCGCTCGCTCTCGCCGACCTTCGAACCGTGCTCGGCCAGCGCCTTCTCGGTGGAGTGCACCAGCGCATCGGCATGGTTCTTGGCGTCGACGGCCTCGCGGCGCTGCTTGTCGGCCGCAGCGTTGGCTTCGGCGTCCTTGACCATCTTGTCGATGTCGGCTTCCGACAGGCCGCCGGAGGCCTGGATGCGGATCTGCTGCTCCTTGCCGGTTGCCTTGTCCTTGGCCGAGACGTTGACGATGCCGTTGGCATCGATGTCGAACGTCACCTCGATCTGCGGCATGCCGCGCGGGGCCGGCGGAATGCCCATCAGGTCGAACTGACCGAGCATCTTGTTGTCGGCCGCCATTTCACGCTCGCCCTGGAAGACGCGGATGGTGACCGCGTTCTGGTTGTCCTCGGCGGTCGAGAACACCTGGCTCTTCTTGGTCGGGATCGTGGTGTTGCGGTCGATGATTCGGGTGAACACGCCGCCGAGCGTCTCGATGCCCAACGACAGCGGGGTCACGTCGAGCAGCAGCACGTCCTTGACGTCGCCCTGGAGCACGCCGGCCTGGATCGCGGCACCGATCGCCACGACTTCGTCCGGGTTCACGCCCTTGTGCGGCTCCTTGCCGAACAACTGCTTCACGACTTCCTGAACCTTCGGCATGCGCGACATGCCGCCGACCAGAACCACTTCGCCGATCTCACCGGCGGTGACGCCGGCATCCTTCAGCGCCTTGCGGCAGGGCTCGACCGTCTTCTGGATGAGGTCGTCCACCAGCGCCTCGAACTTGGCGCGGGTGAGCTTCATCGTCAGATGCTTCGGGCCGGTCTGGTCCGCTGTGATGAAGGGCAGGTTGATCTCGGTCTGCGTCGTCGACGACAGCTCGATCTTGGCCTTTTCAGCGGCCTCCTTCAGGCGCTGCAGCGCGAGCTTGTCGTTGCGCAGGTTGATGCCCTGCTCCTTCTGGAACTCGTCGGCCAGATAGCCCACGAGGCGCATGTCAAAATCTTCGCCGCCGAGGAAGGTGTCGCCGTTGGTCGACTTCACCTCGAACACGCCGTCGCCGATTTCGAGAATGGAGATATCGAACGTGCCGCCGCCGAGGTCGTACACGGCGATCGTGCCGGCCTTGGTCTTGTCCAGACCGTAGGCGAGCGCAGCCGCGGTCGGCTCGTTGATGATGCGCAGCACTTCAAGGCCCGCGATCTTGCCGGCGTCCTTGGTCGCCTGGCGCTGGGCGTCGTTGAAGTAGGCGGGAACGGTGATGACGGCCTGGTCGACCTTCTGGCCGAGATGGGCTTCCGCGGTCTCCTTCATCTTCTGCAAGATGAACGCCGAGACCTGCGAAGGCGAATAGGTCTGACCGTCAGCCTCGACCCAGGCGTCGCCGTTGGAAGCTTTGACGATCTTGTACGGAACGAGCTTCTTGTCCTTCTCGACCATCGGGTCGTCGTAGCGGCGGCCGATAAGGCGCTTCACTGCGAAGAAGGTGCGCTCTGGATTGGTGACGGCCTGGCGCTTCGCAGGCTGGCCGACGAGTCGCTCGCCGTCATCCGTGACCGCGACGATCGAAGGCGTCGTGCGCATGCCTTCCGAATTCTCGATAACTTTGGCGTTCTTGCCGTCCATTACGGCGACGCACGAGTTCGTCGTGCCGAGGTCGATGCCAATGACCTTTCCCATGGTCCTGATATCCTTCTTTATTGCGGCAGGTTGGTTGGGCCCAGAAGGCACCCGATCCAAAACCCCCTAAGATCAAACATCCGCGATATTGCGATGGTTGAGGCTCATATAGGAGGGGGGGAGGGGCCCGCAAGGACCGAACGCAAGTTTCGGCCGTGAAAACATTGGGTTTTGGAAGATCATATCCGGGTGCCACCGGCCTTGCAGGTGAGGAATTATTAACAGGTCCTGCCCTCGGGGCAGGCTGTCGTCCGGCCCTGTTGCCGGAAGGCCAAACCCGCTAAAAGGCGGGCCGCGGGACCTGCTCGCCATCGAGGCGGCCTGACGCGACAAAGGGGCCCGGTCGCCCACCATCGAACGGCCTCAATGTGAACCAAGTAGAGTGCCCATGAAGCTCATTCGTCCCCTCGCCGCGCTCGCTTTTCTCGTCGCCTCGGCGCTTCCGGCCATTGCCGCCGATGCCGTGTTTCCGCCCGGACTGCGCCTCGGCATGGTGCCGTTGATCGGCCTCAACAAGGCCAAGACCTTTCCGGGCTTCGAGAACGAGGACGGCAGCGTCAAGGTGCTGATCACCGAGCTGCCGCCAGAGGCCTATGGCGAGGTCGTGAGCGCCTTCAACGCCAATCCTGCGGGTACCGGCGGCGTCAAGCAGGACAAGATCGAGACGCCCGCGGGCCTTGCCTATTTCACCACCGAGAGCGGTAAGGCCGGCGATACCCCGGTGAAGCGCTATTCAATGATCGTGCCGGGCGCCGGCTTCTCCGGCTATGTCGCCGTGCAGATCCCGGAAAACGCCACCAAGATCTACACGGACGAGGCAGTGCGGCAGATGTTTGCGAGCGCCGTCACCCGCAGGGAGGTGTCGATCGACGAGCAGATCGCGCTGATGCCGTTCAAGATCACCGATCTCGCCGACTTCAAGAATATCCGCACGCTGGCGCCCGGGGTCAGCATCATCCTCGCCGATGGCGATGAGAGCTCCGGCCTCGAGCCGAAGCCGTTCATGATCCTCGGCTTGATCGGCGCGACGCCGCAGCAGGCCGACGATCGCGCCCGCTTCGCCCAGGAAGCAGCGCTCCAGATCCCCGGCGTGCGCGAATCGCGCGTCACCATGTCCGAGCCGATCCGGATCAACGGCCAGCAGGGCTTTGAGACCCGGATCGACGGCGTCAGCGGCAAGGACAAGACCCCCGTAACGGTAGTGCAGTGGATCCGCTTCGGCGGCAGCACCTCGCTGCGCATCATCGCCAGCGCCCCGCGCGATCAGTGGTCGAGCGCCTTCACCCGCTTCCGCGCCGTGCGTGACGGCATCCAGCCGAAGGGCTAGGATTTCAGGGCCGGCAAGCTCAAGCGCTGGACAGAACCGGCTGCATTTTCGGGCTTCTGTTCGCGCATTGGCGGAACTACGCTTCTCCCTCGTTGAGTTCATCCTGGAGGGAGGCGAACGATGCTGGATCGGCGGCAAATCTTGGCGGCGCTGGGGACGACGGCGCTTGTGGCGCTCGCGTCACATCCGGCTTTGGCGGCGACATCGATCAAGCCGGATGAGGCGTCCGCGCTGCTCGTCATCGACGTGCAGAACTGCTTCCTGCCCGGCGGCAGCCTTGCCGTGAAGGAAGGCGAGCAGGTGGTGCCGGTCATCAACAGGATCGCGAAGGCGTTTGCCAACGTGGTGATGACGCAGGACTGGCACACGCCCGGCCACGTCTCGTTCGCCTCGGTCCATTCCGGCAAGAAGCCGTTCGAGACCATCGACCTGCCCTATGGCAAGCAGGTGCTGTGGCCGGATCATTGCGTGCAGGGCACCGACGGCGCCGCGCTCTCGAAGGACCTCTCGATCCCGCACGCCGAGCTGATCATCCGCAAGGGCTTTCACAAGGAGGTCGACAGCTACTCGGCCTTCCTCGAGGCCGACGGCAAGACCTCGACCGGACTCGCCGGCTATCTCAAAGGGCGCAAGATCAAGCGCGTCTTCGTTGCAGGCCTGGCGACCGATTTCTGCGTCGCCTGGACTGCCCTCGACGCGCGCAAGGCGGGCTTCGAGGTCTATGTCGTGGAGGACGCCTGCCGCGGCATCGATACGCAGGGCTCGCTCGCCAAAGCCTGGGCCGACATGGCCAAGGCCGGCGTGAAGCGGATTCAGTCGAGCGATATCGCGGTGAGCGCGTAGATCGCGCAACACTCTCAACCCTCATGGTGAGGAGGCGCGAAGCGCCGTCTCGTCAGGATGAAGGTCTGCGCCTGTACGCGTACGGGAAGCGCGGCTTACACCGCGCTATTTGGCTCGTTGTTGTTAGCCGCGGGCGCGGCTTTGGCTCCGCCCTTGGCGACACCGACCAGCGCCGGCCGCAGCACGCGTTCGCCAATCGTGTAGCCGGCCTGCACGACCTGCACCACCGTGCCTGATGGCACTGACGGATCGGGCACTTCGAACATCGCTTGCTGGAAATTCGGGTCGAACTTCTGGCCCTGCGGATCGAACTTCTTCACGCCGTGTTTTTCGAGCGCATTGAGCAGCGAGCGTTCGGTGAGCTCGACACCCTCGATCAGCGATTTCAGGCCGGGATCGGCATTGGCGCGGTCCTCGGCCGGAACTGCATCGAGCGCGCGCTGGAGGTTGTCGGCAATCTCGAGCACGTCTCGGGCGAAGCCGGTGATGCCATAGAGACGGGCATCCGCGACCTCCTTGGTGGTGCGCTTGCGCAGGTTCTCCATCTCCGCCAGCGTCCGCAGCATCCGGTCGCGCACCTCGGCCGCCTCCTTCTGCAACGTCTCGACCGAGCCTGGCTCGGGATCGTCGGGCATCACATAGGGCTTCGACACCACGGGCTCGCCGGTCGGCGTGGCCGTGTCTTCGGGTTGCCGGTCTTGATCGGTCATCGGCTGCTGTCTCGAACTCATCTCTAGGGATTTGTTGGCTGGGATATCGTGCCTCGGAGCACGAAAATCAAGCGCCCGTGATCGGCCGAAAACGGGGTCAGCCACCCAGCAGGCGGCTGACGATGCGGGCGGCGTAGTCCACGGTCGGGATCACGCGGGCATAATTCAGCCGCGTCGGCCCGATCACGCCCAAGACGCCGACGATGTGGCCGGCGGCATCCCGATAGGGTGAGATGATGGTGGACGAGCCGGACAACGAGAACAGCTTGTTCTCGCTTCCGATGAAGATCCGCACGCCCTCGGCGGTCTCGGCACGGCCCAAAAGGTCGATCACACCGCGCTTGGTCTCGAGGTCGTCGAACAACAGGCGCACGCGCTCAAGGTCCTCCAGCGCATGCAGATCTTCAAGCAGATTGGCGTGACCGCGCACGATGAGCTGGCGATCCTCGCTCTCGCCGCCGGACCAGCTCGCGATACCGGCCGAAATCACCTTCTGCGTCAGTTGATCGAGCTCGGCGCGGGCCTGCCCCAACGCGGTCTCGAGCTCGAGTCGCGCCTCCACCAGCGTCCGGCCCCGGATCCGCGCATTGAGGAAATTGCTGGCCTCGGTGAGCGCCGAGGATGGAACCCCGGGCGGCAGCGACAGCACGCGGTTTTCGACCTGGCCGTCCTCGCCGACCAGGACCACCAGCGCCCGCTCCGGTTCCAGGCGGACGAATTCGATGTGTTTCAGCCGCGCATTGGATTTCGGCGTCAGCACGACCGCGGCGGCCCGGGTGAGCCCCGACAGCCGCGTCAGCGCCTGGTCCAGCGCCGCCTCGACCGATTGGGCCTGGCCGACGGAGGCAAGCTGGCTCTGGATCGACTGCCGTTCGGCCTCGTTGAGCTCGCCGACCTGCATCAGGGCGTCGACGAAGAAGCGCAGGCCGAGTTCCGTCGGCAGCCGGCCGGCGGAGGTGTGCGGGGCGTAGATCAGGCCGAGCTGTTCGAGATCGGCCATCACATTGCGGACGGAGGCCGGCGACAGCGGAACCGCGATCAGCCGCGAAATATTGCGCGAGCCAACCGGCTCGCCGGTCGCGAGGTAGCTTTCGACAATTTGACGAAAGATGTCGCGGGAACGCTCGTTGAGCTGGGCAAGGCCTGCGCGCGGCGCGATCAGATGGATCGGATCGTGGTGGGCCACAGACGTTAACTCCTCTCAGATACTTGTAATTTGTCTATCCTTGATGGTTCTGACAAGCGCGGCGTTGAGCGGCGGATATCGGGGCGAAAAAACCTTGCCGCCCACCCTTCCCGCTCCTACAAGCACCGCGAACAGCCTTTTCCCGCGAGTTTTGGAGGATTTCCCATGCGGCCAAGCCGCCGTGCGCCCGACGAGTTGCGCCCCGTGACGTTGGAGCGCGGCGTGGTCAAATATGCGGAAGGCTCCTGCCTCGTGAGATTCGGCGACACCCATGTGCTGGTCACCGCCACGCTGGAGGACCGCCTGCCACCGTGGCTGAAGGGCCAGGGCCGCGGCTGGGTTACCGCCGAATACGGCATGCTGCCGCGAGCGACGCTGGAGCGCACCCGCCGCGAAGCCTCCGCCGGCAAGCAGAGCGGCCGCACCGTCGAGATCCAGCGCCTGATCGGCCGCTCGCTTCGCACCATCATCGACCTCGAAGCGCTCGGCGAGCGCCAGATCACGGTCGATTGCGACGTGCTCCAGGCCGACGGCGGCACGCGTACGGCGTCGATTACCGGCGCCTGGGTCGCGCTCGCCGATTGCGTCAACTGGATGAAGGCGCGCAACATGATCAAGGCGAATGTGCTGCGCGACAACGTCGCCGCGATTTCCTGCGGCATCTACAACGGCACGCCGGTTCTCGACCTCGACTATGCCGAGGATTCGGAGGCCGAGACCGACGCCAATTTCGTCATGACGGGCGATGGCCGCATCATCGAGGTACAGGGCACCGCGGAACGCGAGCCGTTCACGGAAACCGAGTTCCTGGCGCTGATGGCGCTGGCACGCAAGGGCGTCTCGCGCCTCGTGGACTTGCAGAAACTGGCAGTGGCGTAGTCAATAGGCCATGCACCGCCGAATCACCGGAAAGCTCGTCATCGCGACCCATAATCCCGGCAAGCTCGCCGAGATGCGCGAGCTCCTGGCGCCTCACGGTGTCGAGGCGGTCTCGGCCGGTGAGCTCGGCCTCACGGAGCCCGACGAGACCGGCCACGATTTCCGCAGCAATGCCGCGATCAAGGCAATAGCCGCAGCGCGGGCGGCCAAGCTGCCGGCTTTCGCCGACGATTCCGGTATCGTGGTCGACGCGCTCGATGGCGCGCCGGGCATTTACAGCGCACGCTGGGCCGGTCCGACCAAAGACTTCACCGCGGCGATGGCGCAGATCGAACGCCTGTTGCAGGAGCGCGGCGCGACCACGGCCGACAAGCGCACGGCACACTTCGTCTCCGCGCTCTGCGTCGCCTGGCCGGACGGTCATCTCGAGGAGGTCGAAGCGCGCGTCGACGGCACACTGGTGTGGCCACCGCGCGGCACAGCCGGCTTTGGCTATGATCCAATGTTCCTGCCCAACGGCTACAGCCGCACCTTCGGCGAGATGACCAGCATCGAAAAGCACGGCGTGCCGCCGCTCGGCCTTGGCCTGTCGCACCGTGCCCGCGCTTTCGTGAAACTGGCGGAGATCTGCCTTGAGACGCGCTAAGGAAGCCTTCGGCGTCTACGTGCACTGGCCGTTCTGTCTGTCGAAGTGCCCCTATTGCGATTTCAACAGCCACGTTCGCCACGTCGCGATCGACGAGGCGCGCTTCGCCGCGGCCTTCGCGCGCGAGATTGCGACCACCGCCGAGCGCGCGCCCGGCCGCGAGGTCACCTCGATCTTCCTCGGCGGCGGCACGCCGTCGCTCATGCAGCCGGCAACGGTCGGCGCTGTGCTCGATGCGATCGGCAAGCACTGGCACGTCGCGGGCGACGTTGAAGTCACCCTGGAAGCCAACCCCACCAGCGTCGAAGCCACACGCTTCGCCGGCTATCGTACCGCCGGCGTCAACCGCGTCTCGCTCGGCGTGCAGGCGCTCGACGATGCCTCGCTGAAAGCGCTGGGCCGCCTGCACAGCGCACGCGAGGCCCTCGATGCGGTCGCTATCGCGCGCCGCTCGTTCGACCGCTACTCCTTCGACCTGATCTACGCCCGCCCCGACCAGACGCCGGCGATGTGGGCTGATGAGCTTCGCCACGCCATCGATGAAGCGGCCGAGCATCTGTCGCTCTATCAATTGACGATCGAGGAAGGCACGCCCTTCTTCGGCCTGCACCAGGCCGGCAAATTGAAGACGCCGGACGAAGCGGTCGCGCGCGCGCTCTATGACGTGACGCAGGAGACCTGTGACAAGCTCGGCCTGCCCGCCTACGAGATCTCCAACCATGCGCGGCGTGGCGCGGAGTGCCGGCACAATCTCGTCTACTGGCGCGGCGAGGAATATGCCGGCATCGGTCCCGGCGCCCACGGCCGCATTGACATCGACGGCATCAGGCACGCGACGGCCACCGAGAAGCGTCCCGAAGCCTGGCTGATGCGGGTTGAAGGCACCGGTCACGGCGTCGTCACCGACGACCTCCTCAACAGCGAGGAGCGCGCCGACGAATTTTTGCTGATGGGATTGCGTCTCGCCGAAGGCATCGACCCCGATCGCTACACCGCGCTCTCCGGCCGGCCGCTCGATCCCCGCCGCATCGCGCTGCTCCGCGAGGAAGGCGCGATCACGGTCGATGCAACGGGGCGGCTGCGCGTCACGAGCAGCGGATTTCCCGTGCTGGATGCAGTGGTCGCAGATCTGGCGGCGTAGGCTGTTCGCCTCGCCCCGCTTGCGGGGAGAGGCCGGAATTCGCGCGAAGCGCGGATTCCGGGTGAGGGGACTCTCCGCGAGTCCAACTCTCACCGCCCTCGTGGAGATTCCCCCTCACCCCAACCCTCTCCCCGCAAGCGGGGCGAGGGAGCGCAGCGACATGCGCGGCGAGAGCTAAGCCCCAAAGCTCTTCGGCGAGCCCGCCACCGCGACGCCGCCGCCTGTTGTCACCTTCATCACCGCAAGCCCGCGTTCATTCGTGCCATCCGCGCGGAAGCGGAATAGGCCGTCGATGCCGGCAAAGCCGGAGGGGTTGGTGAGCACGTCGGACGAGAAGCGCGTGGTGCCTTGCGTGCGCGCGAGCGCCGCGACGAGGGCCACCGCGTCATAGGCGAGCGTTGCGGTGCGCACCGGCTCGCCGCCGAATTTGGTGCGGTACCGGCCAGAGAAGGCGCGGAAGCCCGCAGGATCCGGCGCGGCGTAGAGGCCGCCCTGGAGCGCGGCGCTGGCATAGACCCGCGGATTGTCCCAGAGGCCGGTGCCGAGAAGCTGGATGTTGCGCAGGTTGGCGCCGGCCGCGGTCAGCGCATCCGCGACCGCGACGACGGCATCGCCATCGTCGGCAATGAACAGCGCATCCGCACTGCCGAGCTGCTGCGCCACGTTGCGCGCCGGTGTCGCGCGATCGGAGCCGTATTTCTCGAAAGCAACGAGACGGCCGCCGCGCCGCGGCACCGCCGCCTTCAACGCCGCCTCGACGACATTGCCATAGGCATTCTCGGGCACGAGCGCGGCGACGGAACGCTTTCCGATGCTCGCGGAATATTCGATGATGCGATTGACGTCGGACTCCGGCAGGAAGCTGAGCAGATACACGCCGCGGCCGGCGATGCTGGAGTCGGTCGAGAACGCGATCACCGAGATGCCGCGGGCGCGCGCCACCTGCGCCACCGCCGGGACCGACTGCGCGAACAGCGGTCCCAGAATGATCTCGGCGCCTTCCTCGACCGCCTGCTGCGCGCCCTGTTGCGCGCCTTGCGGGCTACCGTTGTCGTCCTTGATCAGGAGCTGGATGTTGGGGTTCTGGAACTCAGCCAGCGCCATCTCGGCGGCGTTGCGCATGGATTGCGCGGCGAGCCCGGCATTGCCGGCGGCCGAGAGCGGCAGAATCAGGCCGACCTTCACCCCGCCGGTGCCGGCGGTCGTGGCCTGCTGTGGCGGGCCGGCGGGCCCAGCCGGAGGCGACGAACTGCTGGACGGATTGGAGAACTGGCTGAGGCTCTGCTGCACGCCCGTGCAGGCCGACAGCAGGGGCGCGCCGAGCAACAGGCCAAGCGCGCTCCGACGGGTCGCCCCCGGCAACCGGGGTCCTGGAATAGAAGACTGCTCCGACATTTCGGAAGAGAATTTGGGATAACGCGGGCCCACCATGGCAGCTCTTCTTTTGACCGGCCGCTTGCCGCCCAGTCAGAACCAGTCTTGCCGCGACCGAGGCCACGGATTTCTGTATATTCTCGACAATTAGTTAACCAAAACAAAAGGATAATAAACGCCTAACACAGCTCATCCCCCGTCTCGGCCAACTGTTCGCCGTCCGTCGCGCAGCATCAAGGCGGCATTTCCGCCGCGAATATGGCACCAGCGCTTTGTTCCTCTCGAATGTGATCCTGCACGGATCACATTCCCGTCCTGTCTCAGTCGCGATCTTTTTCGGAGGACTGGTTCCCAGCCCTTCGGATCATGCCTAAGTTCACCTCATTATGCGCGCAAAGCCGGTCCCGATAAATACGCCTGAAGGTGCGGTGGACTCCGCCGCGCGCGGTTTCTCTATCGACGCCCACCGCCTCGCCGCGCCAAAGGCGCCGCCCGGGCTGCACCTGGTCGCGACCCCCATAGGCAATCTCGGCGACATCACGCTGCGGGCGCTCGAAACCCTGGCCGGTGTCGATGTGATCGCCTGCGAGGACACCCGCATCACGCGGCGCCTGACCGAGCGCTACGCCATCGCCGCGCCGCTCAAGCCCTATCACGAACACAACGCGGAAGCTGCGCGCCCAAAAATCCTGGAGGCGCTGGCGCAAGGCGGCTCGGTCGCGCTGGTCTCCGACGCAGGCACGCCCCTGATCTCCGATCCCGGCTTCAAGCTGGTGCGCGAGGTCTGCGCCGTGGGCCACGCAGTGTACGCCCTGCCCGGCCCGTCCTCGGTGCTGGCGGCGCTGTCGGTCGCGGCCTTGCCGACGGACCGTTTCTTCTTCGAGGGCTTTCTGCCCGCCAAATCGGTAGCCCGGCGCACGCGGCTCACCGAGCTCGCCCGCATCGATGCGACGCTGGTGATGTTCGAATCCGGCAACCGCGTGCAGAACACGCTCGCGGACCTCGCCGAGATCATGGGCGGCCGCGAAGCCGCAATCTGTCGCGAACTGACCAAGTTGCACGAGGAGATCACGCGCGCCCCGCTGCGTGAGCTTGCGCGCGAGGCAGGCACGCTCGAAACGCGCGGCGAATTCGTGCTGGTGATCGGCCCGCCTGCCGCCGATGCCGAGGTGCTGACGGCGGATGCTCTCGACGACCTCCTGCGCGAGCAGCTCGCCACGCACAGCGTCAAGGATGCAGTGGCGCATGCGGTCGGGCTATCGGGCCGGCCGCGCCGCGAGGTCTATGCACGCGCCCTCGAGCTCGCCAGGGATCTGCGGGGCAAGGATATGCGGGGCGACGATGGCGAAGACTGAGGGGGCGAACACCAATGGTGCCACGCCGACGGAACTAAAAGTCGCCTCGCCCGAGCGCGTCGCCGCGTTCCGCACCGGCATCTCCGCGGAGAGTCGCGCCGCCGCCTATCTGATGGCAAAGGGCTACCGGATCCTGGCCAAGCGTTACCGCACACCACATGGCGAGATCGACATCGTGGCGCGACGACGCAATCTGGTCGCCTTCGTCGAGGTCAAGGCCCGCGCGAGCCTGGATGACGCCGCCTTCGCGGTGACGCCGCGCCAGCAGCAGCGCATCATCGATGCCGCACAGGGCTGGCTGGCCGCGCATCCCGAGCATGCCGAATTCGAATTGCGATTCGACGCCATGCTGATTGCGCCGAAACGACTTCCGCGCCATGTGTTGGCGGCATTCGACGCCTCGACCTGAAAGGCAGCCCATGAAACTGAACGTCGCCGTCCAGATGGACCCCATCGCCCGCATCAACGTCCGCGGGGATTCCACCTTCGCACTGCTGCTGGAGGCGCAGAAGCGCGGCCATGGCCTGTCCTATTACACGCCGGACAAGCTCTCGATGGTCGGCGCCGAGGTGGTGGCTCCGGTCCAGCTCCTGACCGTGCGCGACGAGCCCGGTGACCACTTCACCCTCGGCGAGCCCAAGCGCGAGGCGCTGAATGGCTTTGACGTGGTGTTGCTGCGCCAGGATCCGCCGTTCGACCTCGCTTACATCACCTCGACGCATTTCCTGGAGGGCATCCATCCGAAGACGCTGGTCGTCAACGATCCCGCCTCCGTGCGCAATGCGCCGGAAAAGCTGTTCGTGATGAATTTTCCGCAGTTGATGCCGCCGACACTGATCTCGCGCGATCTCGACGAGATCAACGCCTTTCGCGAGCAGCATGGCGCCGTGGTGATGAAGCCGCTGCACGGCCATGGCGGCGCGGCGGTGTTCCGCGTGATGCCGCAGGACATGAACTTCGGCTCGCTGTTCGACATGTTCTCGGTGACCTTCAAGGAGCCCTGGGTGATTCAGCAGTTCATCCCCGAGGTGAAGCACGGCGACAAGCGTATCATCCTGGTCAATGGCGAGTTTGCCGGCGCAGTGAACCGCGTTCCGGCCGCCGATGACCTTCGCTCCAACATGGTGCGAGGCGGCGCGGCGCAGGCGACCGACCTCACCCCGCGCGAGCGCGAGATCTGCGAGACGGTCGGACCGGCGCTGCGCGAACGCGGCCTCTTGTTCGTCGGCCTCGACGTGATCAACGACCGGCTCACCGAGATCAACGTGACTTCGCCCACCGGCATCCGCGCAATCGCGCGGCTCGGCGGCCCCGATGTGGCGGCGAAGATCTGGGACGTGATCGAGCAGAAGCGGAAGAAGTAACGCTTCAAGCAGCAAGCCGCACGCTACTCCCCAATGTCGTCCTGGCGAAAGCCAGGAGGTGGATTCACACTCGAAGTGCAACAGTTGGGAGAAGGCCTCCGCCGGGGTTCTGAAGTCAAGACATTTGCGCGGCGTGTTGTTGTAGGCGGCGATGGACTGGCGGAGGCGTCGGGTTGGGAGTTTTGCGAGGTCGGTCTTGCGCGGGATGAAGCGGCGCATCCGGCCGATGGCGTTCTCGATACCGCCCTTTTGCCAGGGCGCGTGGGGGGCGCAGAAGAAGGTCTTGATCAAGAGGCTCTGCAAGGAAAGGTGACCGGCGAACTCGGTGCCGTTGTCGAAGGTGACGGTCCGCCGCAGCGGCCGTGGCAGGGCTTTGAACAGGCGCACAAGGTGGCCTGCGACACCGGAGGCGAGCTTGCTTTCGAGACGGACGCCGACCAGGAGGCGGGAGGTGCGCTCGTGGACGGCCAGGATCGCCTGACCGTATTTGGAGAACATCATCAGGTCGGCCTCCCAATGGCCGTGGGTCTTGCGATCGGCGGCCTCGATCGGGCGCTGATCCAAGGAAACACGGCCCTCGATGAAGCTTGCGGGGCTTCCGCCGCGCCTGCCACGACGGCCGCGCTTGCTCTTGCCGCGCGGCAGATAGCGCCGCCAGGCGAAGTCCGTGGTTCGAGCGATCTGGGCATAGATGAAGCGATAGATGCTCTCGTGAGAGATCACCTTGCGCCCCCGTTCGCGCGCGAGCCGGCCGGCGACCTGCTCGGGGGACCAGCCGCGGCTGAGGCCTGCCAAGACCGTGCCGCGCAGGCCGGCGTCGTGCTCGAGGCGAGAGCCTTTCCAGCGCCGCGCCCGCGTCTGTTGCTCGGCGTAGCCTGGCTTGTAGCCGACCTGAACGCCCCGGTTGCGCTTCAGCTCCCGAGAGATCGTTGATGGCGAGCGATCCAGAGCTGCCGCGATTTGCCGGATCGAGCTGCCATTGGCTGAAAGTCTGGCAATCTCGCATCGGTCGTCCAACGATAGCTGTCCGTAAGTCCGCCCCATGGCAACACCCCCTGCTGGAAGTGTTGCACTTCGTTTGTGAACTCAGGGGACCCATTACTTCAGGGAGTGGTTTGACGCGCATTGATAACCGCGAGTCCCTGTAGTCACGACTGCCTGTGGTTATGGGTCCCGGCTTTCGCCAGGACGACACACCGGTAAGGTGGCTGCCTGCACCCGCTTCGGCGACGCGGCTTCGAACTTCGCAAATCCCTAACCACCCATTCACCATGACGCCTCGCGCCGCATCTGCGAGCGTCTGCTGCCGTGCGTGAATCTACGGAGTTCATGGCTCTCTTGAATAACGCGGCGTTCACCATCCGCCCAAAACCCGCACCGTGACCGGCCATCACATTCGGGCCCGCAACACCCCTTATACTTTTACTGCCTACTCATCGACGCGGGGGAACCCGCCACGTGCGGTTCGAGTGTCCCGCGTAAGAGTAGAAGCGTATGAATACCGCACGCATAGTCGTTCTCGTTATTGCGCTGGGCGCCGGTGGCGTCGCCGCGTATCTGGCAAGCGGCTACGACAACAAGCCCGCTCCGGCCCTCCCGGTGGCTGAGAAGCTGCCGACGGTCGAGGTCCTCGTCGCCAAGTCCGACATCCAGCTTGGCCAAGCCTTGAAGCCCGAGGATCTGCAGTGGCAGATCTGGCCGGCGGCGACGGCGAGCGGCGCCTTCATCCGCCGCGACAGCAGGCCCGAGGCGCAGAACCAGATCGCAGGTTCGATCGCGCGCGTGCCGCTGATGCAGGGCGAGCCGATCCGCGAGCAGAAGCTGGTGAAGGCCGAGGGCTCCGGCTTCATGGCCGCAATCCTGCCGACGGGCATGCGCGCCGTCTCCACCGAAATTTCAGCCGAGACTGGCGCCGGCGGCTTCATCCTGCCGAACGACCGCGTCGACATCATCCTGACGCGGCGCCTGAAGAATCCCGACGGCGCCAACGGCAACAACGGCCAGACCAACGGCAACGACCTCATCCTCTCCGAGATCATCCTGACCAACATCCGCGTGCTCGCGATCGATCAGGCGCCGAAAGAAAAGGACGGCCAGAACGCCGTCGTCGGCAAGACCGTGACGCTCGAGCTCAGGCCCGACCAGGCCGCCGCGCTCGCAGCCGCGCGCCAGGGCGGCACGCTGCAGCTTGCGCTGCGGAGCATCGTCGACGCCAACGCATCGGAGGTCTCACTCGAGGACCAGGCAATCAAGCGTCCCGGCGGCGTCAGCGTGATCCGCTACGGCGTGCCGGCGCGGCAATTAACGTCACAGAAGTGATGGGAACACCCAAGATGAACTACGGGGATGATCAGACGTGCATGCGCATTCGGGGGAATGGCGCACGCGCGTTCTGGAGGGGAGCAATGCTAGTGCTGGGGCTCGTCACAGCCCCGAACTGGGCAAGCGGCGCGGACGCGCCGGTCGGCGACCAGGCGCCGATGCAAGCGCCCGATCTCGGCGTCGCGCCGGTCGCGACGATCGCACCGGCCCGGACACGCTTTCTGTCGCTCGGTGTCGGCAAATCGGTCGTCATCGACCTGCCGCGTGAGGTCAAGGACGTGCTGGTGGCCGATCCCAAGATCGCCAATGCGGTGATCCGCTCGGCACAGCGCGCCTATATCATCGGCGGCCAAGTCGGCCAGACCAACGTCGTTTTCTTCTCGGCCGACGGCCAGCAGGTCGCCTCCTATGACATCGCGGTGAAGCGCGACCTCAACGGCATGCGCGCCGCACTGCGCCAGTCGCTGCCGGGCGTGCAGATCGAAGGTGTCGGCGACAGCGTGATGCTGACCGGCTCGGTGTCGAGCCCGGTCGAAGCCCAGCAGGCGGGCGACGTCGCCGCGAAGCTGGTCGGCGGCTCGGAGAAGGTCGTCAACAATATCGTCGTGCGCGGCCGCGACCAGGTGATGCTCAAGGTCGTCGTCGGCGAGGTGCGCCGCGACATCGTCAAGCAGATGGGCGTCGATCTCAGCGCCAGCCTGAACGCCGGCACCGCCGTCGTGCAGTTCAACAATTCCAACCCCTTCTCGGTCAGCGGCGGTCCGCTCGTCAGCAACAACGGACTCGGCGTCGCCGGCCTCGCCAAGGGCGTGGCCACCGTCACCGCCACGATGCGCGCGATGGAAAGTGCCGGCGTGATGCGCACGCTGGCCGAGCCGAGCCTGACGGCAATCTCGGGTGAATCGGCGACCTTCATCGCCGGCGGCGAATTTCCAATCCCCGCAGGCTATTCCTGCGATCCGACCACGCATGTCTGTACCACCCAGATCACCTACAAGAAGTTCGGCATCTCGCTGAACTTCACGCCGGTGGTGCTCAGCGAAGGACGTATAAGCCTGCGGGTGATGACCGAAGTGTCGGAGCTGTCGAGCCAGAACGCAATCTCGGTGACGCAAGCGCTTTCCTCGGGCTCATCGAGCTCCATCACCATCCCGTCGATCCAGACCCGCCGTGCCGAGACGACGCTCGAGATTCCCTCGGGCGGCTCGATGGCGATGGCCGGCCTGATCCAGCAGCAGACCAAGCAGGCCATCAACGGCCTGCCCGGCGTCGACCAGGTGCCGATCCTCGGCGCGCTGTTCCGCAGCCAGGACTACGTCAACAACGAGACCGAACTGATGGTGATCGTGACGCCCTATGTGGTGCGCGCGGTCGCGCAGAAGGAATTGTCGCGGCCTGACGACGGCTTCGCACCCGCCTCGGATGCGCAGTCGGCGCTGCTCGGCCGCATGAACCGTCTCTATGGCATCGCGCGCCGCGCCGATCCCATCAGCGGCTACCAGGGCGATTTCGGCTTCATCATCGACTGAGACGAGCGGGCGGCTCGACGACGACAGCTTGGGGACGAGGGCAAGAGGGGGAAATCGATGGCGAACACAGCGGCCGATCATAGTGGCAGGCTGCGCCTCGCAGTCGCGCTGACGGGGCTTTCCGTCATGCTGGGCGCGTGCAATACCACCGGCGAGATCGTCACCCAGACGGTGCCGGCCGACTATCGCCAGCGTCATCCGATCGCGGTGCAGGAAGGCAAGCGCTCGATCGTGATCTTCGTCGGCAAGGCTCGCGGCGGCCTCTCGGCCGCACAGCACGCCGATGTCGTCGGCATCGCGCGGGACTGGGTGCGGGAAGGCACCGGCTCCGTCGTCGTCGATGTGCCGGTCGACACCGCCAATGCAAGGCCCGCAGCGGCGACCTATCAGGAGATTCATTCCGTGCTGATGGCCGGCGGCGTGCCGTCGCGCGCCATCGTCCAGCACCCTTACCGCCCCGAGGATCCCGGACTGCTGCCGACCATCCGTCTGAGCTATTCCAGGATCGCCGCCGTCGCAGGCCCATGCGGATTGTGGCCGGAAGACGTGGGGCCGTCTCTGCTCAACCCCGACTACAACGAGAATCGGCCGTACTTCAATCTGGGCTGCGCCAGCCAGCGCAACCTCGCGGCGATGATCGACAACCCCGCCGACCTCGAGCAGCCGCGGGCGGAGACGCCGGTCTATACCGCACGGCGCGACATCGCCTTCGACCGCTACCGCAAGGGTACGTCGACCGCGACTAGTTATCCCGAGGCTGACAAGGCCAAACTCAGCGACACAGGCAAATGACAAGCGGCCACGAAGACCAAGCGGACGATCCGCGGCACCCCGAGGAACACATTGCGCCGGTTCCGCGCATTTCGGTGCAGGCATTTTGCGAGACCGAGCAGACGCTCGCCGCGGTGACCGCGGCGGGTCAGGATCGCCGTCTCGCCAAGGCGCATCTCACCGCCAAGAGCGGCGGCCTTGCCGCAGCGATCGAAGCCTACGACTCGATGCCGACGCCGAACGTGATCGTGATCGAATCCGACGGCACGCGCGACATCCTCGAAGGGCTCGACGACCTCGCCGGTGTCTGCGATCCCGGCACGCGCGTGGTCGTGATCGGCAATCCGAACGATGAAGCGCCCTATCGCGAGCTCGTGCGCCGCGGCGTCAACGACTATGTGCTGGGGCCGGTCGAGACCATCGACGTGGTGCGTTCGATCTGCAGCCTGTTCTCGGCCTCGGAAGCCATCATCACCGGCCGCATCATCGCCGTGGTCGGCGCCAAGGGCGGCGTCGGCGCATCCACCGTCGCGCACAACGTGGCCTGGACCATCGCGCGCGACCTCGCGCTCGATTCCGTCGTGATCGATCTCGACCTCGCCTTCGGCACCGCCGGCCTCGACTACAATCAGGATCCGATCCAGGGCATCGCCAACGCGGTGCTGTCGCAGGAGCGGCCCGATACCGCGCTGATGGAGCGCCTGCTCGCCAAATGCACCGAGCATCTCAGCCTGCTTGCTGCGCCGGCGACGCTCGACCGCGTCTATGATTTCGGCGCGGAGGCGTTCGACGCGATCTTCGACACGCTGCGCATGACCACGCCTTGCATCGTGCTCGACGTACCCCATCAATGGTCGGGCTGGACCCGGCGCGCGCTCGTCAGCGCCGACGACATCCTGATCGTGGCCGAGCCCGATCTCGCCAATCTACGCAACACCAAGAACATGCTGAGCGTGCTGAAGGCGGCGCGGCCCAACGATCGGCCGCCGCTCTACTGCATCAACCAGGTCGGCATGCCCAAGCGGGCGGAGATCGAGGTCAAGGCATTCGCCAAGACGATGGAAAGCCAGCCGATGGCGGTGATTCCGTTCGATTCGAAGCTGTTCTCTGCCGCCGCAAACAACGGCCAGATGATCGCGGAGGTCTCCAAGAACCACCGCACCACCGAGCTATTCCAGAACATGGCCAACCGATTAGCCGGGCGCGGCGACGTGAAGAAGCCGAAACGCTCGCTGCTCGGACCGCTGCTGAAGAAGCTGAAGGGCAGGGGTGGGCGCAGCTCCGCGCCGCATCGCAAGGCGTCGTAACCCGAACGGGACGGCGGGCTATTTGTTGTCGGCGCGCTGCTGTTTCTTCGCCAGGAGCTGATGCAGCGCCGTGACCTTGGCTGCGGCTTCGGCCGGCGGCAGGTCGGCTTTCACGATGGCCTCGGCCTCGGACTGTTTTCCCTGCAGCCCCAGCACGAAGGCAAGATTGGTCCGGATGCGGGAATCGGCGGGACTGCGCTCATGCGCGCGGCGCAGCGTCTCCTCCGCCTTGGACAGATTGTTCTGAAGCACGTAGGACAGTCCGAGGTTGGACAGCACCGACGGCTCGTCGGGCACGATCTTGAGCGCGGTCGCGTAATATTGCTGCGCTTCCTCGTTGCGGCCGAGCTGGTCGAGCACCGCGCCCTGCGCCGACAGGATGTGCCAGTCGGGATCCTCGGGCGTATGCGCGCGGCTCAGGACATCGAACGCCTGTTGGAAATTGCCGTTGTCGGCGAGCGCACGGCCGTAGCCGGCGAGCAGCGCCTTGTTGCTGGGATGGGCGAGCACAGCCTGCTCCATCACCGCAACCGCCTGGGCGCGCTGGCCGGTCTCGCGTAGCGCCTTGCCGTATTCGAGCGAAACATTGGGATCGCTCGGCTTGGCGCGATAGCGCTCGCGCAGAGCGTCCATGTCCGGTTTGGCGTCGACCTTGCTCGCGGTTTCCGGCTGGCCGCCGAGCGCGCCGGTCACATCCTCGAGGCCCATGGTCTGGCAGCCGCCGAGGACCAGCACCAAGAGCGCCGGAAGGAGGAATCTCGCCAGGGGAGAGGCAGGGGACGAACGCTTGGACATACTCTGATCTACCGTCGGCGAATGATCAGAGATGCTTTGCCGATTAACCCTAAATTCCCGTTAAGGACGCGCCGTCCTCGTCGCGGCCTAGTCGACGAATTCGGCGCCGAACTCGCAACCGATACGCCAGCGCAGGCGGCATTGGCGCGAATAGTCGGGCGCAAAGATGATGGTGAATTGCGGCGGCACTTCCAGAAACTCCGCCACGACTTTCACGCCGCCATCGGAGATATCCGTGATCGTGCAGTCCCTCGGCAGCGAGCCGGCGCCAAAATGAATCTTGGCGAGCCGACTGCACACCCGACGTTCGCTTCTCCGGCGATTTACAAGCATTTCGATTGTTCACTTGTTAGATCACGGCCCATCCCGCGGCTCTAAACGTAGCGAACATTCGTTGGAATGTGCTGAGCGAAGCCGGTCGCATTCGAGGCGTAGTGTGCGCATCCCGTTTACGATTGGTTAGGGCTTGCCGGGTCGCCAAAATCGTTCCTGTATTGTTCTTGTCAGGCGCGCCGCGTCCTGCTACCCTCGATTGTACGAGGGAGCAGTCTGGGGCGCGCATGGTTCAGCGGGTTTCTACAGTCGCCTTTGAGGGGATCGAGGCGCGCGCGGTCGATGTGCAGGTGCAGGTCGCACCAGGCCTGCCGGCGTTTGCCATCGTCGGCCTCCCGGACAAGGCCGTGTCGGAGGCCCGCGAGCGGGTCCGCTCGGCGCTGATCGCCTCAGGCCTGGCGCTGCCGGCGCGGCGGATCACCGTCAACCTTGCGCCCGCCGATCTGCCCAAGGAAGGCAGCCATTACGACCTGCCGATCGCGCTCGGGCTGATGGCGGCGATCGGGGCGATCCCGCCGGATGCACTGACGGGCTTTACGGTGCTTGGCGAGCTCGGCCTCGACGGCTCGATCGCACCCGTTGCGGGCGTGTTGCCGGCCGCGATCGGCGCCAATGCGCGCGAGGAGGGGCTGATCTGTCCGGCCGCCTGCGGCTCGGAGGCAGCCTGGGCGAGCCCGGACATCCAGATCATTGCCGCAAGTTCGCTGATCCAGATCGCCAACCATTTCAAGGGCACGCAGGTGCTGTCGCGGCCCTCACCGAAGGTGCATGAGACGGCCGCTTCAAAGCTCGACCTGCGCGACATCAAGGGCCAGGAGAGCGCCAAGCGGGCGCTGGAGATCGCAGCCGCCGGCGGGCATCACCTGTTGATGATCGGCGCGCCCGGCGCGGGCAAATCGATGCTGGCGGCGCGCCTGCCCTCGATCCTGCCGCCGCTGTCGCCGGGCGAGCTGCTGGAGGTCTCGATGATCGCCTCCGTCGCTGGCGAAATTCAGGGCGGTGCGCTGACCTCGCGGCGGCCGTTCCGCTCGCCGCATCATTCCGCCAGCATGGCCGCGCTTACCGGCGGCGGCGTGCGCGCAAAGCCCGGCGAGATCTCGCTCGCGCATCAGGGCGTCCTGTTCCTCGACGAGCTGCCCGAGTTCGATCCGCGCGTGCTGGATTCGCTGCGCCAGCCCTTGGAGAACGGTGAGGTCGCGGTGTCCCGCGCCAATCATCGCGTGACGTATCCGGCGCGCTTCATGCTGGTCGCGGCGATGAATCCCTGCCGTTGCGGCAACGCGTTCGAGCCGGGCTATACCTGCAAGCGTGGCCGCATCGACCGCTGCACGGCAGACTATCAGACGCGCATCTCGGGTCCGCTGATGGACCGCATCGATCTGCGCATTGAGGTGCCGGCGGTGACCGCGGCCGATCTGATCCTGCCGCCGTCGGCGGAAGGCTCCGCCGAAGTCGCCGCGCGCGTGGCCGCGGCGCGCGACATCCAGCTCGCACGCTACGCGGCGGCCGGCCTGCCGCATGTCCGCACCAATGCCGAGGCGCCGGCCTCCGTGCTGGAGGAGATCGCGAGGCCCGACGCGCAGGGCCAGAAGCTGCTGCGCGATGCCGCCGAGAGCATGCGGCTGTCGGCGCGCGGCTATCACCGCGTGCTGCGCGTGGCGCGTACGCTCGCCGACCTCGACGGCGCCGAGAAGATCGGCCGGCTGCATCTCGCCGAGGCGCTGTCCTACCGTGCACTCGCGGAGGATGTGCGCCAGATGGCGTGACAGCCTCGCGTATCAACCCGGCGGTAACGAGTTTCCTTTACGCTCTGCAAACCATAAGGCCCGCAAGTGCCCCCGCGTGGCCTGGCGAGTAGCGTGTCATGTTGCGTTTCAAGATCCTGGCCTCGGTTGTTCCCCTCTTGGCGGCTGCGGTGTTCGCCCGCAGCGAGATCCGGTCGGTCTCCCATCCCTGCATTGCCCTTGGCGAGACCTCGGTCGAGCTCACATCCCTGTTCTGGACGGCCGGCATCCAGGTTGCCTTCACCGAAGATCCCACACAAGCCACCGTACGGGTCCAGATGACCGAGAACGCGGATGCCGCGGATTTTGCGGTAGTCGACGACGGCACCAGCGATGAGCCGGGCGCCTGCGAGGCCAACGCCGCGACGCGCCTTGTCGCGATCTCCGCGCACCCGAGCGATGGCCGTTCCGTGATCTATCTCTCCCCCGACGGGCCCGCTGACTACCGCATCTATGTACGCTCGAAGACGTTCTCGCCGCGCGAGGCCGCGGCATTGATCGTCGGGGCCCGCGGCGGCCACCGCCACCTCCAGGCCGCCTCGCTCTGAGGCGTTAACGCCTCGTCAACCCTGTTTGGAGGCGGCTTCCAAACCTCAAACTGTTCGCAACGCCGGCGGGGACATCGTCACTGGTGGCGATCACAGGGTTTCGGAAAGAGTCGGGGTCGGTAGCGATGGGTCGGACGTTCCGGATCAAGGTGCGCATGCGCCGCTTCAGGCGCCGTCATCCGAGGATCGCCTTCGCGATCCGCTCGTTCGTGATCTTCTCGGCGACGTTCGGCGCCGCCTACGGCTTCATCACCGGCAGCCGGGCCGAGCATTCCGGCTATGATCCGAACGCTTTCGCGATCGGTGCGAGCTTCCTGTTCGCGCTCGCCTGCCTCGGCTTGGCGACGCTGAGCATGCGGCTGCGCTTCGTCAACAAGCGCCTGCGCAAGCTGGCCGCGCATAACGAGGCGCTGATCGACCGCAATTGGGAACTCAAGGAAGCCGAGGAACGCGCCCGCAGCCTGTTCGAGTCGCAGGGCGATCTGATCGTGCTGCGCGACCATCAGGGCCGCATCACCTTTGCCAACGACGCCTATTGCGCGCTGGCGGGCGAGGCGCGCGCCGCGCTGGTCGGCACCCGCTTCGATTTCGACGTGCTGGAGCAGGGCGACAGCGCGCGCGAAAGCAGCGGCACGCGCATCCACGACCAGAAGATCGCAACGCATCTCGGCGCGCGCTGGATCGCCTGGCGCGAGGGCTTCGTGCGCCTCGATGCCGGCCAGCCCGCCGAATTGCAGAGCGTAGGGCGCGACGTCACCGACCGGACCGAGACCGAGCGCGCGCTGTCGGACGCGCGCGACCAGGCCGACGCCGCCAACCGCGCCAAATCGCGCTTCCTCGCGATGGCCTCGCACGAGATCCGCACGCCGCTGAACGGCATCATGGGCATGAGCGGGCTGCTGCTCGATACCATGTTGACGCCGGAGCAGGCGACCTATGCGAAGGCGGTGAAGACCTCGGGCGAGGCTTTGATGGCGCTGATCGAGGAGCTGCTCGACTATTCCAAGATCGAGGCCGGCAAGCTCGACCTCGAGCAACGTTCCTTCGCGCTCTCGACCCTCATCGAGGAGATCACCGAGCTGCTGGCGCCCCGCGCGCAGGCGAAAAATCTCGAGATCGCCGCCTATGTCGACGAGCGCCTGCCGCTCGAGGTCGCTGGCGACGCCGCACGGCTGCGCCAGGTGCTGCTCAACCTTGCCGGCAACGCCATCAAATTCACCGCGAGCGGCGGCGTCGCGCTGATCGTCGAGCCCGGCATCTGGCCGAACGAGATCAGCTTCCTGGTGCGCGACACCGGCATCGGCATCGCGCCGGAAGCGCAGTCGCGCATCTTCCGTGAATTCGAGCAGGCGGACGAACGCGTCGCGCGCACCTATGGCGGCACAGGGCTCGGCCTCGCCATCAGCGAGCGCATCGTCAAGCGCATGGGCGGCCGCATCACACTGGAGAGCGAGCCGGGCAAGGGCTCGACCTTCGAGGTCGCGATCCCGCTTGCGCCGTCGCAAGCCGGCGCGGGACAGACGGCCTTCCCAAGCCCCGACCTTTCAAACAAATCGATCCTCCTGGTCGCCGACGGCATCGAGGCCTCGCTGATCGCACGGCGGCTGGAGCGCTGGGGCAGCCAGACCTGCATGGTCGCGGACGCAGCGGTCGCCGAAGCGCTGCTGCCGGAGCGTTCATGGCATGCCGTGTTGATCGATCGTGCACTCGGCGTGGCCGCAGCGGATCGCCTGGGGGAGGTGGCCCGCAAGCATGCGACGCAGCGGCTGGTGCTGCTGACGCCGAGCTCGCGCCACGAAAAGCTCTCGCCCGCCTTCACAGGCTATCTGGTGAAGCCGCTGCGTGCGGCCTCGCTCGCCGCGCGGCTGGCGCTGACGCCGGAAGTCACGTCGCCCGATCTCGCGCCTGAGCCGCCAGTCGAACCGGCGGAGACAGCAGCAGCGCCGATGAAGGGCCTTTCGATTCTTGTGGCGGAAGACAACGAGATCAACGCGCTCTTGATGCGGTCGCTGCTGACCAAGCTCGGCCACCGCGTCGTCATCGCGGTTCATGGCGATGCCGCGCTGGAATCCTGGCTCGCCGCGGCATCTGCCGGCGCGCCCCATGACCTCGTGCTGATGGATATCCAGATGCCGCAGCTCGACGGCATCGAGGCGACCAAGCGCATCCGCGCGCATGAAGCCCGCGCAGGCGGCCGCCGCACGCCGATCCTGGCGCTTACGGCGAATACGCTGGTGGAGGATCGCTATGCCTGCTTCGAGGCGGGCATGGATGGGTTCTTGATCAAGCCGCTCGACCGCGAGAAGCTCGAGGAGGCGCTGGCGGGGCTCGCGGCGTCGCGGCATCTGGCGGTGTAGCGAGCTCTCTCCACTGTCATTGCGAGGAGCGCAAGCGACAAAGCAATCCAGAATCCCGCCGCGCAAAGATTCTGGATTGCTTCGCTTCGCTCGCAATGACGATGTGAGAAGGGCGGTCGTGACAATCGCAGGGTGGGTTAGCCGGTTAGCCGAAGGCGTAACCCACCACTGTTCGTCTCCGCGGAAACGAAAGAGGTGGGTTACGCTTCGCTAACCCACCCCACGAGCTAACCCATCCTACGAAGCCACTACAGCCGCCGCAGCGCCACGGTCTCCACCACATGGTCCGCGCCCTTCTTCAGGATCAGGGTCGCGCGGGGGCGGGTGGGCAGGATGTTATCCTCGAGATTGGCGAGGTTGGTGCGCTCCCAGATGGCGATCGCGGTGGCGGTGGCCTCTTCATCCGACAGCAGCGCGTAGCGATGGAAGTAGGATTTTGGATTGGTGAACGCGGTATCGCGCAGCGCCAGGAAGCGCTTGATGTACCACTGCCGCAGCGCCGCTTCATCGGCGTCGATATAGACCGAGAAATCGAAGAAGTCGGAGACGACCGGCACCGCCTTGCCGTCGCGCGGCAACTTGCCGGTCTGCAGCACATTGACGCCCTCGACGATCAGAATGTCAGGCTGGTCGATCTCGATCCATTGGTTCGGCACAATGTCGTAAGTCAAATGCGAATAGACCGGTGCGCGCACACGGCGGCGGCCAGCCTTGATGTCGGAGAGGAAGCCGAGCAGCAGCGGCAGATCGTAGCTTTCCGGAAAACCCTTCTTCTGCATGATGCCCTGGCGCTCGAGCACGGCGTTCGGATACAGAAAGCCGTCGGTCGTGATCAGGTCGACCTTCGGACGCGGCGACCAGCGCGCGAGCAGGGCCTGGAGCACGCGGGCCGTGGTGGATTTTCCGACCGCGACCGAGCCGGCGACGCCGATGATGTAGGGCATCTTCCGGTCGCGGATGTTGAGGAACTGACGCTGCGCATAATACAGGCGCTGCATGGCATCGACATAGATCGACAACAGGCGCGACAGTGGCAGGTAGATGTCTTCGACCTCCTGAAGGTCGAGGCGGTCGTGCATCGAGCGCAGCCGATCGAACTCGCCAGGCTCCAGCGTCATCGGCGTATCGTCACGCAATCGCGCCCACTGCTCGCGCGTGAAGATGCGGTAGGGATTATAGATCTGCTCGGGTGCGCGGATATCCATGACCGTTCCCACCTTGGCTAGTCGCCCTTGCGCGACGCTTTCTCTTCCAACCCAGACATCGACGTCCGCTTGTCCAGCGCCGCCTCGACCTCTTCCAGCTTTACGCCGCGTGCCTTGAGCAACACAAGGAAGTGGTAGAGCAGGTCGGCGCTTTCGGCGATCAGATGCGCGCGATCGTTTTCGACTGCTGCGATTACGGTTTCGACTGCTTCCTCGCCGAACTTCTTGGCGCAATGCTCCGCGCCCTTGTCCAGGAGCTTGCGGGTATAGGAGCCCTCGCCACCGGACGCCGCGCGGGCATCGATGGTCTGAGCCAGGTCGTGGATCGTGAAACGCGGCATACAGGATACTCGGAACACGCACCGGCTGGTGAGCCGGTCACTGCCAGCTATGTAGCAGTTTTATGAATGGGAGTCGTCAGGCATCGAGGCGCATGGCCAGCCCGCACCGGGCCATGTGCTCCTTGGCTTCGCGGATGGTGAATTCCCCGAAGTGGAAGATCGAAGCGGCCAGCACCGCGGTCGCGTGCCCGTCGCGGATACCGTCGACGAGATGATCGAGATTGCCGACGCCGCCCGAGGCGATGACGGGGACAGGAATGCTGTCGGCGATGGCCCGGGTCAACGGGATGTCAAAGCCCTGCCTGGTGCCGTCGCGATCCATCGAGGTGAGCAGGATTTCACCGGCGCCGAGCGACACCACCTCCTGGGCATATTCGATGGCATCGATGCCAGTCGAGTTGCGCCCGCCATGCGTAAAAATCTCCCAGCGGTCGGAGCCCCCCGGGCGCTTGACGCGCTTGGCGTCGATCGCGACGACCACGCATTGTTCGCCAAATTTCTCGGCAGCTTCCTTGACGAATTCGCGTCGCGAGACCGCGGCGCTGTTGATCGAGACCTTGTCGGCGCCGGAGCGCAGCAGCGTCCTGATGTGGTCAATGGTCCGCACGCCGCCGCCGACGGTGACCGGCATGAAGCAGGCCTCCGCCGTGCGCCGGACCACGTCCAGCATGATGCCTCGGTTCTCGTGGGTCGCGGTGATGTCGAGAAAGCAGAGCTCGTCGGCGCCCGCGGCGTCATAGGCGATCGCCGCTTCGACGGGATCGCCGGCATCGCGCAGGTCGACGAAGTTGACGCCCTTGACGACCCGGCCGTCCTTGACGTCGAGGCAGGGGATCACGCGCACCTTGAACATCTGTCGTCTCCTAAGCGGCGCGCGCGTTGCGGATCAAGGCGAGGGCAGCCGTGGGATCGAGCCTGCCGTCGTAGAGCGCACGGCCGGCGATCGCGCCAGCGAGCCTCGATGCCCGCGGCGTCAGCATCGCCTTAACGTCCTCGATCGAGGCGAGGCCACCGGAGGCGATCACCGGAATGGAGATGGCGTCGGCCAGCGCGATGGTCGCATCCAGGTTCAGCCCCTTGAGCAAGCCGTCGCGGGCGATATCGGTGAAGATGATGGCTGCGACGCCGGCGTCCTCGAAACGCTGCGCGATCTCCAGCGCGGTCACCTGCGAGGTCTCGGCCCAGCCTTCGACCGCGACCTTGCCGTCGCGGGCATCGAGCCCGACCGCGACGCGGCCGGGGAATTTCTTCGCCGCCGCCTTCACCAGTTCGGGATCGCGCACGGCGGCAGTGCCGATGATGACGCGGCTGATGCCCTTGGCGAGCCAGGCTTCGACGGTGGCGAGATCGCGAATACCGCCGCCGAGCTGCACGGGAATCTTGATCGCGTTAAGCATGGCCTCGACCGCCTGCGCGTTCACCGGCTTGCCGGCAAAGGCGCCGTCGAGATCGACGACGTGCAGATATTCAAAGCCCTGCGTCACGAAGCTCTGCGCCTGCGCCGCGGGATCGAGATTGAACACGGTCGCGCGCGCCATGTCGCCTTGCTCGAGGCGCACGCATTGGCCGTTCTTGAGGTCGATGGCAGGAAAGAGAATCACGGCTTCCATCGCAAAAAGTTCGAGATCAGGGCGAGGCCAAAACGCTGGCTCTTCTCGGGGTGAAATTGCGTGCCCACGGCGGTGTCCTTCGCGACGATCGCGGTGACCGGCCCGCCGTAATCGGCGCGCGCGAGCACGTCCGCCTCATTGGCGGGATTGAGGTGATAGGAGTGCACGAAATAGGCGTGCTGGCCCTTGGGGCCGAGCGGCAGCTTGTTCAGCACCGGGTGCTCGCGCAGCACATCGAGCGTGTTCCAGCCCATGTGCGGGATCTTCAGGCTCTCGTCGCGGGGCGTGATCTTCTCGACATCGCCGGCGATCCAGTTCAGTCCTTCGGTGATGACATGCTCCTTGCCGCGGGTGGCGAAGAGCTGCATGCCGACGCAGATGCCGAACATCGGCCGTGCCTTGACCCTGACAGCTTCGGTGATCGCCTCGACCATGCCGTTCACGGCATCGAGCCCGCGCCGGCAATCGGCGAAAGCACCGACGCCAGGCAGCACCAGGCGGTCGGCACCATAGGCCTGGTCCGGATCACTGGTAACGAAGACTTTTTGCGGATTCTCCAGGCTGCGCGCGGCGCGCTCGAACGCCTTGGCGGCAGAATGCAGATTACCGGAACCGTAATCGATGATGGCAACGCTCATCTTGACCCTCCCGGTTCTGGAAACAATCCGATGATGCCGCCCGCCGGCAGCGGCGGCGGGCTGGAGAATTGCTGACCCGGCACGTTGCGGGTCGGGGGCGGGCCACCGCGATCGACCGCCCATTGATCATTGACGATGCCGCGCTGCTTCTGGCTCCAGCGCTCGAAGAAGCGCCGCTCGGCGGTGTCCTCGTCATCGGCGACGACGACATCGAGCTGGCGCCAGTTACCGCGCGACAGGGTCCAGCGGCGCAGGCTCGAGGCCTCAAAGCCCATCAGCAGGGCAATGATAATGTCGGCGAAGAAGATCGAGATGCGGCCGAGTCCGAGGCTGGACAGCCCCGCATAGAACGCGGCGGCGAAGATCAGCCAGCCGATCAGCGCCAGCCAGAGCCGGTTCCAGAGCAGCCACAACGGGCCGAGCACCATCGCCCAGAAGTGAAAGCCGTCGCGCACGAACACGAACTTGTCGATCGCGCGCAGGTCGGCCCCGCCGGGGGAGGGAGCATGAACTGTGTAGACAGGCATTTTGGATGCCCCGTTCTTGAGGATTGAGTAGAAGCCGCCAGCACCGCCTTGGCACCGCCGAACGAAGAGGTCAGCCGCCGAGCGAGCCCTTGGTGGAGGGCACCTCGCCCGCCGCCCGCGGATCGATCACGACCGCCGCCCGCAGCGCCCGCGCCAGACCCTTGAAGCAGGACTCGGCGATATGGTGGCTGTTCTCGCCATATAGGGTCTCGACGTGGAGAGTCACGCCGGCATTCATGGCGAAGGCATGAAACCATTCGCGCACGAGCTCGGTATCGAACTCGCCGATCTTGTCGCGGGCGAAATCGACCTTGAACACCAGGACCGGCCGGCCCGAGATGTCGATCACGACGCGCGACAGCGTCTCGTCCATGGGCAGGTGGACGTCGGCATAGCGGGTGATGCCGGCCATGCTGCCGAGCGCCTGCTTGACGGCCTGCCCCAGCGCAATACCGGTGTCCTCGGTGGTATGATGATGATCAATGTGCAGGTCGCCCACCGCCTTGACCGAGAGGTCGATGCGGGAATGACGGGCGAGGAGATCGAGCATATGGTCGAAAAAGCCGATGCCGGTCGCGATGTTGGACGCGCCGGAGCCATCGAGGTTCACAGTCACCTCGATGTCGGTCTCTTTGGTCTTGCGCTTGATCGTCGCGGTGCGCATTGGTCCACCTAAGCCGGAAACGGCGGTCTTTTAACAGCCAAATGACGCCTTCGCTACTGCGGGAACGACCTAGCAGGGCGGCACTTGCGTCTATGGTGAGCGGAATTTGGGCCCGGAGCGGCCCGTTGTGCCGCCGCCTCCGACCCCCTAAATCAGGCCGGACAACGAGGTATTTCATGCAGGATTCCCGGAACAGCCTGCCGGTGTGGCACGGCACCACGATTTTGACGGTCCGCAAGGGCGGCAAGGTGGTGGTCGGCGGCGACGGCCAGGTTTCGATCGGCCAGACCGTCATCAAGTCCAACGCCAAGAAGGTCCGCAAGCTCGGCAAGGGCGACGTCATCGGCGGCTTCGCCGGCGCCACCGCCGACGCCTTCACCCTGTTCGAGCGGCTGGAGAGCAAGCTCGAGCAATATCCGGGGCAATTGACCCGGGCCGCGGTCGAGCTTGCCAAGGACTGGCGCACCGATCGCTATTTGCGGCGGCTGGAGGCCATGATGATCGTGGCCGACAAGGACGTCTCCCTGGTCCTGACCGGTACCGGCGACGTGCTCGAGCCGGAGGCCGGCGTGATGGCGATTGGCTCCGGCGGCAATTACGCGCTGGCCGCAGCCCGCGCCCTGCTCGACACCGACAAGGACGCCGAGACCATCGTCCGCCGCTCGCTCGATATCGCCGCCGAAATTTGCGTCTACACCAACCGCAACGTCACCATCGAGAGCCTGTCGAGCGGCTAGAGGATGGCGCCCGCCTACACCTTCCGTCCGATGACCCCGGCCGACCTGCCGCTGATCCGGCGATGGCTCGGCGAGGCGCATGTGCGGGAATGGTGGGGCGATCCGGACGAGCAGTTCGCGCTGGTGAGCGGCGACCTCACTGAGCCAGCGATGGATCAGTTCATCGTGTTGGCCGGGATGCGACCCTTCGGCTATCTTCAGTGCTATCGCCTGACCGCCTGGAATACGGGCTTTGGGCCGCAACCGGAGGGCACGCGTGGGATCGACCAGTTCATCGGCGAGAGCGACATGGTCGCGCGCGGCCATGGCTCGGCCTTCATCCGTCAGTTCGTCGACGCGCAGCTCCGGGACGGCCTGCCGCGCATGGTGACCGATCCCGACCCGCTCAATCTGCGCGCGCTATGCGCCTATGAGAAGGCGGGGTTCGTCCGCGACAGCATGGTGGAAACACCTGACGGACCCGCACTCTTGATGGTGCGCGAGCCGTGACGCTGGCGCACATCCACAAGACCAAGGCTGCTTTTCCGCCGCTTGCATGGGTCGCCATCGCGCTGTTGCTGCTGGCGCTGCAGGCCTCGATCCTGTTCGCGATGGGGCGGGTGCCGATCTGCACCTGCGGCTACGTCAAGCTCTGGCACGGCGTGGTGAACAGCTCGGAGAATTCCCAGCATATCGCCGACTGGTACAGTTTCTCGCACATCCTTCACGGCTTCCTGTTCTATGGGCTGACCTGGCTTCTGTTCTCGCGCCAGCCTTTGCTACCGCTCCCTCTTCCAAGTTTGTCTTGGCCGGCGCGGCTGATCGTCGCCATGTTGATCGAAGGCACCTGGGAGATCGTCGAGAATTCGCCGTTCATCATCGAGCGCTATCGCGCCGGCACGATCTCGCTGGACTATTACGGCGACAGCATCGTCAACTCGGTCTCGGACACGCTGTTCATGGTACTGGGCTTCCTTGCAGCCCGCGGTCTGCCGGTCACGGCCACTATCCTGATCGGGCTCGCCTTCGAGGTCATGATGGCGCTGCATATTCGCGACAATCTGACGCTGAACATTTTGATGCTGATCCATCCGATCGATGCCGTGAAACAATGGCAGTCGGGCCCGCCGATCATCTGACGACCAAAAAAGCGGCTTGTCCCGGCCTGCTTCTGACCCTAGCTAAGACCCATGACAGACTTCTCCCCCCGCGAAATCGTTTCCGAACTCGACCGTTTCATCGTCGGCCAATCCGAGGCCAAGCGCGCCGTCTCGATCGCGCTGCGGAACCGCTGGCGCCGCCAGCAGCTCCAAGGCTCCTTGCGCGAGGAGGTTCTGCCGAAGAACATTTTGATGATCGGCCCGACCGGCGTCGGCAAGACCGAGATCGCGCGGCGGCTCGCCAAGCTGGCCAACGCGCCGTTCCTCAAGGTGGAAGCCACGAAATTCACCGAGGTCGGCTATGTCGGCCGCGACGTCGAGCAGATCGTGCGCGACCTTCTCGAGGTCGCGATCACCCAAGTGCGCGAGCGCAAGCGCAAGGACGTGCAGGCGCGCGCGCAACTTGCCGCGGAGGAGCGCGTGCTCGACGCGCTGGTCGGCGCCAACTCCAGCGCCGCCACGCGGGAGTCCTTCCGCAAGAAGCTGCGCGCGGGCGAGCTTAACGACAAGGAAATCGAGATCGAGACGCAGTCGTCCGGCAGCGGTCTTCCGATGTTCGAGATTCCGGGCATGCCGGGTGCGCAGATGGGCGCGATCTCGATCGGCGACATTTTCGGCAAGTTGGGTGGCCGCAGCAAGACGCGGCGGCTGACCGTGGAGGGCTCGCACGAGATCCTCGTCAACGAGGAATCCGACAAACTCCTGGACAACGATCAGTTGACCCTGGAAGCGATCAGCGCGGTCGAGAATAACGGTATCGTGTTCCTCGACGAGATCGACAAAATCTGCGCACGCGACGGCCGCGTCGGCGGTGACGTCTCGCGCGAGGGCGTGCAGCGCGATCTCCTGCCGCTGATCGAGGGCACCACGGTGTCCACCAAGCACGGCACGGTGAAGACCGACCACATCCTGTTCATCGCCTCCGGCGCGTTCCATGTCGCAAAACCGTCCGACCTGCTGCCGGAATTGCAGGGCCGCTTGCCGATCCGCGTCGAGTTGCAGGCACTGAGCCGCGACGACATGCGGCGCATCCTGACCGAGCCGGAGGCCTCGCTGATCAAGCAATACGTCGCGTTGATGCAGACCGAGGGCGTGACGCTCGACATCACCGACGGCGCCATCGATGCGCTTGCCGACATCGCGGTGGCCGTGAACTCGTCCGTCGAGAACATCGGCGCGCGGCGGCTCCAGACCGTGATGGAGCGGGTGCTGGACGAGATCTCCTTCACCGCGCCCGACCGCAACGGCGACACCGTCCGGGTCGACGCGGATTACGTGCAGAAGCACGTCGGCGACCTCGCCAAGAACGCCGATCTGAGCCGGTTTATTTTGTAATTCCGGGCCAGCGCGCTATCTATGCCGCCGTCGTCCTGGCGAGAGCCAGGACCCACTACCCCCAGCGGTCCTTGTTGAATCAGATGGCGGCTCCGATCTTAGCTCGAACTACTTGCTGTGGTCATGGGTCCCTGATCGGCGCTCGCTCCAGACAACTCTGCGCGTTGCCAGGAGTTCGCTTGTCCGGGACGACGATGGAGACCGACGCACGGCAGGTGTGGCGTGCGCACTAGCTTTTGGCAAAATCCCTGGCGGCTCTTGCTTGGCATCAACGCTGTCGTCATCGCCGGCGTCTTCATTCACAAGATCCAGCTCCCGCCTTACGTCCCCTACGTCCACCTCCTCGTCGACTACCATTTCGGCTTCATCAAGCGCGCGCTGATTGGGGCGGTCGTCGCGCTGTTCACGGCGAAGGTGCCGGTGTGGCTGGTGTTCGCGCTCGGCGGCGCAACTTGGCTGGCGACGCTGGCGCTGTTCGCAAAGCTGTTTCACAAGGCCTTCGGCTTTGCCAGGAAGACGCTGCCGCTGTTCGTCTTCATGGCGGGCTCGCCGTTCTTTCTGAAGAACTTCATGCACACGCTCGGCCATTTCGACATCTATGGCTGTGCTCTGGCAATCGTCCTGCTGCTGGTACCTGCGGGCTCACTGCTGTTCGTCGCGCTCGCCGCGCTGTTCTCGATCATTCTCGTGCTGATCCACCACATTCATCTTCTCATGTATGTGCCGACGATCATCACCATCGTCACGATCAGGCACTATCTCGCCTACGGCCTCAACCGCGCCAACGTCGCCGTCGGGATCATCGCTTTCCTCATCATCTCCGTGCTGTTCTTCGCGGCGCAGTTTTTGGGGACGATGCCGATCCCGGAAGCGGATTTCGTGGAGCACCTGAAAACGCGTATGCCCGATCCCTCTCGTACCGATCTCCTGCAGTTCAGTTACATCTGGTATCAGCCGCTGGCGAAGGAGATTTCGGACACCTGGAGGTGGATGCCCCACAACATCCTCGGCGTGCCCGTTTTCGCGCTGCTGATCTGGCTGCACACGCCGCTGTGGCGCTATTTCGCCGGCCTGATCCGCGCGCTGGCAAGCGAGGCGCACCGCCGTCTCGTCGTCGCGGCTTTGATCGGCGTCAGCTTCGCCTACGTCGTGATGTTTGCGATGGTGTTCGACTATTCGCGCTGGATCTCGAACTGGGCGGTCTGCATGTTCCTGATCCTGCATGCGGTGAAGATGCTGCCGGCCAAACATGAAACGCCGCTGATTCCGGCGGAGGATCGTAAGATCAATATTTTCGGCTTGATCGTCACCCTGATCCCGCGCGTCGGAATCGTGCGACCGTTCTAAAATCTAGCGCGACGGATCCGGACATACAGCGCGCCCTCGCCGCCGTGGCCGATATGCGCCTCCTCGAAGCCGACGACGAAGGCGCGAAATTCCGGCAGGCTGAGCCACTCCGGCACCTGGCGGCGCAGCACGCCGCTTTCGCCGCCGCTGCGGCCCTTGCCGGTGATGACGAGCACGAAAGTGAGGCCGTCATGGTGCGCCCGTTGCAGGAAACCCGAGAGCGCGCGATGGGCCCGCATCTGGGTCATGCCGTGCAGGTCGAGCCGCGCCTCGATCTCGCTGCGGCCGCGCGACAGTTTTGTGCGCTCGCGCTTGCCGAGCGGCGCCAAAGGCGGCATGGCCGGTTTGGCCGCACGCGGCGACGGTGCTGCAGCAATGGGCCTCGCCGTCGGGGCAGGCTTGCCGACGGGTGCAGCGGGCGGTGGCTCGGAGCGCGGTGCCGGATGCGCCTTCGCCGCGCGATGCTTCCTCAACGGCTTCACCTGCCGCGCGACGAGGTCCCACAGCTCGCGCTCTTCCTCGCTGAGCGCACGACGGCGCGGCGGGGGACGCTGATCCAACACGGGCGGACGGGACGATCGCTTCATTGCCGGTTGGAACGACGATTCACCTGACGGCGCGGCTCGCGGGCGGGCCTGATGTTGGGACGCGGCTCCGGCAGCGGCACCGGGCTCGCCACCGCGACGGTGGCGTCCTTGGCTTGTGGCACGGCTGGTGAAGCCGCGCCAGCTTTCGCTGATTCAGCCGGCTTGGCCGCGGCCGCAGCGCCCTTCGAATCTGTCGCGGCATCGGTTTGCGGAAACAATTTTGCGATCTTTGCCGATGGCCGCGGATCCGGCACCGGCAACCTTTGGCCGCGCGCGACGGGATCGAGGCTCTTCGGCACCAGCATCACGAAATGCATGCTGTGGCGCAGCCGTCCGGAGACGCGGCCGGCCTCCTGGCCCGCGCCGAAATAGAGATCGGCGCGCGCCGGTCCAATGATGGCCGAGCCGGTATCCTGCGCGATCATCAGGCGATGGAACGGCGTCTTGGATCGTTCCGAATCGATCGGCAGTTCGCCTTCGATGAAGAAAGGCGTTCCGTAGACATGCAGGGATTTGTCGACCGCGATCGACCGGCCCGCCGTCAGCGGAATGCCTTGTGCGCCGACCGCCTCGTCCTTGTCGGACAGGTTGACCTCGCGGAAGAAGATGTAGGAGCGGTTCTGCCGGCGCAACTCCTTGGCGCCGTCAGGATTCTGGGCCATCCACTCCCTGATCTTCTGCATTGACATCTCCTCCTTCGGGATGATGCCACGCTCGATCAGGATGCGACCGACGGCTGTGTAGGGATAGCCGTTATACGCGTCGTAGTTGAGCCGGATGGTCGCGCCGTCGTCGAACTTGATTCGCGCCGAGCCCTGGATCTGCGCGAATAGGAGATCGGTGGGATCTTTCAGCCAGCAGATTTCGAGCCCGCGACCGGCGATAATGCCGTCCTCGATCTCGCCGCGATCGTAATAGGGCACGAGCTTGCGGCGGCCGATCTTGCGGTAGACCGGGCCCTTGTTGGGCAGACTGACCGAGTCCTGCTTGTAGCCGCGCACGAACAGGTTCGAAGGACGGCGATAGACCGGGACGTTGTAGACGTCGGTTTGGGTGCGCGAGCCCTCGAGCACCGGTTCGTAATAGCCTGTCACGAAGCCGTCGGGTTCGCCGAGCCGCGAGATGCGCAGGGGCGAGAAATTGTTCTCGAAGAACGTCTTCGCTTTGGCGTCGTCGGTGAGCTCGAGCGATCTGGCGACTCGGCAGGGTTCGCCCAGCGAGGCACCCAAGGCCTTCGGTTCTACTGTGCCGTTTTGCGCGTTGATCGAGCGGCAGCTCGCGCGAAACGTCTTGTAGGCAGCGAGATGATCATCATTGTTCCAGCCCTTCACGTCAGCCCAGGCCAGCGGCAGATATTGCGCGCCGGTAATTTCGAGCGGAAGGGCGAGCTGCGGATACGGCAAGGCCCGCACCGGCAGTGCGGTTTCGGGAGGTTGGTGGTGATGGCTGCGGTAATGACGTCGCGCCGCCTCGGCGCCAAGCGAAAACGACGATAGCGCGACGACACCTGCGCACAGCGCCGTCGCGCTATTCTTCAGGACAAGCTTAATTCGCGCTTCCGGTGCCAACCAACTTCCAGTTCGGATCGCGAGAGGTGGTGTCGCGGGCAAACGTCCAGATATCGGTGATGTCGGCAACCTTGTCGGGGTTGCCGTCGACGATGTTGCCGGCCTTGTCGCGAGTGACCGAGATCATCTGCGAGACGAAGCGCACGGTGAGCTGTGCAGTGCGGTCGCGCAGCTCGGCGCCCACGAGCTCGGCCTTGTCGATCGAGACGAAGCGTGTCTCGGTCTTCTGCTCGTTCTTCTCGCGCTCCTTGATCGCGGCGTCGAAGCTCTCATAGACCTCCGATGACAAGAGATCGCGCAGCGCTCGGCGGTCGCCATTGGCAAAGGCCAGCACGATCATCTCGTAGGCCCCGCGGGCACCCGACAGGAAGTGCCGGGGATCGAAGGCAGAATCCTTCTCGACGATCGCGTCCAAGCCCTGGGCCAGCGCGGTGCCGGGCTCGGTCAGACCTTTCCAGCGATCGGACGGCGGGTTCGGCTCAGCGGTCGGCGCCAGCGGGGCCTGATCGATCACCTTGCCCGGCATGGTCACGACGTTCTTGTCCTGGGCACCCTGGAGCGCATTGCGGGCGGGGCGATCGAAAGGTGGCCGCTCATTGCCCGTTCGCTGCCCCAGCACACTGCGCAGCCGCAGGAAGATAAAGACCGCCAGCGCTAGGAAGATGATGGTGTAGATATCCACGTGGTATTCGCTTTCTGGTCTGGTCTTCTAGAGAGGTGTTCGCCGGGAAAATCGCTCCGGCCAGTAGACCGTTCCACGCGGGAACGGCAAGATTTCATCGCCATTTTAGGTCCGGCTCTCGAGGGCCGACATCGGGCTCATCGGATGTAGGCACGAAATCTTGCCCGGCCAATGGCGCCTTTTGGCACAGCGCCGATTGTAGCGCGTTTTATGCTCGAGGGGAAACCCGATCCGGCCTGGAAATCGCGCATCTTCAATTGTTTAAGACGCGATTTCACCGCGGCCGGGCCGAGAGACGCTTCTACGAGCGATGTCCGCGACGGGGTATCCGGAGGCGTTCGTCCTTGTGGAACGAGGCGGGCTTATGTTAGCCAACCGCCGCGAAATTCAGCCCATTCGGGTAAGGAGAGACTTTCATGACCAACGGTAACGGCACCCCTCCCGAGGCGGCCCAGGCTCCCCAGCTCAACGTGCTGGCGCAGTATACCAAGGACCTCTCGTTCGAAAATCCGAACGCTCCGAGCTCGCTCCAGCAGCAGAGCCAACCACCGCAAATCAATATCCAGATCAACGTCAACGCCAACAACCTCAGCGAACAGGAATTCGAGGTGACGCTGTCGGTCGAGGGTAAGGCCGAGACCGCAGGCAAGGTGATGTTCTCGTTCGAGCTCGCCTATGCCGGCGTGTTCCGGATCGTCAACGTGCCGAAGGAAAACCTGCATCCGCTCGTTATGATCGAATGCCCGCGGCTGCTGTTCCCGTTCGCCCGCGAGATCATCGCCACCGCGGTCCGCGACGGCGGGTTCCCGCCTCTGATGCTGGATCCGGTCGATTTCGTCGGACTCTACCGCCAGAACATGGAGCGGCAAATGGCCGCCCAGGGTGGTCAAACCGGTCAGGCCTAACCGGCAGGACTGACCACTGGCGCGAGCAGGAATTCGTTCCAGATCGCCTTGTCGCCGAGCGTCGCGATGAAGGCCCGATGGGCTTCGCGCTCGGCGTCGGTAATCCGCGGCGTAAGCGGCGCCGGCCGTTGCCGCCGCGGCGCTTCGCCGCTCACACTGATGCGGATCTCCTCGGTCTCCGAGGCCAGGATGAGCTGCGACTGCCGCGCCCCGATCAGATCGACATAGACTTCGGCGAGCAGCTCGGCGTCGAGCAGCGCGCCGTGCTTGGTGCGGTGGGAATTGTCGATCGCATAGCGCGAGCAGAGATCGTCGAGCCGGTTGGAGACGCCTGGATGCTTGCGCCGCGCCAGCAGCAGCGTGTCGACCAGCCGTTCGCGTGGAATCGCAGCGCGCTTGATCCGGTCGAGTTCGGCATTGATGAAGCTGATGTCGAATGAAGCGTTGTGGATCACCAGCGGCGCATCACCGATGAACTCCAGGAACTCGTCGACGACCTCGTGAAACAGCGGCTTCGTCGCCAGAAATTCGCTCGACAGCCCGTGCACGGCAAAGGCCTCCGCCGGCATGTCCCTTTCGGGATTGATGTAGCGGTGGAAGGTCTGTCCGGTCGGCATGCGGTTGAATATCTCGACGCAGCCGACTTCGACCAAGCGATCACCGCGGAGGGGATCGAGACCGGTGGTTTCAGTGTCGAGAACGATTTCGCGCATGATCCAAGAGGCCGTGTGAGGCGGCGAATCAGGCTCGCCGCTGCGGCATCTTAACGGCCTCGGCCAGAATGTGCTTGATTTGGGCGCGCACCGGCTCGAGTCCGTGGGACGTATCCACCACGAAATCGGCGCGCTTGCGCTTCTCGGCGTCGGGCATCTGCTTTGCGATGATGGCGTCGAGTTTGGCCTCGTCCATCGTGCCGCGGGCGAGCACGCGCTCGCGCTGAAGTTCCGGCGATGTCGACACCACGACCACGGCATCGACTCGCTTTTCGCCGCCGGTCTCGAACAGCAGCGGAATGTCCAGCACCACGACGGGCGCCTTGGCGGCCTCCGCGTCGGCAAAGAATTTTTGGCGCGAGGCACCGAGCATCGGATGAACGATCTGCTCAAGCTGCTTGATGGCGGCGGGATCGTGCACCACGCGCGCGGACAGTTTTGTCCGATCGACCTTCCCGCCCGCGGTGGTGCCGGGGAAAACGGCCTCGATCGCCGGTGCCGCTTCACCCTCATACAATTGATGGACCGCCGCATCGGCGTCATAGACGGGGACACCGGCCTCCGCGAACAATTTCGCGGTGGTGGATTTCCCCATCCCGATCGAGCCGGTCAGTCCCAGGATCCGCATCAGCGTACAGCCATCTCTGCCATTTACACTGCAACTAGCCGCTCGCGCCGCAGGAACGCAAGCAGCGGCAGCAACGGCAGACCGAGAATGGTGAAATGGTCACCCTCGATGCGTTCGAACAGATGGATTCCCAGGCCCTCGAGCTGATAGGCGCCGACGCTGGAGGTCACGGCCTCGCCGGCCGCGTCGAGATAGGCCGAAAGCTCCACCTCGGTCATCGGCCGCATGGTCATGCACGCGACCGAAACGTCTTCGAAGACAATCTGGCCATCATGGGCCACGGCCACGGCGGAATTCAGCTCATGGCTGTTGCCGGCAAGCTCGCGCAGTTGCGCCATGGCCTGGGCACGGCCCGCGGGCTTGTTGAACAGACGCTCGCCCAGCGCCAGCGTCTGATCGGCCCCAATCACATAGGCGCCCGGATGATTCACCGAGACCGCCTTGGCCTTTTCGCGCGCCAGCAGCAACGCGATCTGGCGCGGATTTGAAAGGCTCGAAGCCGCCTGCACGCCGCGCTCGTCGATGTCGGCCAAAATCGCCTGGAAATCGAGGCCGGCATTGGCCAGCAGCATTTTTCGCGCGCTGCTCTGCGACGCCAAAATCAGGGGAGATTTGCCGCGCCAGAGGGCCATCGGACCTATTCCGAAGGTCGGTTGCGTTGCCGGTCTGAGTAGAGCTTCATGATTGCAGCGGCGGTTTCCTCGATCGAGCGCCGGGTGACGTCGAGCAGCGGCCAATTGTGCTTGGCGCTCAGCTTGCGGGCGAATGCGACTTCGTCGGCCACTGCCTGCTTGTCGATATAGGTGTCGTTGCCGGAGCCGGCGCCCATCGTGAGCAGGCGATTCTGACGCACCTGGATCAGCCGTTCCGGCGTCGCGTGCAGGCTGACGACGAGCGGGCTCGTCAGAGTCTCTAACTGACCCGGCACCGGAATGCCGGGCACCAACGGCACGTTGGCGGTGCGGATGCCGCGATTGGCGAGATAAATCGACGTCGGCGTCTTCGAGGTGCGGGAGACGCCGACCAGGACGACGTCTGCCTCCTCCAAGCCTTCGACGTGCTGACCGTCGTCGTGCATCATCGTGTAGTTCAGCGCATCGATGCGCTTGAAGTATTCGGCGTTGAGCACGTGCTGGGCGCCGACACGTCCGGTCGTAGCAGCACCGAGGTAAGCCTCGAAGAGCTGCATCACCGGACCGATGATGGAGAGACTAGGAACGTTGATCCCTTTGCACTTGTCCTCGAGGCGCGAGACCAGATCCTTCTCGAGCAAGGTGAACAGCACGATCCCCGGCGCTTCCTCAATCTCGTCGAGCACGCGGTCGAGCTGCTTCTGGCTGCGCACGAGCGGATAGACGTGCTCGACCGGAGTCACGTTGGCGTACTGGGCCGCGACCGCGCGCGCCACGGTGATCAGTGTCTCACCGGTGGAGTCGGAGACGAGGTGCAGATGGAAATAATTGTTCGAGGTCGGCACAAAAACTCTTTGAATTTCGACGGGGCCATTTGTGGATTTCTGTGGAGCTTAACCCCTCCGAAAGGGATGTGCGACACCAGGGGCGGGACAACGGCCAAGTTTCTTCACACCGCTGCCCAAAAGAACAAGTCGGACGCCGACGCGACCAGGAAGCGGGATTGCGCGGACAAGCCCCTTGATAAGCTGCCGACAGGTCAGCGCAAGCCCTTGACGACGGACGGCTTATCCGGACCGGCGGGATCCGCGCAGGATATGTTGATGGATGTGAACAAGCGCGTGTGAAGCGGCGGACGGCATTGCGTGAGTCCAATCCACCGTCATTCAGACTCAAACCTTAAGAATCTAAGATTCTAGATTTGAGAAGGGCGCTACGGACGGATATGTGTGCGCTGGAAGAACTTAACGAGTTCTTACTATCCCCAGCGACCTCTGCGCTGGGCGGAAATTCGGACGTTGGAAATGCTTGAAGAGCTCTATCCGTGGATCAAGGCGCTGCACGTGATCGCTGTCATTTCCTGGATGGCGGGCATGCTCTATCTGCCGCGGCTGTTCGTCTATCACTGCGAGGCTGAAATCGGCTCGAAGCAGTCGGAGACCTTAAAGGTGATGGAGCGCCGGCTGCTCAAGGCGATCATCAACCCTGCCATGGTCGTGACCTGGCTCGCCGGGCTCTATCTCGCGTGGTCCGGCCACTGGTTCGCTTACGGCTGGTTGCACGTAAAGCTGGCACTGGTGCTGACGCTATCCGCGGTCCACGGCTTTTTTTCGCGCTGGTGCAAGGATTTCGCTGCCGACCGGCGCCCGCGGTCACAGAAATTCTATCGTATTATCAATGAGGTGCCGACCGTCCTGATGATTTTCATCGTGATCATGGTGATCGTGAAGCCGTTCTAGGCAATCATCGTGATTGATCGCTCAGCGCTTCGGCTTGCGGAGTGAAGAGCGATTTTCTATATTGTGTTTATCCCACCCAACGCAGGCGGATGTGGTTGTGGCCGAGCTTTTGAAGGCCGGACACCGCATCAGGTTTGAAGCCCTCCGGCACTCACCTTGCTAGACCTGCGGACCTTACCTGCACCTGCTCGCGTCCGCATTTCTGAGCCTCCTCGCACCCCTCCCAAGGTTACCCCACAGGACCACCCCAATGCGGGAAATTAAACTCCAAGACCTTAAGTCCAAGACCCCGGCCGAGCTCGTCTCGTTCGCGGAAGAGAACGGGGTCGAGAACGCCAGCACCATGCGCAAGCAGGAGCTGCTTTTCGCCATCCTCAAGCAGCTCTCGCTCGCCGAAACCGACATCGTCGGCGAGGGCGTCGTCGAGGTGCTCTCGGACGGCTTCGGCTTTCTGCGCTCACCGGATGCCAATTATCTGCCGGGCCCGGACGACATCTACGTCTCGCCCTCGCAGATCCGCCGTTTCGGCCTGCGCACCGGCGACACCATCGAGGGCCACATCCGCAGCCCGAAGGAAGGCGAACGCTACTTCGCGCTGTTGAAGGTCAACACGCTCAACTTCGAGGATCCGGAAAAGGCCAAGCACAAGGTCAATTTCGACAATCTCACGCCGCTGTTTCCGAATCAGCGTTTCCGCATGGAGATCGACGATCCCACGCGAAAAGACCTGTCCGCGCGCGTGATCGACATCGTTGCGCCGATCGGCAAGGGCCAGCGTGCGCTGATCGTCGCGCCGCCGCGCACGGGTAAGACCGTGCTGATGCAGAACATCGCGCACTCGATCACCGCGAATCACCCGGATTGCTATCTGATCGTGCTGCTGATCGACGAGCGCCCGGAAGAAGTCACGGATATGCAGCGCTCGGTGAAGGGCGAGGTGGTGTCCTCGACCTTCGACGAGCCGGCGGTGCGCCACGTCCAGGTCGCCGAGATGGTGATCGAGAAGGCGAAGCGCCTGGTCGAACACGGCCGCGACGTGGTGATCCTGCTCGATTCGATCACGCGTCTTGGCCGCGCCTACAACACCGTGGTGCCGTCATCCGGCAAGGTGCTGACCGGTGGTGTCGACGCCAACGCGCTGCAGCGGCCGAAGCGCTTCTTCGGTGCCGCCCGTAACATCGAGGAGGGCGGTTCGCTGACGATCATCGCAACCGCGCTGGTCGATACCGGCAGCCGCATGGACGAAGTCATCTTCGAAGAGTTCAAGGGCACCGGTAACTCCGAACTGATCCTCGACCGCAAGGTCTCGGACAAGCGTACCTTCCCGGCGATCGACATCTCGCGCTCCGGCACCCGCAAGGAGGAGTTGATCACCGATCCGCAGGTGTTGAAGAAGATGTACGTGCTCCGCCGCATCCTGAACCCGATGGGCACGATGGACGCGATCGACTTCCTGCTCGACAAGCTGCGCTCGACCAAGAGTAACGCCGAGTTCTTCGACTCGATGAACACCTGAGCCGGTGCGCAAACGTCAGAATTCGAAAGGGCGCCTCGGGGGCGCCCTTTTCTTTTGTGCGGCTTTGCTGCGCGAAGGTGCAGCATGGCTGGTTTTCTGTTTCTCAGCATTACCGCAATTTAAGATATTGATTTTGCTAGTAAAAAGTAGAATATGGCCGAATCCGTTGGCCTGGAGTGGGGAGCTTTCGCAGCAAAAATGCTGCACTCTATCTTGCGGCGCAACACGCAGCACTTACTGCGACGGTAGAGCGACAAACAGAGCAATCGGCGACCGAAACGGTGTTTGCCTTTTCATCGGCACCCGGACAAATAGGCCATGCATCCGCGAGACCAGACCATCTTTGCACTGTCGTCCGGCCGACCGCCGAGCGCGATCGCCGTGGTGCGTGTCTCGGGGCCGCAGGCCGGTCTGGTGCTGACGACGCTCGCGGACAAGTTGCCGGCACCAAGGCTGGCGAGCCGCAGGCTGCTCCAAGACAGTGCGGGCCTGCCAATCGACGATGCCGTGGTGCTCTGGTTTCCGGGGCCGGCGAGTGCGACCGGCGAGGACGTTGCTGAATTTCATGTCCATGGCGGACGCGCGGTGCTGTCGGCCGTCTTCACAGCCATTTCTGCGATTCCGAATACGCGAGCGGCCGACCCCGGTGAGTTCACCCGGCGGGCGTTCGAGAACGGCAAGCTCGATCTCACCGAGGCCGAGGGCTTGGACGACCTCATTCATGCCGACACCGACCGGCAGAGGCGCCAGGCGCTGCGTCAGTTGCAGGGTCTGTTAGGCGATCGCGCGCGCGACTGGCGCGAGCGCATCATCGAGGCCTCCGCGTTGATCGAGGCCGGCATCGATTTTTCCGACGAGGGCGATGTACCGGTGGAGCTGATGGCGCCGGCGCTCAAGACAATCGGATCGCTCCACAGCGAAATTACAAAAGTGCTTGCGGCACAGGGTCATGCTGAACGTCTGCGCGAGGGCCTCGTGGTCGCCATCACCGGCCCGCCGAACGTCGGCAAGTCGACGCTGATGAATCAGCTTGCGCGCCGCGAGGTCGCGATTGTCTCGCCGCATGCCGGCACCACGCGCGACGTGATCGAGGTGCAGCTTGACCTCGACGGCTATCCGGTCACGGTGATCGACACCGCCGGCATTCGTGAGACCGATGATCCGGTCGAGCTCGAAGGCGTACGTCGGGCCAGGGCGCGCGCTGCGGATGCGGATCTCGTGCTGTGGCTGACCGGTCCTGGCGCCGAAGCGGACGGGCGGCAGGATGGCGCCGCACCGGTCTGGCTGATCCGCAACAAGATCGATCTTGGCGACGAGGCTTCGATCGCAACCGCGGCGGCGGACAGGACGTTCGCAATTTCGGCACGGCGTGGCGACGGTCTGACGGAGCTGATCGAGGCACTGGTGGGATTCGCCGCTGCGTTCTTCGCAACCGGTGAGGGGGCGCTGGTCACCCGCGCGCGCCAACGCGACCTGTTGCGCCAGGCGGCGGATTGTTTGCAGCGCAGTCTGGGCCTTGTCAAAGATGGTGAAGAATTGGTAGCCGAGGAGCTCCGCGCCGCCGCCTACGTGCTGGGTCGCCTGCTGGGCCGGGTCGACGTCGAGGATGTCCTCGGGGCCATCTTCCAGAAGTTTTGCATCGGAAAGTAGCGCTAGTTCTTCAATGTAGAATTAGCCCTTGTTCCAGTGCTTCGTTGTTTCACGTGAAACGTCGTTCCATATGGAACCTCGGCTACTTTGCATGGGGTTGTTTTGCCAAAAATGCGACGACGCCAGCATGCCGCGCATTTGTTTCACGTGAAACATTCGAGGGCCAGTTTCCGCTTCCGGCTTTTTCCCGGCTGAGCTAAAAGTTGCCCATGCGAACAGAGCGAGCGAGTTTCGACGTCATCGTCATTGGCGGCGGCCATGCCGGCTGTGAAGCCGCGGCTGCGGCTGCGCGGATGGGCGCGACAACCGCTCTGGTGACGCACCGATTTTCGACCGTAGGTGCGATGTCGTGCAATCCCGCCATCGGCGGCCTCGGCAAGGGTCACCTTGTCCGCGAGGTGGACGCACTCGACGGTCTGATGGGTCGTGTGGCTGATGTCGGTGGCATCCAATTCCGGGTTCTTAATCGTCGTAAAGGCCCGGCGGTCCGCGGTCCACGGGCCCAGGCCGACCGGAAGCTCTATGCCGCGGCGATGCAATCCGCGATCCGTCAGACCGACGGTCTTTCCGTGATCGAAGGGGAGGCCGACGAACTGATCATGGCCGACGGACGGGTGACCGGGCTTCGTCTGGCCGATGGCCGAAGCTTCCAGGCAGGAGCCATCGTCGTCACGACTGGGACCTTTCTGCGTGGTCTGATTCATCTCGGAGAGAAGAACTGGCCCGCGGGGCGCGTTGGTGAAGCGCCAGCGATGGGTCTGTCGAAGTCCTTTGAACGGGCCGGCTTCACCCTCGGGCGGTTGAAGACCGGGACGCCGCCGCGTCTGGACGGCACGACCATCGACTGGTCCGCGGTCGAAATGCAGCCCGGCGACGACCCGCCGGAGCCTTTCTCGGCACTGACAGATCGGATCACGACGCCGCAGATCCAGTGTGGGATCACCCGGACCACGTCCGCGACCCATGAGGTGATCCGGGCCAATGTCCATCGCTCGCCGATGTACTCCGGCCAGATCAAGAGCACCGGACCCCGTTATTGCCCCTCGATCGAGGACAAGATCGTCCGGTTCGGTGATCGCGATGGCCACCAGATCTTTCTTGAGCCGGAGGGGCTGGACGACACCACGGTCTATCCCAACGGCATCTCGACCTCGCTTCCGGAGGAGGTCCAGCTCGCGATTCTGGCCAGCATTCCTGGCCTGGAACGGGCGAAGATGGTCCGACCGGGCTACGCCATCGAATACGACCACATCGATCCCCGCGAGCTTGATCCGACCCTTCAGACCAAGCGGCTACGCGGCTTGTTCCTGGCCGGACAGATCAACGGCACCACCGGATATGAGGAAGCCGGCGGCCAGGGCATTGTCGCCGGGGTGAACGCTGCGCTTGCCGCCAGCGGCGCCGCGCTGACGGTGTTCGACCGGGCGGACGGCTATCTCGGGGTGATGATCGATGACCTCGTCACCCGCGGGATCAGCGAACCCTATCGAATGTTTACCTCGCGGGCCGAGTACCGGCTGACGCTGCGGGCCGACAATGCCGACCAGCGCCTGACCGAGAAGGGCATCGATTTGGGGTGCGTCGGCAGCGCGCGGACCCGGCATCATCGCGCCAAGATGGAGGCCTTGAACGCAGCACGGACGCTTGCGAAGTCCCTGGCCGTCACCCCGAATGAGGCGATCAAGCACGGGCTGTCACTGAACCGGGACGGCCAGCGCCGCTCAGCCTTCGAGCTGATGGCCTATCCGGACGTAGGCTGGAGCCAGGTGCGCGCGATCTGGCCGGAGCTGTCGGCCATCGATCCGGTCATCGCCACCCATCTCGAGATTGACGCCAAGTACGACGTCTATCTGGAGCGCCAGAGCGCCGATGTCGAAGCCTTCAGGCGGGACGAAGGGTTGGTGCTGTCCGAGGTTGACTACAAGCTGGTGCCGGGTCTCTCCAACGAGGTGCGCGCCAAGCTGGAGAAGGCCCGGCCGTTCACCGTCGGCCAAGCCGGTCGGATCGACGGGATGACGCCGGCGGCTTTGGGCATCCTCGCGGCCTATCTTCGCCGCGAAGCCCGCAAGACCTCGAAGGCAATCGCATAGGCGTTTCACGTGAAACAGCGCGGCGGCCCGGGCCGGGATAAATCATCATCACGGCAATCCAAGGCAGGCGAGGGTGGTGGCCGTCGATCCGGACCGGCCCCGACGAGCCCGAAGATCGATAGAGCCAGCGCGAACGATAAGTCGCTGGACTCTGTCCTGGCTACCGACAAGGTCACAGCACTCGAGCTCGCGCCGGTTTCACGTGAAACGGAAGTCCGGCTCGACCGCTACGTCGCGCTGCTCCGTGAATGGCAGGCCAAAACCAATCTGGTCGCGCCCTCGACGCTGCCGCACCTCTGGACCCGGCACATCGCCGATTCGCTTCAGCTCGTGGACCTCGCGCCGTCCGCAAAGCGCTGGGCGGACCTCGGCAGCGGCGGCGGTTTTCCCGGCGTGGTCCTGGCCTGCGCGATGGCGGAGACGGTGGGTGCGAGCGTCCATCTCGTCGAGCGAATCGCCAAAAAGGCGGCTTTCCTGCGCGAAGCGATTCGGATCACGGCGTCGCCGGGGGTCGTACATCTCGCCGAGATCGGGGATAATGTGGATAGAATCACCGGTCCGGTCGATTGCGTCACCGCCCGGGCGCTGGCTCCGCTACATCAACTCATCGGCTTTGCGGAGCCGCTGATGCGTAATGGGGCAAAAGCGTTGTTTCTCAAGGGTCAAGATGTAGAGGCCGAATTGACCGAAGCCGCTAAATATTGGAATATTCAGCCTCAGCTCCACCAAAGCCGCACGGGTGACGGCTGGATCGTGGAACTGACGTCCGTCGAACGGCGCGGGTGAGGGGGAGTGGGGAATTTGCGATGACCGTGATTGACGAGCCGCAGCAAGAACAAACCCAAGAACATACCGAAGTGGTGCCGCACGGCCACCCCCGCATCCTGGCGCTGGCGAATCAGAAGGGCGGCGTGGGAAAAACAACCACAGCGATCAATCTCGGCACGGCGCTCGCGGCAATCGGCGAGCGTGTCCTGATCGTCGATCTCGATCCGCAAGGCAACGCCTCGACCGGTCTCGGCATCGACCGCCGCAATCGCTCCTGCTCGACCTATGACGTGCTGGTGGGCGAAGCCAACCTGCGCGAAGCGGTGGTTGCGACCGCGGTGCCGCGGCTGCACATCGCGCCCTCGACCATGGACCTCTCCGGCCTCGAGCTGGAGCTCGGCCACACGCCCGGCCGGGCATTCAAGCTGCGTGATGCAATCGGCTCGCTCAACAACAACGTGTCGCCCGACGCCGACTACACCTATGTGCTGATCGACTGCCCGCCGTCGCTCAACCTGCTCACGGTCAACGCAATGGCCGCGTCGGACGCGATCCTGGTGCCACTGCAATGCGAGTTCTTCGCGCTCGAAGGCCTGTCGCAACTGCTGCAGACGGTCGAGCAGGTGCGCTCGACGCTCAATCCGAACCTGTCGATCCACGGCATCGTGCTGACCATGTTCGACTCGCGCAACAATTTGTCGAACCAGGTCGTCGCCGACGTCCGCCAGTTCATGGGCGAGAAGGTCTACAAGACCATGATCCCGCGCAACGTGCGCATCTCGGAGGCGCCGTCCTACGGCAAGCCGGTGCTGGTCTACGATCTCAAATGCGTCGGCAGCGAAGCTTATTTGCGGCTCGCCACCGAAGTGATCCAGCGCGAGCGCGAGCTGCGCACCGCGGATTGATACTGCCGTTCCGTAGGGTGGGTTAGCGAAGCGTACCCCACCAAGTGTCCCGCTCCGAGCAAACCAGTGGTGGGTTACGCTTCGCTAACCCACCCTACGAGTCTACGTTTCGAAATTCAGTTCTGGAGTGCTGCTAAGTGAATCCAAGGGAGCTGGCGATGGCCGACGAAGCGCGTTCGCGACTGGGCCGAGGTCTTGCGAGTCTGATCGGTGACGTCGGCGGCGAGGCGGCGCATGTCGAGCGTCCGCGCACGCAGCGCAAGGTGCCGATCGAATTCCTCAAGCCGAATCCGCGCAACCCGCGCCGCACCTTTCCGGAAGTCGAGCTCAAGGAGCTAAGCGACTCCATCAAGCAGCACGGCGTGATCCAGCCGATCATCGTGCGTCCGGTGAAGGGCACACAGGACCGCTATGAGATCATTGCCGGCGAACGGCGCTGGCGCGCCTCGCAGCTTGCTGGCCTGCACGAAGTGCCGATCGTGCCGGTCGACATCAGCGATAGCGATGCGCTGGAATTCGCGATCATCGAGAACGTGCAGCGCGAAGACCTCAACCCGATGGAAGAGGCGAAGGGCTATCACGCGCTCGCGGGTGAGTTCAAACGCAGCCAGGACGACATTGCCAAGGTCGTCGGCAAGAGCCGTAGCCACGTCGCCAACATGATGCGGCTGACAAAACTGCCGGCCGAGGTGCAGGCCTTCATCGCGAGCGGGGAGCTGACGGCCGGCCATGCCCGCGCGCTGATCGGCGTGCCCGATCCGCTCGCCGCCGCCAAGCGCATCGTCGAGGAGGGCCTCAACGTCCGCCAGGCCGAGGCGCTCGCGCATGAGGAGGGCGTGCCGGAGCGCAAGCCGCAGAAGGCGCGCGCCGGGGCCAAGGAGAAGGATCCCGATACGATCGATCTGGAGAAGCGCGTCAGCGACGCGCTCGGACTCAAGGTCACGGTGAACCACCGCGATCCCGGTGGCTCCGTGCAGATCAACTACCGCAACCTCGAGCAGCTTGATGAGGTGATGCGGCGGCTGGCGAAGGGCAATCTCTGACTCCGCCGTCATTCCGGGGCGCGCGACGGAATGACTGCGTTTTATCGTGCATCCATGTGCCCTCTATCACCCTCACCCTGAAGCGGCGTCTCGAAGGGCGAGGAGCACCGGCCGGGCCTTCATCCTTCGAGACGCGCGTTCCGCGCTCCTCAGGATGGGGAACCGACATCTCCACACATCGTCATTGCGAGCGCAGCGAAGCAATCCAGAATCTCCCCGCGGAGGGACTCTGGATTGCTTCGCTGCGCTCGCAATGACGTTTGGAGAGAGCGGAGCTCAGCTCCGCCGCTTCGCATTCGCGGCGATTGCCATCAGTGTGCGCTGGGCGATCGCGGCGGCAAGGGCCGGCTGCTTGCGCGTGTCGAGCGCGGCGGTTGCGAGCTGCTCGATGATGCCTGCGAGACGCGGTACGGTGAAATTGCGCAGCGCCGTCTCGACCGCGGGCTTTCGTGAAAAGTGCAGACGCGGAAATCCGCCGTCGAGCACGGCGGAGGCCGGCGTGCCGTCGGCGATCGCGAGCGCGGACTTGTGCAGCCAGGCGGCCTGACGCTGCGCCGCGGAGATGATCACGCCAGGATAGGTGCCGGCGATCATGGCTTTGGCGAACTCACTCTCGACGACATCCGGCCGGCCGGCGAAAGCGCCGTCGACGATCGGGTCGAGCTTCAGCTCGGAGGCGTCGGCGACGACGGCCATGACATCATCGAGCGTGATCTCGCCTCTGCCGTGCGCATAGAGCGTCAGCTTGCGCAGCTCGTTGCGCGAGGCCTGACGGTCGCCGCCGAGGAAGGACATCAGCGCGGCGCGGGCATCCTGCGCGATGCGCAGGTTCGCGATACGAAGCTCGTCCTCCATCAGCTTGGCGAGGTCGCGCTCGGTGTCGGGATAGCAGCCGATCGCCACGGCCGTCTTGGCGCGTTCGCAGGCCTTGCGCAGCGGCGACTCCGGCCGCAGCTCGCCGGCCTCGATTACGATGCGGCAATCCCTCACCTGCATCTCGGCCAGCGTGTCGATGCCGCTGGCAAAGCTGCGCGAGCCCGCACGCACGCGGATGGCGCGGCGGCCGCCGAACAACGGAACGGTCATGGCTTCATCGACAAGCCGTGATGGTTCGCCGGACAGCTCGTCGCCGTCGAGTTTCACGAGCGAGAAGGGATCATTCGGATCGTCGACGGCTGAGGCAATCAGCGCATCGGCGCGCTCGCGCACGAGGCCGGCGTCGGGACCGTACAGCAGGATGATCGGCCGGCCCGCATCGGGACGGGCGAGGAAGGCATCGATCTCTTTTCCGCGCAGCGCGACCATTTCGCCTCAGGACGTCATTCCGGGGCGCCTCGTCGGAGGCGAACTCCGGTACGCAATTGCGCACCAGAGAATCCAGAAGTTGCGGATCGAGATTCCGGCTTCGCCCTTCCGCCTTCGCTCCTTGAGCTTCGGCGGACACGTCGGGCGCCCCGGAATGACTGGAATGTGTTACGTGCCAGCCGTGAAGAACGAGGCGAGCCGGGTCGAGATATTCTCGGCGACCTCGTTGGCGGCGCGATCCTCGGCGTCGCGCACAGCGCGGTTGCGCGAGAAGCGCTGGTATGAGCCGGGCATATCGTACGACACTCGCGAGAACGTCGTGCCGGTCATCACCGACTTGTTGGTCGCGATCTCGATCAGATTGTACTGGACGTCGATGCCGTAATTCTCGCTGCTCGGCAAGCCCGTGTTGGGATCGATGATCAGAGACGAGCGGCTGGACGTGAAGCGCAGCACCAGGCGATGGGTTGGCGGCATCCCCGTGGCCGTGCCATAGAGCTTGAAGGCAAGGGCGTTGCGGACCTCGACCCCGACACGGGCCTCGCGGGAGGCGTTCGGCTTGTCGACCGGCGGGAGCTCGACCCCCATCAGCTTCTCGCGCAGGCCGGGGGTGCCGTCGGTATGCTCGGCATACATCGGCCGGAAGCAGCCGGCCGTCAGCGCCGCGAGGGCAGCGACCGCCAGCAAACGCGCTGCGATGCGGATCCTAGCCGACAACATTCACGATCCTCTTGGGGACGATGATCACCTTGCGGACGGGCTTGCCGTCCAGCGCCAGCTTTACCGCATCGAGGGCCAAAACGGCAGCCTCGATTTCCGGATTCTCGGCCGCTGTTGCAACCGTGATCTCACCCCGCTTCTTGCCGTTGACCTGGACCACCAGGATCACGCTGTCTTCAACCAGCAAATCGCGTTCGATTTGGGGCCAGGACGCCTCGGAAACCAGCCCCGTCAAGCCCAGGACCTGCCAGCACTCCTCGGCGAGATGCGGCATCATCGGGGAGAAGAGCTGGACCAGGATCTGGCTGGCCTCCCGGATCGCCCAGGCGAGGTCAGTAGCAGGCTGGCCGGGGCGCTGCAGCACCTCGGACAACGCGTTGGCGAATTCGCGGATATGGGCGAGGCAGACGTTGAAGTGCAGCCGCTCGATGCCCGTGGTGACCTTGTCCAGCGCGCCATGGGCGGCCTTGCGCAAGCCGGTCGCGTCGGGGCCGAAGCTTGCGGGCCGTGCCGCCGGCGCGGCCTTTCCGGCCTCGGCTGATTCGTTCACCAGCCGCCACAGCCGCTGCACGAAGCGAGAGGCGCCCTGGACGCGCTCGTCGCTCCAGATCACGTCGCGGTCGGGCGGGGAGTCCGAGAGCATGAACCAGCGTGCGACGTCGGCGCCGTAAGTCTCGATGATGTCGTCGGGGTCGACCGTGTTCTTCTTCGACTTCGACATCTTCTCGATGGCGCCGATCTGGATGGCTTCGCCGCTCGCCAGCAGCGTGGCCCGGCGGTCGTTGCCAGCGCCCTCGATCTTCACTTCGGCCGGCTGGACATAGGTGCCATCCGCCTTCTGGTAGGTCTCGTGCACCACCATGCCCTGCGTGAACATGCCGGCGAACGGCTCGTCCATTGCAATGTGGCCGGTTGCCTTCATCGCGCGCACGAAGAAGCGGCTGTAGAGCAGATGCAGGATCGCGTGTTCGACGCCGCCGATATACTGGTCGACCGGCATCATCCGGTTGGCGACCGCGGGCGTCGTCGGCGCGTTCTCGTTCCAGGGATCGGTGAAGCGCGCAAAGTACCAGGACGAGTCCACGAAGGTGTCCATGGTGTCGGTTTCGCGCTGCGCCTTGCCGCCGCACTGAGGGCAAGTCACGTGCTTCCAGGTCGGGTGATGGTCGAGCGCGTTGCCGGGACGGTCGAAGGTCGCGTCCTCCGGTAGTTTTACCGGCAGATCGGCATCCGGCACCGGCACCACATCGCACTTGGGGCAATGGATGACGGGGATTGGACAGCCCCAATAGCGCTGGCGCGAGATGCCCCAGTCGCGCAGGCGGAAATTGACCTGCCGCTCGCCGACCGGCGCGTTGCCACGCATCTCGGTTTCCAGGCGCTTTGCGATCTCTTCCTTGGCGTCGGCGATGGTCATGCCGTCGAGGAAGCGGGAATTGATCATGCGGCCGTCACCGTCATAGGCGGTGTCGGTGATGACGAAGCTCTTCGGATCCTGACCTTCGGGGCACACGACCGGCGTGTTGCCGAGATTGTATTTGTTGACGAAATCGAGGTCGCGCTGATCGTGCGCGGGGCACCCGAAGATCGCGCCGGTGCCGTATTCCATCAGCACGAAATTGGCGACATAGACCGGCAGCTTCCAGCTCGGATCGAACGGGTGGATCGCGCGGATGCCGGTGTCAAAGCCCTGCTTCTCCGCGGTGTCGATGATCTCTTGCGCGGTGCCGATCTTCTTGATCTCGGCGATGAACTCCGCGAGCTTCGGATTCTTTGCGGCGGCGGCGATCGCCAGCGGATGATCGGCCGAGATCGCCATGAACTTCGCGCCGAACAGCGTGTCGGGGCGCGTCGTGAAAATCTTCAGCTCGGTCTCGCCGGCCGGCGTCGTCGCCTGGTCCAGCGCGAAACGAATCAGCAGGCCCTCGGAGCGGCCGATCCAGTTGCGCTGCATCAGCCGCACCTTGTCGGGCCAGCGATCCAGCCCGTCCAGCGCCTCCAGCAGCTCCTGCGAATATTTCGTGATCTTGAAGACCCACTGGTTCATTTCCCGTTGTTCAACAACGGCACCCGAACGCCAGCCGCGGCCGTCGATCACCTGCTCGTTGGCGAGCACGGTCATGTCGACGGGGTCCCAGTTCACCTTGCGCTTCTCGCGCTCGGCGAGCCCCGCGCGCAGGAAATCCAGAAACATCTTCTGCTGGTGCTTGTAGTAGGACGGATCGCAGGTCGCTATCTCGCGGCTCCAGTCCAGCGACAGCCCGATCGAGCGGAGCTGCTTCTTCATCGCGGCGATGTTGTCGTAGGTCCAGGCCTTCGGCGCGACCTTGCGCTCGATCGCGGCATTCTCGGCCGGCAGGCCGAACGCGTCCCAGCCCATCGGGTGCAGCACGTTGAACCCCTTGGCGCGCATGAAGCGCGCCAGCACGTCGCCGAGCGTGTAATTCCGGACATGGCCGATATGGATGCGCCCGGACGGGTAGGGGAACATCTCGAGCACGTAGTATTTCGGCCGCGGATCATCGTTCTTGGAGACGAAGATCGCCTGTTCGTCCCATTGGCGCTGCCAGCGCGGTTCGGCGTCGCGGGCGTTGTAGCGTTCGGAGGTCATGGAATCGTTGGGTTTTCTTGGATTCGGCCGTCTAAAGACGGCGGACTAGGCCATAGAAGTCCTCAAGGGGTCAATGGGTTGCGACGGGCCGGATCCGCAGGGCCGACCCCCGCATAAATACTGAGACGGCCGTTGGGAAGCGATTAAGGGGTCGGTGCGAGGTTGCGGCCGGACAGAACCCCACAATACGCCCGATGGATACCAGCTTCGATGATCTCGATTTCGACTATGCCGCGTCGATCGCCCAACGGGCGATGCGGGGCATGGTGGAGCAGCGGATTCCGCCGACGCCGAACAATTTTGCCGTCTGGTTCCATTATTTTGCGGGGGATCATGACGATCTGCGTAACGCCGTCGACCTCCTGATCGACCACAACCGACCCTTCGACGCCCGGACCAATCAGGACCTGTTCACAACCTATGTCGCGCCCAATGCGGGCGTTGTCGCCCTCGAGACGTCCGAACGCCTGCATGCGCTGATGGGAACGGCGAAAGAATTTCTGGCCACCGTGATCGCCGACAACCGTTCCCAGATGCAGGTGATCAGCGACGTTGCCGATCAGAGCCAGGCCGGCGTCGACCCGAGGACCCTGGTCGCGCAGCTCATGAACGAGCTGGCACGCGCCGCCACCCGGGCGACGCGGTTGGAGGCGGGCTTTGCCGAAAAGACCCGCGAGCTCGACGTGATCCGCGATTCCCTCTCCAAATCGGAAGAGCGCGCCCGGACCGACACGCTGACGGGCCTGGCGAACCGGCGTGCGCTCGACGAATTCCTGCGCAAGGCGCAGGCGAATGCGATGAAGCAGGGCACGCCGCTCAGCGTGCTGATGCTCGACATCGACCACTTCAAGGCCTTCAACGACAATTTCGGCCATGGCGTTGGCGACCAGGTGCTGCGCCTGATGGCAAAAGTCTTGCGCGAAAAGGTTCGCGATATCGATCTGCCGGCGCGCTATGGCGGCGAAGAGCTGGTCGCGGTGATGCCGGATGCGGATCTTGCAGCCTGCGCGGCGATCGCCGAGCGTATCCGGCGTTCGATCGCGGCGTGCACCATCACGCGCCGTTCGACCGGGGAGGTGCTGCCCAACATCAGCATATCGATTGGCGTGGCGCAGTACCGGGCAGGCGAGCCGATCGCCGACCTCATCGAGCGCGGCGACCGCGCGCTGTATCTCGCCAAGGGCCGCGGCCGTAATCGCGTCGTGACGGAGAGAGAGCTCGACCGCGTCTGGGCCGCAGGTTAGCGCGCCGAATCAGCCCGCCATCGCCATCGTGCCGTCCTCGATTGGCGCGATGCCATGCTCGGCGACGGTGTTGCGGCCGCGATGCTTGGCGGCGTAGAGCGCGGCGTCGGCCGCCTCGATCAGATCGCCGGGACGCAAGCTCTCGTTCGGCCGCGTTGCGGCAACGCCGATCGATACGGTGACGATCATGTGGTTCGACGTGATGTGCGGCAGGCACAGCTTCAGCACCGCCGCGCGCACCTGCTCGCCGATCTCGACGGCGCGCGCCACGTCGGTGTTCGGCAGCAACAGGCAGAATTCTTCGCCGCCATAGCGCGCTGCAAAGCCCATCGTGTCGGCGGCGATACCGGACAACGTCTCGCCGAGCCGGGTCAGGCAGGAATCGCCCTCGAGATGGCCGTAGGTGTCGTTGAACAGCTTGAAATGGTCGACGTCGATCATCAACAGCGCGAGATCGCTGCCATATTGCTGCGCGCGCATCCATTCGAAATCGAGCCGGCTCTGGAAACCTCGGCGGTTGGCGAGCCCCGACAGCATGTCGATCGAGGCCATCACCATCAGCCGGTCGTTGCTCGCGATCAGCTCGCGCTCGCGTTGGCTGAGCTGCGCCGCCATCGCATTGAACGCGCGCGCCAGCGGCACGAATTCGGACGGCAGGCTCTTGCGCGCAGCGCGCGCCGACAGATCGCCCTCGCCGAGCCGCTTGGCCATGTCGGCGAGCATCTCGATCGGCTTGATCACGAGCTTCTCGGCAGCGATCAGCGCGCCGAGCAGGACGAACACGACGACGAAAGCGAGCTGGAGATAGGCGGTGCGGATGTCGCGGCTGACCGCCGCGGACACCTTGTCCTCATCGATGCTCGCAATCAGGCGAGCATTGGTGCCGGCGATGCGAATGAAGCTGACCGCGCGGCGCGAGCCGTCCGCGGCCAGGAAAGACAGCGAGCCTTCGTCCTGGTCCGAACGCAAGGCCCGATCCGCGATCGCGGACATCAGCGGCATGTTGTCGAGCGGACGTCCGACCGCGCTGTGCTGGTCCGCGGGCGCCGCCAGCACAGTGCCGGCACTGTCGACCAGCACCGCCGTGATGCCGGCGCGGCCGCCGAGATTGCTCATCACCTTCGACATCCAGTCGAGGTTGACGGTCGCGAGTACCACGGCGTCGGATACGCCGCTGAGCGCCGACACCGGGTAGACCGCCATCACGGTCGGCGACTGCACCGGACGCGAGAGCAGGAAGTCGGAGAGCACGAACCGGCCCGTCTCCTGCGCCTGCTGGAAATATGGCCGATCGCTGAGATCGAGGCCGACATACATGTTGTTGGTGGCGCACTGGATGCGCCCGTCCTCGCCCGCGATCAGAAGCGTGCGAATCCAGGGAAGGCTGGAGGGAAGGCTCGCCCGCAGCACATCGCAGCTTCGGCTGATGCCGCCGACCGATGCACGGATGAAGGCCTCCGATTTCAGGATGGTCTCGACCGATGAAATCACTTCGCGCTGCGCATCGGCACTGTGCCGCGCAATGGTGGTGAATTCGCCGGTGGCCTGCGCGATCTGCCGGGCGCGCGTCTCTTCGAGCGAGCGGATGCGCTCGAGCATCAAGGGCGCCACCAGAATCACCGCAAGCAACGCAAGCCGCGCCCGGATTCCGAGAACCTGCTTGAGTTTCGCTCGTTTGCGGTTGAAACTGACGTTTGCCATCTTCGCTACCACCCCAGGCGGCAAGGTAAAGCGAAGGGTTCAAAAACCCTTTCTTGAACTTGGTAAAATTGGAATTACCTCCGTCAGCATCAGCGACGGGTCAATTTCATGACAGACGAAAACGCCGCCCCGCTAACCGGGCATTCACCAAATGCGCTCGCTGCAGTCGAAGCGGAAATCGCGCGCGCCTGCAAGGACGCGCGGCGCGATCGCGCCTCGGTCACGCTGATTGCGGTGTCCAAGACCTTCGCTGCGGACGCAATTACGCCGATTATCGCCGCCGGACAGCGCGTATTCGGCGAGAATCGCGTGCAGGAGGCGAAGGGCAAGTGGCCAGCGTTAACGTCCGCTTACCCGGATATCGCGCTGCATCTGATCGGGCCGCTGCAGTCCAACAAGGCGAAGGAGGCGGTCGCGCTGTTCGATGCCATCCATTCGGTCGATCGCCCGAGCATTTGCCAGGCGTTAGCCAAAGAAATCGAATCCCAGAACAAGCACCCGCAGCTCTTCGTCCAGATCAATACCGGCGAGGAGCCGCAGAAGGCCGGCGTTGCGCCTGGCGAGGCCGATGCCTTCATCGCGAGTTGCCGCGACACCTACGGGCTGACGATTTCCGGGCTGATGTGCATTCCGCCGGTGGACGAGCCGCCGGCGGCGCATTTCGCGCTGACCGCCAAGATCGCCGCGCGCAACGGATTGAAGAATCTGTCGATGGGCATGAGCGCGGATTTTGCCACCGCCATCATGCTCGGTGCCACGCATGTGCGCGTCGGGAGTGCGATCTTCGGGCACCGCTAGGTTACCGGCGAAGTTGCTCCTGGTCGTCCTGGCGAAAGCCGAGGCTTGGACAAGCTCGCAATGACGGCGAAGTGTGAGCCGCGCTAGGCGAACCTGACCGACACTTTTCCCAGCGTACCAAAATCCGCGGCAAAATGATCGCCGGCCTGGATCGGCAATGGCGGATGGCACGTGCCTGTCGTCACCACCTCCCCTGCCCTCAAGGTGATGCCGAGTTCGCGCAGCTCGTTCGCGAGCCAGGCGAGCGCGATTCGGGGATCGCCGAGCACGTTCTTGCCGTGGCCGATGTAGCGCTTGTCCCGCAACGTAATCTGCGGCCGCTCCTCGACGAGATCCATCGCGCGCCAGTTGGCCGTGGTCGATGCGCCTAGCACGAACAGATGCGCGCAGGCATTGTCGGCGATGAGCTGGGCTTCGCCGGCGCTGACGAAATCGGCGAAGCGCGAATCAGGAATTTCGATCGCGGGATGCAAGCTGTCGACCGCGGCAAGCACCTCATCGACGCCGAAAGGCGCAGAGCGCGGCGGCAAATCGCGCCCCATGCGGAAGGCAAATTCCGGCTCGCCGACCCGCATCTCATTGCCCTCCATCGAGGCCGTGCCGCCATCGGCAATGACGGTGTCGTTCAATATGCGGCCGGCCATCGGGCCTGCGACATTGATGTGCTTCTGTCCGGCCTCGCTCGTTGCGGCGATCTTCCAGCCGAATAATTGTCCGGCCGAATGTGCTTCGAGCGCGGCCTGCACGGCGTAGCCTTCGGTGCGGCTCTGCGGCCGCAAGCGTGCCTCCAGCGCATCAAGCTTGGTACCGTCGCGCCAATGTTTGACGAGCACGCGCGATGCGGCGGCGATCTGATCTCTGTCGAGCATGGTCCCTCACCCGATGATGATTCTGGTTCGTGGTCCCAATCGTCGGAGCAACTGAAGCATCGCCGGTTTGGTCATGGAGACGCAGCCCGCAGTCGGACCGAAATTGTCGCGGGCCAGATGCAGGAACACCGCGCTGCCGCGACCGGCGATGCGCGGCTTGGTGTTGTGGTCGATCTCGACGATGAAATCGTAGAGGTGGTCGGCTCGCTTGAGCCGGTCGCCGCCCTGCTCCCGCCGGAGCCGGACCGGCTGATTGTAATGGCGGTCCTTCGGGTCTTCGCACCAGGCATCCTCATCGCCGATGCTCCGGGCCGACAGGAATGTCTGCGGACGGCTGTGGCGATCGCCTCGCCACCACAATTGCCGCGGCCGGAAGCTCCCCCTTGGGGTGCCGCCATCGCCCTCGCGCTTGTTGGCCAGGATGCCGCCGCGGCCTAGTGCTACCGGAATCGTCAGCGGTCCCGCCGTCAGCCAGCCCCGGCGCGGGTTACCGGCGGCCGGCCTGATGCGGATCGCCGAAAGCGGGCCCGCGCGCCGATTTTTGAGGTAACTATCTGAAATCGCGCTGTTTTTCATGTGAACGTGCAATGTCGGGTTCATTACAGGACATTCATCAAAACGCCCTGTTATTCTGAGCTAGAGTAATTCTGGCTTGTGAATCGGTAACAGCCCACTACTTCAACACGAACAACAATAAAAACGGCGACCTCTAAACTTTACCATCGCGGCTGGGCGCGGCATCCGTGCGCGTCGAGCCGGACTCCAAAAGGATGATCCCCAATGCCCAATGCCCGCAAGATCCTGATCGTGGATGACGATTCCGATCTGCGCGATACGTTGGTGGAGCAATTATCGCTGCACGAAGAATTTGAAGCTTCCGCCGTGGATACCGGCGCCAAGGGAGCCAGCGCCGCAAAGGCCAACTCCCCCGATCTCGTCCTCATGGATGTCGGCCTGCCCGACACCGACGGCCGCGAAGTGGTCCGCTCCTTACGCAAGGGTGGATTCAAGGCCCCGATCATCATGCTGACCGGCCACGACACCGATTCCGACACCATCCTGGGCTTGGAATCCGGCGCCAACGACTATGTCGCAAAGCCCTTCCGCTTCGCCGTGCTGCTTGCACGCATCCGCGCCCAGCTCCGCCAGCATGAGGCCAGCGAGGACGCAGTGTTCTCGGTCGGCCCCTACAGCTTCCGCCCCGGCTCGAAGATGCTGACGGCCGCCAACGCGCGCAAGGTGCGCTTGACGGAAAAGGAAACGGCGATCCTGCGCTTCCTCTACCGGGCCGGCCAGATGCCGGTCTCGCGCGAGACCCTGCTCCAGGAGGTCTGGGGCTACAACTCCGGCGTCACCACCCACACGCTGGAAACCCACATCTACCGCCTCCGCCAGAAGATCGAGAAGGACGCCGCCAACCCGGAAATCCTGGTCACGGAAGCCGGTGGCTACAAGCTGGTGCCGTGATACGCTTTGGGGGCGTGCGAATCGTTTCAAGTCGCACGCCTTTAAGTCTCGGACCTGAATGTCAATCGACGACGACGTAGCGCTGCTCGAGCGTGTCCCGACACTGCGCCTGTTGGGAGACGCTTCGTTGCGCATGCTGGCGATCGGGTCCGAGCAGCGCGACTTCGTCCGTGGCGATGTCCTGTTCAATCTTGGCGACGACGCCGACGCCGGCTTCGTGGTCCAGCGCGGCGCCTTTCGCGTCGATGACGGCGCCGGCGCCGAGATGATCGCGGGTCCCGGCGCTCTGATCGGCGAGCTCGCGCTGGTGGTGCCGATGAAGCGGCCGTCGAGCGCGATCGCGCTGGAGCACTCCACCGTCATCCGTGTCGCCCGCAGCCTGTTCCAGCGCGTGCTGGAAAGCGACCCCGCCGCCGCCCGCCGCCTGCGCGACGAATTCGCCATTCGCTCCAGCCAGATCGCCAGTGATATCTTGATGGCGGGTGCGAAGTTGACGTCCTGATCGTTTCCTCCCGCTCTCCCCGTTCTTGCGGGGAGAGGGTTGGGTGAGGGGCTCTATCCACGCAAACGGCGAGCAGTGAGTACACGGAGACTCCCCCTCACCCGCACACGCGGCGTGAGCTACACCTCCAGCGTCACCGACACCGGGACGTGGTCGGACGGCCGCTCCCAGCTCCGCGCGTCGCGCAAAATCCTGAAATCGCTGACCGTATCCTTCAGCGCGCGCGAGACCCAAATGTGGTCGAGCCTGCGACCGCGGTCACCGACGGTCCAGTCGGCGGCGCGGTAGCTCCACCACGTATAGACCTTCTCCGACATTGGGATGCGCTCGCGCGCGACGTCGATCCATTCGCCGGCGTTGAGCGCCGCCAGCAACTTTTCGCATTCGATCGGCGTGTGCGAGACGACTTTCAGGAGCTGCTTGTGCGACCACACGTCGTTCTCGTGCGGGGCGACGTTGAGATCGCCGACCAGGATGTGGCGATCCTCACCCCGCGGGTGCAGCGGCTCGCAGGCCTTCATCTCGTCGAGGAAGCGGAGCTTGTGGTCGAACTTCTCGTTCAGCGCGGGATCGGGAATGTCGCCGCCGGCAGGAACGTAGAAATTATGCAGCACCAGTGGTTTTGCGATGTTGGCCTTTTCGCCGAACGACACAGAGATATGGCGCGAATCCAGCTTGTCGCAGAAAGTGCGGATGTCCTTGGATTCGAACGGCAGCTTCGAGACGATGGCGACGCCGTGATAGCCCTTCTGCCCGTTCAGCGCGACGTGCTCATAGCCGAGCCGCTTGAAGCGCTTCAGCGGAAAGGCGTCGTCGATGCACTTGGTCTCCTGCAGGCACAGCACGTCCGGCCGCGCGCTCTTGAGAAATTTCGCGACGAGATCGATGCGCAGCCGCACCGAGTTGATGTTCCAGGTTGTCAGGGAGAGACGCATGGGAACTGCGTCTTAGCACGGATTGGCCTGGGGAAACCGCTTGTCCACAGGGTCAGAAGCGTAGGTGGGTTGGCGCAGCGTAACCGATCATCTCAATCCGCCTGCTGAGGCTTGGTGGGTTACGCTTTCGCTGACCCACCCTACGATTCTCAACCCGGCGCCGGGCCGTAATTGGTGAAGTCGATCTTGAACATGCCGGGATCGAGCTTCTTGGTCGAATCGAGATTGTAGACCGCGATCGTGGTGTCGTAGCCCTGCGGGTCGGTGACGGTCCACTGCTTGAGCTGGCCGTCCTTGGCACCGAACATCAGTAGCAGGCGGCTGGTCCCGACCAGCGCCTGTTTCTCCTCGATGGTGACGCTGACGAAGACGTCGTCGGCGGTGACATTGACGACGTTGGTATCCTTCATCAGGTCGATCCGGTCCGACAGCAGGAAGCGTAGCGGCGTCTGCGACAGCGGATAGACATCCTGCGTCGCGAGCTTGCGGTCGCGCACGACCAGCGACGAGCCGTCGGCGATGATGTCGATCGGGCTCGGCGGATCGTATTCGAAGCGCACCTTGCCCGGCTTCTGGATGTAGAAGTCGCCCTGCGTCTTGCTGCCGTCGGGACCGACCTGGACGAAATTCCCGACCAGCGTCTGCAACGACGACAGATAGGCGCTCACCTTGGCGGCTTGGGCTTTCTGGTTCGCATCGAAAGTCTGGAAGATGCTGCTCGGCACGTTGCGGCGCGGATCCGGGATTACCGGATTCGGCGGCGTGTGCGTCGCGCCCGTCGTCGTCGGCCCACGCTGGGCATCGGAGCCAGATCCGCCATCGCGGCCCTTCGGCGCAGGCTTTGGAACAGGCACATTCTGCGCAAACGACGTCGCGGTCGCCATCGCGGCGGTGACGAGAAGCACGCCCACGACGCGCACGCTTCGCGCAGCGACGGAGGCAGCGAATCGAATGTCCGGATGTCTGGTCAACACGTCGTCCTGTTTGGCTGGGCGCCCTTTTACCGTGATTTTGGGCAAAAGCGGAGATCGTTTTTGCGTGAAAATAGCATTCCGAGGCGGCTTGCCTCACATATGGCTGTCTTCTTCCTCGACCAGAATCTCGCGCTTTCCCGCGTGGTTGGCGGGTCCGACAATGCCTTCCAGTTCCATGCGCTCCATCAGCGATGCAGCGCGGTTATAGCCAATTTGCAGGCGGCGCTGGATGTAGCTGGTCGAGGCCTTGCGGTCGCGTTTGACGATCGCAACTGCCTGCGCGAACAGGTCGCCGCCGCCATCCGCGCCCATGCCGGTGGCATCGAACACCGCGCCATCCTCGTCCTCTGTGGGCTCTTCGGCGGTGACCGCCTCGAGATATTCCGGCTGTCCCTGGGTCTTGAGGTGACGCACCACCTTCTCGACCTCCTCGTCGGACGCGAACGGGCCGTGCACGCGGCTGATGCGGCCGCCGCCGGCCATGTAGAGCATGTCGCCCTGGCCGAGCAGTTGCTCGGCGCCCATCTCGCCGAGAATGGTGCGGCTGTCGATCTTCGAGGTGACCTGGAAGGCGATGCGGGTCGGGAAGTTCGCCTTGATGGTACCGGTGATGACGTCGACCGATGGACGCTGCGTGGCGAGGATCACGTGCAGGCCGGCGGCACGCGCCATCTGCGCGAGACGCTGGACAGCGCCTTCGATGTCCTTGCCCGCGACCATCATCAGGTCGGCCATTTCGTCGACGATGATGACGATATAGGGCAGCGGCTCGAGCGAGAGCTTCTCTTCCTCGTAGATCGCCTTGCCGGTCTCCTTGTCGAAACCGGTGTGGACCGTGCGCGTCGGCTCCTCGCCTTTGGCTTTCACTTCGAGCAGGCGTGCATTGTATCCGTCGATGTTGCGCACGCCGAGCTTGGCCATGTTCTTGTAGCGCTCTTCCATCTCGCGCACGGCCCATTTCAGCGCGACCACGGCCTTCTTCGGATCGGTCACGACGGGCGTAAGCAGATGGGGGATGCCGTCATAGACGGAGAGTTCGAGCATCTTCGGGTCGACCATGATCAGCCGGCACTGGTCGGGACGCAGCCGGTAGACCAGGCTGAGGATCATGGTGTTGATGGCGACAGACTTACCGGAGCCGGTGGTACCGGCGATCAGCATGTGCGGCGTGCGCGCCAGATCGATGATGACGGGATCGCCGCCGATGGTCTTGCCGAGGCAGAGCGGAAGCTTTGCCACCGTCTCGGTCGCCTCCTTCGCGACGAGCAATTCGCGCAGGTAGACCTTTTCGCGATGCGCGTTCGGCAGTTCGATGCCGATGGCGTTGCGGCCGGGAACGACGGCGACGCGCGCCGACAGCGCGCTCATCGAGCGGGCGATATCATCGGACAGGCCGATCACGCGTGAGGATTTGATACCGGGCGCAGGCTCCAGCTCGTACAGCGTGACCACCGGACCCGGATTGGCCTTCACTATCTCGCCGCGCACGCCGAAGTCCTGGAGCACGCCTTCGAGCGCGCGCGAATTGGCCTCGAGCTCGGCTTTGCTGAGCGGCTGGCGATCGGCAGCCTTCGGCGCCGCCAGCATGGAGACGGACGGAAGGTCGAACTTGTCGGAAGATTTCTTCGCTGGCGTCTTCGGCGCGGCCTTCTTGCGCGGGCCACGCGCGGCCGGCGCCTCCTCTTCCTCTTCCTCGTCTTCTTCCTCTTCGTGCTCGTCCTCGTAGTCCTCCTCGTCGTCTTCGGACTGCGGCGAGATCGAGGGGGCGGCGCGGCCGCCGCCGAGATTGGGCTCCTGACGCTCGAACGAGGCGGCGCGGGCCTTGGGCCCACTCGAGACCAGCGCGCGATAGGCGGTGCCGAGCAACCAGATCAGCCGCGCCTTCGTGCTCATCAGCGCATGGAACAGCCAGCCCAGCGAGACCGAGCCGCGATCGGACTCCTCTTCGTCATCGAGCGGCGTATCGTCGTTCTCGATCGGCCCGAGCTCTTCGTCATGCTCGCGCGCGCCGAGGCCGCAAGCGATCAGGAAGGTCGCGGTCATCGCGACGAACAGGATGACACCGAGCACCATGCGGTAGATCACGCCGGGCGGTCCGAAGATCACGGCGGGCGCACGCACCAGCGCATCGCCGACGACGCCGCCGAGCCCGGTCGGCAGTGGCCACGCGCCGCCATGCGGCCAGCAGCTCGCGAAGCCTGCCCCAATCGCCGTGCAGAGAATCCAGCAGCCGAGCCGCAGCGCCTCGCGGTCGAACGGACGATGGGTCAGCATGCGCCAGCCCCAAACCGCGACGGTGAGGACCAGCATGATCGCGCCGAGCCCGAGGATCTGCATCGCAAGGTCGGCGCCGATCGCGCCGGCATAGCCGAGAATGTTGCGGATCGGTCGCGAGGTCGCGTGACTGAGGCTGGGGTCCTGCACCGACCACGTCATCAGCGCGGTCGCGGCGACGCCCGACAGGGCGATCAGGCCGAGGCCGGTGAGCTCGCGCAGGCGCCGCGTCAGCGCCTCGCGGATCGAGGGCGGCAGATGGCCCACCAGTGGAATGACACGTTCGATTGCCGACATGCTCATGGGCCCCGCCTAACCCAGAGTCTCGACCAGGCGGTGCAGTGCCGCCGCCGTGGTCTCACCATCCTGTACCAGCGCGAGGCGAATGAAGCCTGCACCCGGATTGAAGCCGTCGGGCTGCAGCCGCGCCAGATAGCTGCCCGGCACCACGCGCACGCCGGCTTCTTTGAAGAGCTTGACGGTCACGGCCACGTCGTCGCCGAGCTCGGACGTGTTGAGCCAGACGCAAAAGCCGGCGTCGGGCCGGCGATAGCCGTAACGATTGCCGATGATCTGGTCGGCGAGATCGAACTTGATCCGGTAGAGCCTGCGGTTCTCCTCGACATGCGCCTCGTCGCCATAGGCGACCGCGCCGACATGCTGCAGCGGCACCGGCACCTGCGGCGCCGCGACGTTGCGGAGCTCGAGGAACATGCTGATGAATTTCCTGTCGCCGGCGGCGAAGCCGACGCGCATGCCCGGCAGGTTCGAACGCTTCGACAGCGACTGGAACGCGACCACGCGGGTGAAGTCGGGGCCGGCGCATTCGAGGGCGCTGCCCGGCGCGTCGCGGGTGTAGATCTCCGAATAGCACTCGTCGCTCAGGATCACGAAACCATGGCGATCGGCGAGCTGCTTCAAGCGAATGAAATAGTCGCGCGAGGCGACCGAGCCCTGCGGGTTGGCGGGCGAGGCCAGGTAGAACGCCACCGTGCGCGCCAGCGTCGCCTCGTCGATCGCATCGAGATCCGGCAGGAAGCCGTTCTCGACCGTGGTCGGCAGATAAATCTGCTCGCAAGCGGCCGCGCGGGCGCCGGCGCCATAGACCGGGTAGAACGGGTTCGGCATCAGGATCGCGGGTTTGCCGGGACGCGGCCCGACATAGCGCGCGGCCGTGATCGCGGCGAAGAACAGCCCTTCGCGGCTGCCATTGAGAACGAGGATCTCGCTCTCGGGGTCGATCGGGCGCGGCAGATTGAAGCGCGCCGACAGCCAGGCGCTGGCGGCTTTGCGGAACGGCTCGATGCCCTTGGCAAGGGGATAACGGCCGAAATCGGCGGTATGCTTTGCCAGGACTGGGCCGACGAAGTCCGGCACCGGGTGCTGGGGCTCCCCAACTGCCAGCGTAATCAGTGGCTTACCCGGCTGGTACGGCGCCAATAGTTCGTTCAGCCGGATGAACGGCGAGCGTTCGGTATCGGAGCTTCCACCGCCCAGCGGCGCACGGGATGAAGCGGTCATAGCCATTCGTTGGGCGCCAGCACTCTTGGAACTGCCGGTCACGGAAAAGGCGCCGGCGGGAAGCGGTTCAGTTCACCATAGATAGGGCGAGGTTAAGACGCGATTAACCATCGGCGGGTGGGTCCGTCCAGACCGGAATAATTAGACCGGAACAAGAGGATGCGCCCTTGGCGAGGACCGCCGGTTCCCGATGGCGGGATGCTGTCGCGTGGCACGCAGGGCCGTCGCCGAGTATATCCGCGCCGTCTGACCGGGCTTGTCCCGGCCATCCACAACCCTTCCCGTTGCCCCAAGATGCCCGGGACGAGCCGGGCACGACGAGAGACGCGAACGGCTAATGGCCGGGCAGCTTCTCGAATGTCGGGATGCCTGTCGGGATCTGATGGAATTCCTGCTTGTCGCAGGTGTAGATCGCCATCTGCGGCTTGAATTGCGCGGGCTCATCCAGCGTGCCGACTTTCAGGATCGCGGCGGGAAGGCCTGGAACCTTGGTGACCAGATGGGTGCCGCACTCGGCGCAGAATTCGCGCGTGACGGCGCGTTCAATGTCCTTGCGGGTGAACTGCTTGGGCTGTCCGGTGATGTAGCTGAATCCGGCCGCTGGCATCGCGATGAAGGTGTTGGGCGCACCGCCCGAGATGTACTGGCACTCGCGACAATGACACTGCGCCTGCATCATGGGGTCGCCCTCGGCGACATAGCGCACCTCGCCGCAATAGCATCCACCTTCCAGTCGCATGGCGACCTCCCTTTAGTTGTTCGTTGAGGTCGATATTTCTGCGCCGCCTGCTCCGAATGGCAATCCCTTTCTTTCGCGCGTGCCGGCAAAAAAGACATCGCCCCGCAACGGTCCTGTGGCAGCTATCTCCTGGCAAGCCCGCAGCCGCTGAACCCTCGGCCATACCAGCATCCGCTGCTCATGCACTCTGCTTCCAGCCGCGGGCAAGCGGTTGAAGCACAATCCGCGCGGCCACCGAGACTGACACACGCCACGGCGCACCTGCTTCGCATCGCCGAGCAGCTCAGCCCGCCACCGGTCTGCCGGGCCTTTCCACCTTCCCGCTGTTCGGGCGAGACCACGGCCGTCTTGTCGTCGCGCTTTGTGGCCCGTTTCGGATCAGTCTGAGCCGGGTTTGCATTCGGGCCCTGGGGTGCCAGTTTCGACAATTCCATCCGGCAGGGCCGCGCAGTCTCGGTGCGAACGCCGGCTCCGCTCGCCTCCTTCAGCGCGAGGACGATCTTGTACTGGTAGGGACTGCCGGCGGGACGGCGCAGCGGATCGTTCTCGCCAAAGAGACCATTGACAGTGATGCTCGCGCTGCCATCGGCCTCGATCCTTCCATCATAGACGGACGAGCCGGGCTTGCCTTCGTCGCCAAAGACGGCGTGAAGCACCCCATCCTTGATACGCAGGGCGTACTGGTAATAGCCCTCCGGGAATGGTGGCTTGCTCTCGCAGGTCTCCTTGCCGATCCAGGTTCCGTCGAAGGCGGCGCTGCGCTTTACGTCATCTGCGGATTTTGTCAGCGCTGCGATACGGGATTTCGCGAGGTCGGCGAATGCGCAAGCCGGGAAGCGTACGAGGTGGTCCTTGAATGCCGCAAGCGTGCCGAGGGCTTCCGCGCTGCGCCAATGATCTCCGGCATCCGCACAGGGATCGGACTGGGGCGGCGCCGATGGGGCTAGCGCCGCGGTCTCGGGCTTGCCGTTCAGGTAGTACTCGCCAAAGAACGACAGCGAAAGCTCGGGCACCTGCGAGCCTTTGGTGCGCTGGTAGACGCCGGCGCTGATGGTCTGAAACACCGTATTGATGTTGTCCCTGTCGCGGATATGCTCGAGGAACGCGCTGGTATAGGGACTGTTACGGCCGTCGCCGTCATCGGCGGTCCGCCCGGCCTGGGTTGCATAGGAGATGATCGTGCCGTCCGGGCTCTCCATCTTGGCCAGCCCGCGTGCCACCGTCACGCCGCGGCCCTGCCCCACGTTCCGCCGCAGCTCGTCGGCAAAGGGGTTGTCGCGGCAGGCGTCGAGCACAAGGATCCGCAGGTTCTTCGCCTGCTGCAGATCCGCAAGGATTTCGTCAGCACGCACCAGACGCCGCAGATCGACCTCGTCACGGACGACGGCATCGACAGGTACAAGATAATTGACGCCGGCGAACTGGAGCGCGTGCCCGCTGTAATAGAACAGGGCCACGTCGGCACCGCGGGCCTCACGCGCAAAGCGAAGCACGGTGTCCTGCATTGCGGCCTGATCGAGATCGGTCGCGACCAGGGGCTCGAATCCCGCTCGCTTCAGTGCCGCTCCGACGTCAGCCGCATCATTGGTCGGATTGGTCAGGGCGGGAACGTTCCTGTAGGCGCCGTTGCCGATCACCAGCGCGACGCGCTTGTCCGCGTGGGCATCAAGGGCCGACAGAGCAAGCAACAGGAAGCAAAAAGCCAGGAATTGCAACAAACGCATGAAATTCCGCTCCAAATCGGGAGCATGATATTCGCCAATCTTGGCATTATGCAATTTGGCTTACGGCAGTTCATCTGCCGGGACTGTGCGGCGCGTCAAAAAGAAAGGGGCTCCAACTTGCGCTGGAGCCCCTCAACGGTCGGGGCATTGCCGGGTATGTGCCCAAACCGTAGTTCTGGGCGCGATTTCCGAGGAGATCGCGCCCGGGAGGAGAGTTACATGTTGTAGGCGCGCTCGGTGTGCTCGGTGATGTCGAGGCCTTCGCGCTCGCTCTCGACGTTGGTACGCAGACCAACGATCACATCGACGACCTTGTAGAGGATCGCCGAACCGATGCCCGACCACACCAGCGTGGTGCAGACGCCGGTAGCCTGCGCGATCATCTGCGCCGCGAAGTCGTAATCGGCAACCTTCGGCGGGATCGCCGTGTAATCGACGATGCCTGCACCGCCGAGGGCGGGGTTGACCAGGATGCCGGTGCCGAGGGCGCCGACGATGCCGCCGATGCAGTGCACGCCGAACACGTCGAGAGAGTCATCGTAGCCGAGCGCGTTCTTCACGACGGTGCAGAAGAACAGGCAGACCACGCCGACCACGAGGCCGAGGACGATCGCGCCCATCACGCCGGAGTAGCCGGCCGCCGGAGTGACCGCGACGAGGCCCGCGACCGCGCCGGAGATGACGCCGAGCACCGACGGGTGGCCCTTCACGATCCACTCCGCGAACATCCACGACAGCGCGGCGGCTGCGGTGGCGACGAAGGAGTTGGTCATGGCGAGGGCTGCGCCGCCATTGGCTTCGAGGTTGGAGCCGGCGTTGAAGCCGAACCAGCCGACCCAGAGCAGCGAAGCGCCGATCATCGACATGGTCAGCGAGTGCGGCGCCATCAGGTCCTTGCCGTAACCGATGCGCTTGCCGATCAGGAGAGCGCCGACCAGGCCGGCGATACCGGCGTTGATGTGAACGACGGTGCCGCCCGCGAAGTCGATCGCGCCCTTCTTGAAGATCCAGCCGGCGTCGGCGCTGATCTCGTCGAGCTTGGCCTGCGCCGCGGTCTTCGCCGCCGCATCACCCGCCGCAGCGAGCGCCTTGGCCGCATCCTGGATCGCGTCCGGGCCGGGCCAGTACCAGACCATGTGCGCGATCGGGAAGTAGATCAGCGTGACCCAGAGCGGGATGAACAGGGCGATCGCCGAGAACTTCATGCGCTCGGCGAAGGCGCCGACGATGAGGGCGGGCGTGATCGCCGCGAAGGTCATCTGGAAGCACATGTAGATGAGCTCCGAGATGTTGGCGTCCACGCTGAAGGTTGCGGCCTTCGAGTCGGTCGTGACGCCCATCATGAAGGCCTTGGAGAAGCCGCCGATGAAGTCGGAACCGCCGGTGAAGGCGAGGCTGTAGCCGTATACGGCCCAGATCACGGTGACGACGCAGACGGTGTAGAACACCTGCATCAAGACCGAGAGCATGTTCTTGGAGCGGACGAGGCCGCCATAAAACAGCGCGAGGCCCGGGATCGTCATCAACAGCACGAGCACTGTCGATGTCAGCATCCAGGCGTTGTCTCCCTTGTTGACCGTTGGCTCGGCGTAGGCTGCGGTCGCAGCGAACATGCCGACTGCGAGAGCCGCCAATCCCGCGCCATAGGGACGCTTAAACGTCATTGTATTCACTCCTGATTGGATAAGGTTGAGCGCGAAATCAAAGGGCCGCGGCGTCGGCCTCGCCGGTGCGGATGCGGACCGCATGGTCGAGGTTGATGACGAAGATCTTGCCGTCGCCGATCTGTCCGGTTTTCGCGGCGGACGTGATGGCGTCGATGGTCTTGTCGACCTGCCCGGAGGCGACAGCGACTTCGATCTTGATCTTGGGCAGGAAGCTCACGGCGTATTCGGCGCCGCGATAGATTTCCGTATGGCCTTTCTGACGGCCGTATCCCTTGACTTCCGTCACCGTAAGACCGTGAACGCCGATGGCGGTCAGGGCGTCACGGACTTCTTCCAGCTTGAATGGCTTGATAATCGCCATAACAATTTTCATGGGTCCTATCCCCGCTTGGGCCCGGTCCGGACATGGCCGGGCGTTTCTCGACTGGTTCGCCACGAGGAGAAGTTTCACTACGCGGGCACAGCCAGGACCCTTAGAATCAAATGCCGTGCCAGATCGTCCGCCTTGCCTAACCGACTATGAATGCGGGGCTTTCCGCGTTTGGCGGGTGGTGTGCCGCAGTGCGCTATTACGTCGCGCTCAAAACGTAATCATGCCTGCTCAAAGTGCAGGCATGACAGGCTGCCGACACAATGTTGCTCACGTGTCGGGCAGCAGCACGGTATTTTAGTGTGGGTAAGGGTAGGCGCTACCGCAGGGCCTTGGCATGTTGCGAAATGTCGAGCCCTTCGAGCTCGTGCTCACGGGACACGCGCAATGGCATTCGAGAGCGACCAGCTTGAGCAGGACAAAGCCCACGCCGGCGGTGAGGCAGCCGAATGGTATTCGGTGGAAGGTCGACCATCAGGCGGCGTCGCGTTCCGCGAAAACCCTGTCGATCAGTCCCCATTCGACCGCTTGCTGCGCGGTCATGAAGTGGTCGCGGTCAAGGGTCCGTTCCACCTCCTCCTCGGGGCGCCTGCAATGTTGCGCATAGAGCCGGATGATGCGCCGCTTCGTTTCCTGCATTTCGGTGGCATGGATCATGATGTCAGACGCCTGGCCTTGAAATCCGCCGAGTGGCTGGTGCACGTGAAGGCTCGCGTTGGGCAGGGCGGCGCGGTGACCGGGCTCGCCGGCCATCAGCAGGAAGGACCCCATGGAGCGCGCGGTGCCCATGCATAGCGTATGGACCGGCGCCTTGATGAACTGCATGGTGTCGTACATCGCAAGTCCGCTGGTAATCACGCCGCCATAGGAGTTGATGTAGAGATTGATCGGCTTGTTCGGGTTCTCTGCCTCCAGGAACAGGAGCTGCGCGCAGACGAGTCCGGACATTGCATCATTGACTTCGCCATTGAGGAAGATGATGCGCTCGCGCAAGAGTCGGGAGTAGATGTCGAAGGATCGCTCGCCGCGGCTGGACTGTTCGACGACCATAGGCACGAGTTGCAGCATGTCGCGCATCTGCGACCTCCGTTTCTACAGGGGATGAAGTCGTATTATCGCTAAAGCGCGATCAGGCCGCGCGCATCAGGCGGCAATTGGTGTTAGCCGGCCGCGGCAGCTTTTCGTTGACGTCGCAGGCTTGTTGGATGATGCGAAACCGAGTGCCGCCGGACTCGTTCGGTTCGATCCTGAAGGTGACGTGGCTTTCTCGAAAAGGGGGCTCGGAATCGCGGAGCCGGTAACGCACCTCTTCGCCCGCGACCGATGATTCGAGCTCGGCGCCCGCAAGGTCGGCATCCGGCAGCCAGCGCTCGCGCAGGGCCGGAATGGTGACGGCACGCCAGACCTTTGCTGGCGGTGCATCGAGGTCATATTCGAGAACCAGGGCTGCGTCGGGCTGATCCGGCTTCACTGCGTCGCTCATTGATCCATATCCTTCAAGAGATCGGCGAGCGCTTCCACGCGTTTCGGCCAGTAGGCTCGGTAGCGCGCAAGCCATGTCCCGATGGTGGCGATGCCGTTCGGATCGACCTCGTAGTTCACAAAGCGGCCCTGCCGCTGTTCGCGCACGAGACCTGCTGCACGCAGAACCGCGAGATGCTGCGACATCGCCGGTTGGCTGATCTCCAATCCGTCGCGCAAAGCGCTGGCATTCAGGCTTCCGCCAGCGAGCCTTTCAAAGACCTTTCGGCGCGTCGGGTCGGCCAGCGCCCTGAAGATGTCGGCTTCGATCATGACAACACATAAGCACACACTTATGTGTTGCGCAAGCCCCGAGAATCTGAGGCTGTCCGGTGCTTGGAGCGACCGGCAGGAAGCGCACCGAACTACTGCAATGCCTCACCGTGCTGGGAAATGTCGAGACCTTCCAATTCGTGCTCACGCGAGACGCGCAAGGGCACGAACAGGGCGACCAGCTTGAGCAGGATGAAGCTCACGCCCGCCGACCACACGAAGGTGACGGCAACGCCATAAAGCTGGATCAGAAGCTGCTGCGGGTGACCCTCGAGCAGGCCGGCGGCCCCGCCGATGGCGCTGGTCGCGAACACGCCGGCAAGCAGGGTGCCGGTCAGCCCGCCGATGCCGTGGACGCCGAACACGTCGAGCGAGTCGTCATATTTGAAGCGGTGCTTCAGCCAGGTGCAGGCCCAATAGCAGACCGCTCCGGCAATTACGCCGATGACGATGCCGTGCCAGGGCGCGACGAAGCCCGAGGCCGGCGTAATTGTGCCGAGCCCGGCGACCGCGCCCGAGATCATGCCAAGCACCGAGGGCTTGCGCCGCGTCGACCATTCGATCGCGCCCCAGGTTACTGCGCCGGAGCAGGCCGCAAGATGCGTCGCGATGATCGCCATCACCGCGCGCGCGTTGGCCGCGCCCGCCGAGCCGCCGTTGAAGCCGAACCAGCCCACCCACAGCAGGCCGGTGCCCATCACGGCGAGCGAGAGATCGAACGGCGAGAGATTGTCGGTGCCGTAGCCATGACGGCGTCCCATCACCTTCGCCGCGACGAGGCCGCCCGTGCCGGCCGACAGATGCACCACGAGGCCGCCGGCGAAATCCAACACGCCCGTGCTGGCGAGGAAGCCGCCGCCCCAGACCCAATGCGCCAGCGGAATGTAGACGAAGATGAACCAGGCGATGGAGAACAACAGATAAGCGGAGAAGCGCATGCGGTCGGCGACCGAGCCCGCCACCAGCGCCACAGTGATGATGGCGAAGGTCATCTGGTAGAGCATGAACAGCGCTTCCGGAATCGTCTTCGCGGCCGGATTGACGCTGTCCAGCGTCATGCCGGCAAGGAACCAGCGGTCGAGCGTACCGAGCCACGGGCCGTCGCCGACGAAGCAGAGCGAATAGCCGAACGCGACCCAGAGGATCGAGATCAGCGTCACCGCGGCGAGGCTCTGCGCCATGGTGGCAAGCACGTTCTTCTTGCGCACCATGCCGGAATAGAACAGCGCGAGCCCTGGGATCGTCATCATCAGCACCAGGGCGGTGGCGACGATCATCCAGGCGGTGTCGGCGGTATTGATGTCGCTCGTCGCCGCGCGCGCCGGCGAGGCAATGACGGACAGAAGTCCAATCGGCGCAGCAATGCCCGCTGCGCGGCGCAAATTTACCGCCATGTCGTTTTCCCCAGCTCATAGGTCAGGTCGAACGCTGTGGCGTCGTTGCCGGTGCGTTTCGAAGAAAGAGTCAGTCGCAACTGTGTCACAAGCATTTCACCCCCTCATCCTGGGGAGCGCGCCTATGCGCGTCTCGAAGGATGGCCGCGGGCAAGATCCGGGCGACGCGGTCGATCAGAGCGCGTCGCTGTCGGTCTCGCCGGTGCGGATGCGCAGCGCGTGGTCGATCGGCGTGACGAAGATCTTGCCGTCGCCGATCTGCCCGGTCCGCGCGGTCGCGGTGATCACGCTGACCGCCTTGTCGGCGATGTCGGAGGGGACTGCGATCTCGATCCGCAGCTTCGGCAGGAAGTTCACGACATATTCGGCGCCGCGATAGATCTCGGTGTGACCCTTCTGGCGGCCATAACCCTTCACTTCGGTCACGGTCATGCCGTGGACGCCGATCGCTGTCAGTGCCTGACGGACCTCATCGAGCTTGAAGGGTTTGATGATCGCGACGACGAGTTTCATGGTCAGGCCTTATTTTCCCGGGCTTCGCAGCGCTGCATGCGAACGGCGCTGCGTCAATCTGGCATCTTTCCGGGCAAATGGCACAAAAAAGTTGCAGATTGAAGGGGAAAAACGCGCGCGGCCCGCGGCCGTCGCCTCTGTACAGGGCAGCCGTCCACCCTTCACAATGCACTTTTGGTGTGGAGGCGGTGAACCTGCGCGTGCCGGACGGTACATAAGTATTTTGGGACTAAAGGGGGCGCTTCATGGCGAGTTGGTTCTACGCATCCGAGGGCAAGCAGCAGGGGCCCTATCCCGAAGCGCAATTCCGCGATCTCCTCGCCCAGGGCATCGTCCGTCCCGACACGCTGGTATGGACCGAAGGCATGGCCGGCTGGCAGAAGGCGGCCGAAATCCCCGGCTTGATCGGCGGCGTCGGTGCGCCGCCGATGGTCCCTGCGGCCGGTGGTTCCCCCGTGCGAGCCGGGGCCGGTGGACCGTTGACGAGCGATTTCAGCGTCTTTGGACTTCTCGGCCGCAGCATCGTGTTCATAATCGGCACGTTGCTGGTGATCCCCGCACCATGGGTTGCCGTCTGGTTCTACAAATGGGTCGCGTCCCAAATCCAGGTGCCGGGCCGGCCGAATTTCGGCTTTGTCGGCCAGCCGATGGACATCTGGTGGGTGTTCATGGCGTCCGCGCTTCTGACCTATGCCGGTGTGACCGGCATTTCGATCGCGCCGCTGATTGGCCTCGTCATCCAGTCGTTGCTGGCCTGGATGATCATCCGCTGGATCGCCGTCAATCTCACCTCGAACGGCGAGCGGCTGCCGATGTCGTTCCAGGGCAGCGCGATCGGTTACATCGGCTGGTATCTGCTGATGTTCATCTCCACTATCACCATCATCGGCTGGGCCTGGGTGATCGCGTTCTGGATGCGATGGATCTGCAGCAACATCGAGGGCACGCGGCGCGAGGTCGTGTTCAACGGAAGCGGCTGGCAGATCCTGTGGCGAACGGTGGTGTTCTCCCTCGCCTCGAGCTTCATCATTCCGATTCCGTGGATGCTGCGCTGGTACGCGCGCTGGTACGTGTCGCAATTCGCGCTTGTCGATCGCGGCGCCGTAGTCAACCACGGGTTCTGAACTACTTCCGCTCGCGCACGGAGCCTTCCTGCGCGACGGAGGCCACCAGCGTGCCGTCGGGCTTGAAGATCAGGCCGCGGGTCAATCCGCGGCCGCCCTGCGCGCTCGGCGAATCCTGCGCGTAGAGCAGCCATTCATCGGCACGGAAGGGGCGGTGAAACCACATCGCGTGATCAAGGCTCGCCGGCATCATCCGCTTGTCGAACAGCGTGCGGCCATAGCGCGCCATCACCGCGTCCAGCAGTGAGAAGTCCGACGCATACGCGAGCGCGCACATGTGCAGCGCCGGATCGTCAGGCAGTTTGGCTGCGGTCCTGATCCAGACATTGATGCGCCCGTCGTCGATCTTCTGGCCGAAATAGCGGCCGAGCTCGACCGGACGCAGCTCGATCGGACGATCGGATTCATAGTAGCGGCGGATGAATTCCGGCATCTCCCGGAACATCGGCTGCTTGGCGACCTCCTCCGCCGTGAGTTTTTCCGGCGGCGGCACGTCGGGCATTTTGTCCTGGTGGTCGAAGGCGCCCTCCTCCTCGGCATGGAACGAGACCATGATCGAGAAGATCGCGTTGCCGTGCTGGATCGCGGTGACGCGGCGCGTCGAATAGCTCCTGCCGTCGCGCAACCGCTCGACCTGATAGATGATCGGAATCTGCGGATCGCCCGGCAGGATGAAATAGCAATGCAGCGAGTGCGGCAGCCGGCCCTCGACCGTGCGGCAAGCCGCAACCATCGCCTGCCCGATTACCTGCCCGCCGAACACCCGCTGCCAGCTTGTCTTCGGGCTGTTGCCGCGGAACAAATTGACCTCGAGCTGCTCGAGGTCGAGGATCGAAATGAGGTCGATCAGGCTTTTGGACATTGGTCGAGCTTTCGCATTGTCGTCATTCCGGGACGCGAGTTAGCGCGAACCCGGAATGCGGAAGTTTATTGCGCGAGATTCCGGACTTCGCCTCTGCGATGTGCCGCGGAACGATACATTGCGGAACAGGCCCGCCCTTGTTTCACAGCACTGTTTCGCCCACCTCAAGTCTGCTAGCAAGACCCACGAGTTGGCCGGGAAATTTGGGTATGTCGGTACAGGGTAGCATTGTCATTTGCGGCGGCGCGTTTGCCGGCCTGGCGCTGGCGCTGGCGCTGCGTCAGGGCCTCGGGCCTGACGTGCCCGTTATCGTCGCCGACCCCGCGCTGGCGACGCGCCCGAGCCGCGATGCGCGCGCCACCGCGATCGTTGCGGCCTGCCGCCGCCTGTTCGAGGCGATCGGCGCCTGGGATGACGTCAGAGGCGAGGCGCAGCCGATCCTCGACATGGTCGTCACGGATTCGAAGCTGGAGGACGCCACGCGCCCGGTGTTCCTGACCTTCGCCGGCGACGTTGAGCCGGGCGAGCCCTTCGCGCATATGATCGAGAACCGCCGCCTGATCGATGTGCTGGTGGCGCGCACGGCAGCCGAGGGCGTCGATCTCCGCGCCACCGCGGTAACGTCCTACGACGCGCGTCCCGACGGCATCGACGTGACGCTGGGCGATGGCAGCGTGATCGCCGCGGGCCTTTTGATCGCCGCCGATGGCGCACGATCGAGGCTGCGCGAGCGCGCCGGCATCGCCACCCACGGCTGGGAGTACGATCAATCCGGCATCGTCGTCACCGTCGGCCATGAGCGCGATCACGAGGGGCGCGCCGAAGAGCACTTCTTACCCGCAGGTCCCTTCGCGATCCTGCCGCTTACGGGAAAACGGTCCTCGCTTGTCTGGACCGAGCGCCGCGCGGAAGCCGCGCGCATTGTTGCCTTGAGCGAAGAGGAATTCCACGGCGAGCTCGAGCAGCGTTTTGGCCTGCATCTCGGCGAGGTGAAGGCGCTCGACAAGCCGCGCGCGTTCCCGCTGTCCTATTTCGTGGCGCGTTCCTTCGTCGCCGAGCGCCTGGCGCTGGTCGGCGATGCCGCCCATGTCATCCATCCCATCGCCGGCCAGGGCCTCAACATGGGGCTGAAGGATGTCGCGGCGCTGGCCGAGGTGATCGTCGACGCCGCGCGGCTCGGCATGGATATCGGCGCGGCCGACGTGCTCGAACGCTACCAGCGCTGGCGGCGTTTCGACACCATGGCGATGGGGGTCGCGACCAATTCGCTGAACTTCCTGTTCTCAAACAAGTCGACGCTGCTGCGCACCGTGCGCGATATCGGCCTCGGCATCGTCGACCGCGCGCCGCCACTGAAGAATCTCTTCATCCGCGAGGCCGCCGGTCTGACGGGCGAAGTGCCGCGGCTGTTGAAGGGCGAGGCGTTGTAAGGAGGCGAATTGTGCGTGGCGAATAGCGAGTAGGTCCATTCGCTACTCATCATTCGCTATTCGCCATCCTCAATCGATCTTCCGCGCCTCCTCAGGCAGCATGATCGGGATGCCGTCGCGGATCGGATAGGCGAGCTTGGCCGACCGCGAGATCAGCTCCTGCCGCGCGGCATCGAATTCGAGCGGGCCTTTGGTCAGCGGGCAGACCAGGATCTCCAGCAGTTTGGGATCGACGCTGTTTTCGGGGCGTTCGGTGGTCGCGTTCATTGTTGTCTCCGGTGATCGGGTGCCTGTAGCACAGAACGCGGCCGCCGCCCAAACTCCGTATATCGGGAATGGTGCGCTGCCCTAGGCGGAGACCATGCGCAAGAGCTCATCGAGCTGAGCTTTGAGCCGTGCGGCCGGCACTGGCACGCCCGACAGGGCGAAGCCGAGAAACGTCCAGTACAGGATTTGCGCGCGGGCCTCTGCCGTCGCCGGGCCAAGCCCCCGCTTCGCCAGCAGCGTCTCGATATAGTCGAGCCGCCGGCGGTCGATGGCGCGGACCGCTGCCTGCGCGGCCGGATCGAACGCCGCCCAGTTGCGCACCGAACGCTCGAGGTCGAGTCGCGCCCCAAAGGACCTGCGCAGCAGGGATTTTAGCGGCTCGTTGCTGTCGGCCTCGACGTCGGCGATGATCTGCTCGGCCGCGATCTCGCGCCAACGCTTCAGCACGGCCGCGTGGAACGCACCGAGATCGGCAAAATGCCAGTAGAAGCTGCCGCGCGAGACGCCCATGGCTCTCGCCAGCGGATCGGCCTTCAGTGCGGTGAAGCCGTCCTTGGCCAGCGCCTTCAGGCCCTGATTGATCCAGTCGTCGGCGGAGAGCTGTTCGGCCATGTCCGGTTCCAAATACCCGACCATACACTAGTGTATTGACAGACGCTGCGCCAGCGTCTACCCCACCATACATATCTGTATGGTAAGAATTGTTGGGAGACTTGGCGATGCGCGATCTCTTGCTCCAATGTGCCGGACTTGCCGTGATCATCGCGGCCCTCGTTCACGGAATCCTCGGTGAGACCAAGGTTTTCGCGCGCGCCCGCATCGAGCCGGAACGTCTGCGCACCCTGATCCGCCTGGTCTGGCAGACCTCGACAGTCGCCTGGATCGGCGGCGGCGTGTTGCTCATCGCGACCCCCTGGATGGCCTCGGAGCCGGCCCGTCACTGGATCATCACCACGCTGGCCTGCGTGTTCGCCTTCGCGGCCTTCGCCAATGCCTTCGCCACACGCGGCCGGCATTTCGGCTGGATGGCGCTCAGTGCCGTCGTCGTGATGGCGGTCGCCGGCTACTAGCGTTGTGACTCCGACAGTCCATTCCGTCATCCCGGGGCCTGAGCGGAGCGAGGGAGCCCGGAATCCATAGGGCCGCAGAGCACGTGGATGAATGGATTCTCAGATGCGCAGTTGCGCATCATAGCTCGCGACTTCGTCGCGCCCCGGAATGACACTGAGTGAATCAGATGTCAGAGACGCAACACTTGCGGCCGTGCATCCGAGAACGCGGCCGATCCGAACTCATGAGGCGTAAGGCCGCAGCGGCGCATCAAACGCGCGCTGCATGCGGAGAGCGCTGATCTTTTCGCCGACGTTAGAATATATCTAAAGCCATTCAGCGTTGAACCCGATTGACTCCGCCGTCACCTCTGCTTCCTTCGATCGCGCTTCGCGCAAGATCTTGCGCACACGAAACAGGAGGAGATTTTCGTGAGAGTCATTCGTGTTGTTGCCATTGCACTTTCGATCGGGATGAGCATGGGGTCGGCGGCCATGGCCGACGGCTTCAAGAACTGCACCAAGCTCGACAAGGCGTCCTGGAAGCCGGCCGGCGATGCCGAAGCCAAGGCCAAGGCGGCCGGCTATGAAGTGCGGCGCTCCAAGATCGAAGGTTCGTGCTACGAGGTCTACGGCGTGAAGGAAGGCAAGCTCTACGAGCTGTTCTACAGCCCGGAGGATCTCAGCCTGAAGCACACGATCGCGAAGTGACGTTTAGAGTGATCCTGGCTTGATGGAAGAGGCGGTGTCAGAAGCGCGCAGGACGTCCACACCGAACTCCGCGGATCGAACCGTTTCGCGGACAGTGGGGGTCTGGGACCTCCCGTTGCGCCTCTGGCACTGGTTACTGGCCGGCTTTGTTCTGGTCGCCTGGTTCACGCCCAATGTTTATGACGGGCTTCACCGCATCGCCGGCTACACCGTGATCGGGCTATTGGCCTTCCGCCTGATCTGGGGGGCCTATGGAAGCCGCTACGCGCGCTTCCGCATGGTCGGGGTCAGGCTTCGCGCCGCGCCGCGCTATCTCTGGAATCTGCGCCGCGGCATGACCGGACGCTATATCGGGCTCAATCCCGCCGGCACGTTGATGCTGGTGGCTCTGCTCCTGACCCTCGCCGTCTCCGCGATATCAGGCGCGATGGCGGTCACCGTCACCTTCTTCGGCGTCTGGTGGGTCGAGGACACCCACGCCTATTCCTCGGACGCCGTCATCGTCCTGGTCGTGTTGCACGTGGCTGGGGTGATCTTGATGAGCATTCTCCAGCGCGAGAACCTGGTGAGCGCGATGTTCACGGGCCGGAAGCGCATCCGCAATCGTCTCTAGACGTTCGTGCCCTTCCCTGCGGGCGCCTCCCAACTCGGCCCTGATGCCGATGGCACTATCCCCTCGCCCAAACATTCCGCCAATCTCAGATTGTGCGGGCAGTTTTTACCTGCCGATAAGCATGCAACCGGGAATTGCACGAAATTAACGCGAACAACGCTTAGCCCGTTCACAATCAGGAACATTGACGATGGAGCGGCTTTGAATGTTCCGCGTTTTTACCTGCGTTACCGCAGAGCATGATTGGCGGCTCGTCATGCTCGCCGGACTGGTTTGCTTCACCGCAAGCATTGTTGCGGTGAGCATCTTTCATCGCGCAATCGCGTCGCAAGCCAGAACGCGGCTGATCTGGATCGCGATCGCCGGCGCTGCCATCGGATACGGCATCTGGGCAACGCATTTTGTTGCAATGCTGGCCTACGCGCCCGGCGTCTCGACCGGTTACGGCATCGTTCTGACCGCGCTGTCGCTGGCCGCGGCGATGATCCTGACGTCGGGAGCCTTTGGTTTTGCCGCAAGCAACTCCGGCCGGTGGCGGGCGGCTGCCGGCGGCGCCATCATCGGCGCGGGCATCGCGAGCATGCACTATCTCGGTATGTGGGCGCTCGAGGTGCCGGGTCGCGTGACCTGGGCGCCGGAGCTGGTGCTCGCCTCGATCGTCCTCGGCGTGGTCCTGGGCTATGCTGCACTTGCGGTGGCCCTGCACCACCAGCACAAATGGGGGACCTTCGCCGCCGCGCTGTTGCTGACGCTCGCCATCGTGTCGCATCATTTCACGGCCATGGGGGCCGTACAGATCGTTCCGGACCCGGCGCTGACAATCGATACCTTGTCGCTTTCGCCCACCTTCCTCGCCGTGGCAATTGCGGGCGCGGCCCTGTCGGTGCTCGGCATGAGCCTCGTCGGCGTGATCGCGGATCGGCGCCTTGCGACCAGAACCAGCAAGTTCGAGGAAATCATCAGCCAGTTATCGATTGCCCGGCAGCAAGTCGAAGGCTCGCAAAGAGCGCTGCACGAGCAAAAACTCAGGCTGGATACGGCCATCAACAATATGGTTGAAGGCCTTTGCATGTTCGATGCGGAGAAGCGACTTGTCGTCTGCAACGAGCGTTATGCCCGACTTTATCGGCTACCGCCGGAACTGCTGAGGACAGGAACACCGCACACCGACATCATCAGGCATCGCATCGCGAACGGCATTCTCAAGGGAGACACCAGCGAGGGCGCTGCCGAGCAGCTCATCTCGAAATTGGGTGCGCTGCCGGTCGACACGGTCTCGAGCAGGATCGACGAGTTCGCGGATGGCCGGTTGATCTGCGTGACGCGACAGCCGATGGCGGGTGGCGGTTGGGTCGCCACGCATCTCGATGTCACCGAGCAACGGCGGTCCGAGGCCAAGATCACTCATATGGCGCAACACGACGCGTTGACCGATCTGCCAAATCGGGTGCTGCTCAGAGAGCGGATGGAGCATGCGCTTGCCGTGACGCGCAATGGCGGCCTCGATCTGGCCGTGCTCATGCTCGACCTCGATCGCTTCAAGGAAGTCAACGACACGCTCGGACATCCGGCGGGCGATACTCTGTTGCGTGCCGTCGCGGCGCGTTTGCGCGAATGCACCACGGATACGACGTTGATCGCCCGACTGGGCGGCGACGAGTTCGCCGTCATCGACTATGTCACCAACCCGGCCGTGGAGGCCGCCGCCCTCGCCGAGAACATTAGAAAGGTGCTTTGCGAACCTTTCGACCTCGGCGATCACCGGGTTACAGTGGGCACCAGCATCGGCATTGCCATTGCGCCGCGCGATGGCACCGATTCCGACATGATCATGAAGAGCGCGGATCTCGCCCTCTACTCGGCCAAGAGTGGCGGGCGCGGTGCATACCGTTTCTTCGAGCCGGAGCTCGACCAGCTCATGCATGCCCGGCGCAACCTCGAGCGCGATATGCGGGCCGCGCTTGCCGGCCGCGAATTCGAGCTCCATTACCAGCCCTACGTCAATGCCGTGACCGGTGAGACCAGCGGCTTCGAGGCCTTGCTACGCTGGCATCACCCGCAGCGAGGTCTGGTCATGCCTTCCGACTTCATCCCGCTTGCAGAGGAAACCGGCCTCATCGTGCCACTCGGAGAATGGGTCCTGAGGACCGCATGTGGCGAAGCCGCCAAATGGCCGGCCCATCTCAAGATCGCGATCAACCTGTCTCCCGCTCAATTCAGAAGCAAGGAGCTCGTTCCGGTCGTTCTCGGCGCGCTGGCGAACTCAGGGCTGGCGCCGCACAGGCTCGAGCTCGAGGTCACCGAGACGGTGATCATGCACGACAGCGAAGCTGTATTCGCAGCGCTCGGCCAACTGCGCGAACTGGGCGTCCGAATCGCCCTGGACGACTTCGGCACCGGCTATTCATCGCTAAGCTTTCTGCAGAAATTTCCGTTCGACAAGGTCAAGATCGACCGCAGTTTCGTCAACGAACTGTGCAGCACGAGGCAAGAGGCGAGCCATCTCGCGAAAGCGGTGGTTCGTTTCGCGGTCAGCCTCGGCAAGACGACAACCGCTGAAGGCGTCGAAACCCAGGAGCAGCTCGACATCCTGCGTGAAGAGGGGTGCGCCGAAACGCAAGGCTACTATTTCAGCCGGCCGATGCCCGCATCGAGGATCGCGAAAATGCTGCGGCGAAGAACCAAGGCGGCCGTCTGCGCTGCCTGAGCAATCAGGCCATCACCGCAGCGGGGGATCGCCGCTGGCGCGCTTCTTGGCGAGGTGGGCCGGCATTCTGGCTAGATGCGATTCCGCGCAGTGATGGCGATGGCGCAGCTTGAGGCCTTGGGCAGCCAATCCGCCATGCATGAGGGCGTCTCCTAGTCCCAATCGTCTGCTTCTGTAGGGATTCCAGTCATATCAACTGCTCACGCTCCGGCTCGGGGCGAGTTCTTTTTATTTATTCTAATTCTAAGCTGGAGTGATTCTAGTCACGAACTTCCCTCTTCTGCTTCCCAAGAATGCCATTGCCTGTTTTTCCTGCGGCAGGATGTCGCAATTCTTGGGGGCACACATGTCACTGCACGTTTCCGCTGACCCGTTTGCATTTCGATTCGAACGCCGATGCCCCAGCCGATCAGCTCTGCTGGCGGCGACCGCGATATCGTTCTTGAGTTCTAGTGGAGCTCTTGCAGCGGATGGTGACGCGAACGCCGCGTTGCTGAAGAAGCTCGAGAAGATGGAGCAGCGCATCCAGCAGCTCGAATCCGAGCTGAAGCAGAAGCAGGATCGCCCGGCCGCTGATGCAGACGCAAAGCGGGCGGCCAAAACGGCATCGCTGACGAGCGCCAATGCGCCCGCGCCGTCCGCCGAAGCAAAGGACGCGCCAGCCAAGCCTGAGAACCATAAGCCCGAAGCCCAACCGTCCGAGAAATCGGCCAAGTCGAAGTCGAAAGACTCCATCCCTCTACCCCCACCGCCGTCAGCGTCGGACAAACCGATCCTCGGGCTGTCGGATTCTCCGGTCTCCGGTCTCAGCATCGGGGCATATGGTGAGATCAACTTCGGTACCATGCAAAATCCTGCTGCCGGCGGCCAGTGGCAGAAGGGTTTTGACGCGGCCAGGTTCGTCCTCCTGCCCACCTATGCGATCACCTCGAACATCATCTTCAATGCGGAAATCGAGTTCGAGCACGCGGGCTCTGGATTTGACAACGACGACAAGCTGCACGGCACTGCCGAGATCGAGCAGCTCTGGGTCGACTTCAAGATCATCGACCAGTTCAACTGGCGTTCGCCGGGCATTGATCTCGTGCCGATCGGCTACATCAATCAGCATCACGAACCCACGCAATATTACAGCGTGCTCCGGCCCGCACTCTACAACGGCCTCATTCCGTCGACCTGGAAGGTTCCATCCACCAGCGTCTATGGGACGATCACCGAGGATCTCAAATATCAGGTCATGGTCAGCACCAGTAACGAGGATTTTGGCGACTCCTTCGACAATCGCACTGAGGCAAAGACTGTCCCGCTTCCCGGGACGGCGTACATCGCCGGCATCGACGGCGTAACCGCGCTCGCATTCTCCAGGCCCCCGCTCGGCGACTTCCAGCAACTCAACAACGCCACGGCCGTGTCCGGCCGGCTCGACTTTACGCCGACATTCTGGCCAGGATTCGCCGGAAGCGTCAGCGCCTATTTCTCACCGAACACGACGCCGCGAGGCGCGCATGACGATTTCGGTAACTTCCTCGGCAGGTCCAGTCTCGCAATGTTTGACGCCGAATTCCGCTATAGGGTGCCCGACACGGGTCTTGAGTTTCGCGGTGAATATGTCCGCGCCGATTTCGGGCACCCGGAAAACCTGCGCGCCAACAACGACTCGGATCCGACCAACAATGTCGGCAAGTCGATGTACGGCTATTCCGGCGAGATTGCCTATCATGTCCCGCTAGGCACGATTCTCAACAGCGAGTGGGAGGCTGTGCCGTTCTACCGCTACACCTATCAGAACCTGCAGACCGGCGGCTTCGCGGGAACCGATGCCAATCTGCCGACCGGTCAGGGTCAGCGGCAGTATCACACGGCCGGTTTTGCGGTGTTTCCATCGCCGAAGGTCGTGCTCAAGGCAACCTATCAGCATGTGATCGACAAGAGCGCCACGGGCGCGCTTTCGGATTCGTTCCTCGGCGGCGTCGGCTTCTTCTTTTGATGCCGACAGGGTCGCCTAGGATATCGCTGCAAGACCTGATGACACGACCAGGAGCGAGGTGACTATGAATTGGGTTCGATACACCCTGCCGGCGGCAGCGATCTTGTCTGCCGCCTCTCCCGCCTATGCCGTTCGGTATCTGTCGATCGAGGACGCGCAGAAGGCGGCATTTCCGTCCGCAACGCATTTTTCCGAGGTCCAGGCGGGCCGGGTCTGGAAAGCCGAGGCCGGCGGCAAGGTTGTCGGCTTCTTCGTGTTCGACCGGGTCGTCGGCAAGCACCTTTTCATCGACTACGCAGTGGCGCTGACCCCGGCGGGTGCCGTCCACAGAGTCGAGATCCTGGAATATCGGGAATCCTATGGCGGCGAAATCAGGAGCCCGAGCTGGCTCGCACAGTTCGTCGGTAAGACCAGCGGCAGTGCGCTCAAGATCAACGGCGATATCAGGAACATCGCCGGCGCGACGCTGTCGTCGACCCATGTTACCGAAGGCGTGAAAAGAATACTGGCGGCTTATGGCAATCGCATCCGATAGAATCCGTCGCGCAAGGCCACTGCTCGGCACCTTCGTGGAGATCGAGGTTGCGGGCGCTCGCAGATCCGACCTGGACGGTGCCATCGACGCCGCATTCGATGCCATTGCGCAAGTGCATAGGCTGATGAGCTTTCATGAGCCGGATAGCGACGTCAGCCGGCTCAACCGCGAAGCCGGCATTCGTCCGCTGAATATACATGCGTGGACGTTCGAAGTGCTCAAGACCGCCGTTGAGCTGCATCGCCGCTCCGGCGGGCTTTTTGATATCACGATCGCACCGGCGCTGCAGACCATGGGGTTGCTGCCGCTTCTGAAGGGTCAGCCGGTGGCGGCGCCGATTGGGCGCCCCACCGACGCGATTGAGCTGCTTCCGGACCAAGAGGTTCGCTTTCGATCGACCGAAGTCACGATTGACCTTGGTGGCATAGCGAAGGGCTTTGCCGTCGACCGCGCCGTTGCCGCGCTGCGCGATTTTGGCATTCCAGCCGGCATGGTGAACGCCGGTGGCGACCTTCGGGCCTTTGGCACGGAGTCGCACGCGGTTCACGTCCGCGATCCCCGCGGTCCCGGCCGATCGATCTGCCGCATCGATGTGGCCGACGAAGCGCTGGCCTCAACGGCGCGCCGCGTCGAGCTGTTCGACAGCAGTGAGCCGGGCTGTTCGGTGGTGATTGATCCCGCAACTCAGAGGCCGGCAAGCCTGATCGACGGCGTCACGGTTCGCGCGCCCTCCTGCATGGTTGCCGACGGTTTGACCAAGATCGTCATGATCTCCGGGACGGATGCGGGCAAACTGCTCGAATGTTACCAGGCCGGCGCCTTGTTGATCTCGGCCGACGGCGACGTTCAGATCACCTCCGACTGGCAGCACGCGGTGCACCTTGCGGCTTAGAACATCGTTTCGCTACTCGCTCTACGCGGCGTTCGCGGCGCTGTTTCTGACCGGCGCCGGTTGGCTCGCGGCCGACTGGCAGAAGGACGTTGCCGGCGACGATATCTGGCAGCAGATCGCGGCCAACATGCTGATGGTCCATGGCGGCATCGCGATGCTGGCGCTGTTGCTGCTGGGCGCCCTCGTTCCGGTGCACCTGCGGCGATCGTGGCGAGGCGGCAAGAATCTCGTTTCCGGATCGGTCATGGCGGCGTTCAATGCGGTCCTGATCGCGACCGCATTCGGGCTCTATTATCTGGGATCGGAAGCGGTACGGCCCTGGATGAGCTGGATCCACCTGGGCACCGGATTCTCGTTGGCCCTGATGCTTCCGCTTCATATCTGGCTGGGTCGACGGGAGTCGCGATAGCGTCCTGCAGGCTCGTGCTATTGCAGCGGCGGATCGCCCGAGGTGCGCTTCTTGGCGAGATCCATCTCGGTCACCGCGATCAGGATTTCGGCGCGGGTCTTCAGGTCCGGCGCCTCCAACATGGCCTGCTTCTCGGCCGGGCCATAGGGCGACATCATTGCCAGCGCATTGACGAGGGCCTCATTGGGCGCGCTCTCGACGCCCTCCCAATCGACCTTGAGGTTGTTGGCCTTCAAAAAGTCCGCCAGTGCCGCGAGCAGCGCCTCGCGATTGACGTCATCCTCGCCCTTGCGGGCGGTGAAGTCGTCGGCGAACGCGAAGAAATCCACCTTGCACTGCCGGTAGGCCGTGAGCACGTCGAGCTCCTCGACCACCTTGAAGCGCGCAATGCCGGTGAGCTCGAGGATGTAGCGGCCGTCGCCGGATTCGGCGAGCTGGGTGATGCGGCCGACGCAGCCGACACGGAACAGCACCGGCTTGTCGGCATTCTTCGGCGAATGCGCCACGTCCGGCTGGATCATGCCGATCAGGCGATGGCCGTCGCGCAAGGCGTCGTCGACCATCGCGAGGTAGCGCGGCTCGAAGATGTTGAGCGGCATCTGGCCGCGCGGCAACAACAGCGCGCCGGGCAGGGGAAACACCGGGATGATCTCCGGAAGGTCCGCGGGCCCGCGATATTCGATATTGATCGGCATCTTGCCCGGTCCCCGCTCGCCGGCTGGCGCCTATGAAAACAGGATTGTCGATAAGCGCTTTCGTCCCTCGACGGTCGCATCGTCGGTGCTGCCCCAGGCCTCGAAGAACTGCACGAGCTGCTTGCGGGCGCCGTCATCGTTCCATTTGCGGTCGCGCTTGACGATATCGAGGAGCTGGTCCGTGGCGGCCGCGCGATTGCCTTGCGCATTGAGGGCCGTCGCAAGGTCGAATCGTGCCTGATGATCGAGCGGGTTTGCGGCGACTTTCTGTTCCAGCTCGGCGATCGGCCCGAGCGACTTGGCCTGCTCGGCGAGATCGATCGCGGCCTGCACGGCCTTTACCGCGGGCTCGTTGCGCTTGGATTCCGGGACCATGGCGAGCGTCTGCTTGGCCTGCTCCATGGCGCCGGACACGGCGTAGCACTTCGCGAGCCCGGCAAGGGCCGCGATGTTCGTCGAATCATGATGCAGCGCCTCGGCATAAATCTGCGCCGCCGCCGCCGCGTCGCCCTCCGCGAGCACCGCCTCGGCCTCCTTCACGATCTCGTCGACATTGACCTCGCCTGGCGCGGTCACGCCCTTGGTCAGCCGCTCGATGAAGGCGTTGACCTGGCTCTCCGGCACCGCGCCCATGAAACCGTCGGCCGGCTGGCCGTTGACGAAGGCAATCACGGCAGGGATCGACTGGATGCCCATCTGGCCCGGGATCGCCGGATGCTGGTCGATGTTCATCTTGACCAGCTTGACCTTGCCCTTGGCTGCACGGACCGCCTTTTCCAGCACGGGGGTGAGCTGGCGGCAGGGGCCGCACCATTCCGCCCAGAAATCGATCAGCACCGGTTGGCGCTTCGATTCCTCGATGACGTCCTTCACGAAGGTCTGGGTGGTCGTGTCCTTGATCAGATCGGCGGCCGCCGGGCCCGCTGCTCCGTTACCCTGGTCGATGATCGTCACGGGATCCCCTCGTCTGATGTCTGGAATGGCGGCTCTTTAGCATGTTGCCAATGCCGATGCCTTGCTGTCGGCTCCTAAAATTGGGCCGTGACGGCCGAATTTCAATCCACAGGCGTCGATTCGGCGGTTCCTGGCCGTTTCGGGTCGATTCGACCGGGATTGGGGGTCTATGTGGGGCTCCAAATGCGAATCTATGCCGCCGGTAGCTGTTGCATTCGGCTCCCGCTTTTGGCATACGACAGCCGTTGCCGGCGCGTCATGCGACCGACACAGGATGCGGGTGTAGCTCAGTGGTAGAGCACGACCTTGCCAAGGTCGGGGTCGAGGGTTCGAGCCCCTTCGCCCGCTCCAATCTTTCCCAGAGCATCCAGCCAAACCGGCACGGATCGTGGTTCGCCAGCGCCGCTGGCGGCTGGTCGGGATTTGCAATGACAATACTGGTCACGGGCAGCGCAGGCCACCTCGGGGAGGCCATCGTCAGGACGTTGCGGGGGCGCGGTTCTACTGTGCATGGGGTTGATTTGAAGAAATCAGCCTTCACCGATGCGGTCGGTTCCATTGTCGATCCCGGCTTCGTCCGAAGCCAGATGGACGGCGTCACCGCCGTCATCCACACCGCGACGCTGCACAAGCCGCATGTGGCGACTCACGCCAAGCAGGATTTCATCGACACCAACGTCACCGGCACGCTCAACCTGCTCGAGGCGGCCGTTGCCGCCGGCGTGCGCAGCTTCGTCTTCACCAGCACCACCAGCGCATTCGGCTCGCAGCTCCGGCCGGGGGCGGGAGAGGCTGCGGTGTGGGTCACCGAGCATCTGCCGTCGGTGCCGAAGAACATCTACGGCACGACAAAACTGATGGCCGAGAACCTGTGCGAGCTGTTCTTCCGCGAGCATCGTCTTCCGGTCCTCATCTTGAGGACGTCCCGCTTCTTTCCCGAAGACGATGACGATCCCGCGCTGCGGGCGGCTTACGCGCAGGAGAACGCGCAGGCCAACGAGCTGCTCTATCGCCGGCTGGATATAGCGGATGCCGTGAGCGCCCATCTGCTCGCGAGCGAGAAGGCCGCCGCGATCGGCTTCGCGCGCTACATCGTCTCGGCCACGAGCCCGTTCGAGCCGCACCATGTCGCAGCACTGGCCCGTGACGCGGCCGGCGTGGTGCGCGCGCTCTATCCCGATTGCGAGCAGCTCTTCGCCGCGCGTGGCTGGCGCCTGTTTCCGGCGATCGACCGCGTCTACGTCAACGAGCGCGCGCGCCGTGAACTCGGCTGGCGGCCCGAATTCGATTTTGCCCATGTCCTCAACTGCCTTCGCGATGGCATGGACTTTCGCAGCGCGCTGGCGCGCGAGGTCGGATCGAAGGGCTATCATGAAACGGTGTTTGCGGATGGACCGTATCCCGTCTTGTCGTAGATCGTCTGTTTGATTCCGCGTTGCAGCGAGGACGTTGTCACAGCGTTACTTGTGATTCCGTCTCAATTTTGATCGAGCCCGATTGCAGCGCGCGTGCCGCGCTTCTCAGTGTTCGCAGATGTGCTAACCTTTTTCGGTCTGATCTCTCGACAGACTCCGAACTTCGCCTACCCGACTAGCAAAACAAAATAATGCGCAGCCTGGACGGCTGCCTTAGGGGAGTGACGCGATGAAATTCCATCGATCCGTTTTCGCGTTTGCAGCGGTTGCCCTTCTCGCAGGGACGAGCGTTGTCAATGCGCAGCAGCAGCAGGACAAAGGCCGCGCGCTGAAGAAATACGAGTCAGGCACCAAGGAGTTCTGGACCCATCCGCCGGACGACTGGTTCCTGGGCGATGAGACCGAGGCGCAGAAGGGTCTGGCGCCGCCCTCGGGGCCGCCGACGGGTGCATCGGACGCCGAGCTCGCGGCGATGATGAAGAAGATCAAGCTGCCGCCGGGCTTCAAGATCGAGGTGTGGGCGTCGGGTGTGCTCGCCGCGCGGCAGATGGCCTGGGGCGACAAAGGCACGCTGTTCGTCGGCTCGTTCGGTCTCGGCAATGTCTATGCGATCAAGGACAACAATGGGAAGAAGGAGGTCAAGACCGTCCTCAAGGGGCTGAACATGCCCACGGGTCTGGCCTTCAGGGACGGCGCGCTCTACGTCATCGCCGTCGACAAGCTGATCCGCTATGACGATGCTGAAGCCAAGCTCGATAATCTCGGCGAGGGCAAGGTCGTCTATGACGACATGCCGTCCTACGCCGCGCATGGCTGGAAGTACATCGCCGTCGACAAGGACGGCTGGTTCTACATTCCGTTCGGACCGCCCTTCAATATCGGCATTCCTCCGACCAGTGTCTCGCAGATCCGGCGCGTCGATCCCAAGACCGGCAACGCCGAAGTCTGGGCGCTCGGCGTTCGCAATTCGGTCGGCGGCGACGTCGATCCGCGCACCGGCAAGTACTGGTTCACCGAGAATGCCCGCGACTGGGTCAGCGACGATCTGCCGTCAGACAAGCTCAACATGATTAACAAGATCGGCGAGCACTTCGGCTATCCCTACTGCCACCAGGGCGACCTGCCCGATCCAAAGTTCGCGATGGGCCACAAGTGCTCCGAGTTCACGCCGCCGGTGCTGAATCTCGGCGCCCACGTCGCTCCGCTCGGCATGAAATTCTATACCGGCGATCAATTCCCCGCCGAGTACAAGAACAACATCCTGATCGCCGAGCACGGCTCCTGGAATCGTCACAAGTACCAGGGCGGCCGCATCATGCGCGTGATCGTCGGGCCCGACGGCAAGAACGCCAAGCAAGAGGTGTTCGCCTCCGGCTGGATCGAGGGCGACCAGGGCTATCTCGGCCGCCCCGATGACATCATCCTCGCCAAGGACGGCTCAATCCTCGTCGCCGACGACTGGGCCGGCGCGATCTACCGCATCAGCTACGGCAAGAAGTAGCGCGACATGAAAGAGAGGCCGCGGCCAGGAGATGGCCGCAGCCTCTTTGCCTTCAACCTCAATGTCGTTCCGGATCGCGCGTCAGCGCGAGTCCAGAACCCATAACCCCGATCGTGGTTATGGATTCCGGGCTCGCGCCAAGTGGCGCCCCCATTGCGCAATTGCGCAATGTGGAATGACGAGCCTCTCTCACAGTGGAATTTTCAAACATGCGCCGGCAGTTCATCTCGCACGCAATCAGCGCGCTTGCGCTTCTTTCGCTCGGCGTCGATCCGACCCACGCCGCCGATGCGGCCGCCGTCAAGGAAAAAGCCGCAGCCTGCGCCGGCTGCCATGGCGAGAATGGCATCTCGCAAACCGAGAACATCCCCTCGATCGCCGGCCAGCCCGATCAGTTCCTGCAATGGCAGCTCGTGTTCTTCCGCGCCGGCTCGCGCAAGAACGAGCAGATGCAGCCGATCGTCGAGGAGCTCAACAACGAGGACATCCGCAATCTGGGGGCCTATTTCGCCGCATTGACGCCGCCGAAGGGACCGGAGGACAAGGACCCCGATCTGTCGAAGAAGGGCGAACAAGCTGCCGCCGGGCGGCGCTGCGCCTCATGCCACACCGACACTTATGCCGGCACCAAGGCCGTCGCGCGTCTCGCTGGCCAGCGCGAGGAATATCTCGTGAAGGCGCTGCACGACTACAAGGCGGGCTTGCGTGTCGGCGGCGGCGTTGCCGCAATGGCCGACATCGCCTATTCGCTGAGCGAGGACGAGATCACCGCGCTCGCGCACTATCTGGCGCACTTGCAGTAAATATCTCTCGTCGTCCCGGACAAACGTAGCGAAGCGGAGCGCAGATCCGGGACCCATAACCACAGGACGTGGTTATGCGAAGGCTCGGGTTGCCAGCTCGCGCCACAACCGTTCCCTGTGGTTGTGGTTATGGGTCCCGGGCTCGCGCTTCACGCGCCCCGGGACGACACCCAAATAGACGCCCTACCCCGCCCGCTGCTTCTCATACGCCTTCAGATGAGTATAGGCGATGCGCAGCTTCGGCACCGGTACCTTGGCGGCATCGCCGCGTGCGATGAGATCGCCGATGACGTGATCGGCCTCGACCGGAAGGCCCGCCTTGATGTCGCGGAACATGGACGCCGTCATCGGCGAGCCCTCGGTGGTCAGGTTGCCCTTGACGCGCGCGAAGAACGGCCCGCCCGGAGGGTAGCCTGAGGCGGCGGCGATCGCGCTGGTTTCATCCAGCATGCCGAGCAGGAAATCCTTGCCGCCGGGGGCGGCGAGGATATTGCCGACGGATGTCCGCATCAGGCTGGTGGAAGCAGCAAGCGTTGAGAGGAACACCCACTTCTCCCACATGTCCTGCATGATGTTCTGGCTGGCAGTAGCGCCATTGATGCCGCCCTTGAAGGCCTCGTCGATCGCCTTGACGCGCTCGGACAGCTTACCGTCGCGCTCGCCGTAATTGATCGACTGGATCGGCTGGAGCTGCACGACTTCGCGCTTCTCGTTCAGCGTGGCGGCGATGGCGCACAGCCCGCCGAGCACGCGTTCGGCGCCGAATCTCCGGTCGAGCACATCAAGATGTTTCATGCCGTTGAGCATCGGAATGATCGCCGTGTTCGGGCCGACCCCTGCCGCAAAAGACGTGATGGCGTCATCGAGATCGAACGCCTTGCAGCTCAAGAGCACGACGTCGAACTTGTCCTTGAGCTTGTCGGCCTCGACCCGCGGCGGATCCTTCAGCGTCACGTCGCCGTTCGGGCTCTTGATGACGAGGCCGGCGCTCGCAAGCTCGCTGGCGCGGCGCGGCCGGACCAGGAAGGTGACATCGCGGCCGGCCTGCAACAGCCTGCCACCAAAATAGCCGCCGATGGCGCCGGCGCCGACCACGAGGATACGCATTGGACGCTCCATTATTATTCTTGGCGAATAGGGAGTAGCGAATAGCGATTGAGATTTCCACTCGCTATTCGCTACCCACCATTCGCGCCCTTCACTTTCCCGACACCATCTCCTCGACCTCGCGGAGTTGCTCCTTGCCGAAGAACATCTCGTTGCCGACGAAGAAGGTCGGTGAGCCGAACGCGCCGCGCGCCACCGCCTCCTCGGTGTTCTTGATCAGCTTGGCCTTCACCTCCGGCTCTTGGGAGCGGGCGAGCAGCTTTTGCGCATCGAGCCCGGATGATGCCAGCGCCTTCATCGCGACCTCGGGATCGTCCATCTTCTTCGGCTCGCGCCACATATGGTGGAAGGCGGCCTCGACATATTTCTCGAAGACGCCCTCTGCCTGCGCCGCTATCGCCGCGCGCATCAGGTTCAGCGTGTTGACGGGAAAGTGCGGATTGAAGACGTAGGGCTGGACGTGAAAGCGCTTGATGAATCGCTCGGTCTCGATCGCCTGGAATTCGCGCTTGTTCTTGACGCCCGCGAGCGTCTCGGCCGGCGATTTGTTGTTGGTTGCCTTGAAGATGCCGCCGAGCAGGATCGGCACGTACTGGAATTTCACGCCAATCCGCTTTTCGATCGCCGGGATCGCCTCATGGCTGAGATAGGCGTTGGGACTGCCGAAATCGAACAGGAATTGCGGGGCTGTGCGGGTCAAAATCGTCCTCCCTGACGGCTCTTTTCGGCATTGTGGCGCAGGGCGCGCCGCAGGTCCACCGTTTAATGATGGTCATAATACTTTGATGATCCGGTCAGATCAGACGCCGGATCGCGCGCTTGCGCCAGACCAGCACGTAATAGCCCATCTGCAAAATGAACATGGCGCAGAACACGATCGGATAGGCGGCCCACACGCCCTGAATGCCGACGGTCCGGCTCAAGATCACCGCGGATGGCAGTTCGATCGCGACGATGGCGAAGATCGACAGCAGCATCGGCGTCAGGGCGACGCCGGCTGCGCGCATTGCGCCGGAAAATACCGTCGCCATGCCGAACGGCACCGAGCTCCACAGCGCGACGTGCAGCAATCCCGTCGCAAGATCGCGCACGGCGCCGTCGGTGATGAAGATACCGAGCACCGGGCGCGCCGCCAGATAGCTCACCGCGACCAGGCCGCCTGTCAGAACGAGGTTGAATTTGAGGCCGGTGCGCACGATGCCGTCGAGCCGGGTTCTGTCACCGCGGCCGACGGCTTGAGCCCCGAGGATCGAGACCGCGATCGAAATCGACATCGCCGTGAACTGCGTATACCCCATCACCTGATTGACGGCGCCGTAGGCGGCGGTTGCATTCGACCCGAAGCCGTTGACGAGGCCGAGCAGCACCAGTTCGGCGATCGCCATCACCACCATGCCGATCGCGCTCGGTAGGCCGATGCCGAGGATCTTGCCGAGCATGGCAGGGTCGATCCGAAGATGGCGCAGAAGCGCATCGTCAGGCGCCAGCGCATGCTTTTTCCGGCGCAGATAGACAGCCAGCATAATCAGCGTCAGCGCGTTGGCAATCGCCGACGCCCAGGCGGGGCTGGTGATGCCCGCGGCCGGTAATCCGAATGCGCCGTGGATCAGAATCGGCGTGAGCGTAAGCCCGATCGCGGTCGACAGCGCCAGCGCCAGCAGCGGCGTGAGCGTGTCGCCGACGCCGCGGATCATGGCCGTCTTCAGCAGGAACACGAAGCCGAGCGGCATCGTCACCAGCATGATGCGGGCATAGGCGCTGGCCTGGTCGAGGATGTCGGAAGGGGTAGCAAGCGCCGTCATCAATTGCCGGCTGAAGAGCCCGCCGGCGGCCGCCACCGCGATTGCGAGCAGCAGGCCGACCGCGAGCGTCGTGCCTACGATGATCTTGATCTTGTTGTGCTCGCCCGCGCCGAAAGCCTGGCCGATCAGCACGGTGGCGCCGGTGCTCAGGCCCATGACGAAGGCGAACAGGAAGAACATCACCGGAAAGAACGCCGCCGCCGCCGCGAGCGCGTCGACGCCGATCATCTGGCCGAGATAGACGTTGCTGACGGTCCCGAACAGCGACTGCAGCGCGTTGCTCAGCATCAGCGGCGCGAGGAAGCGGAGGAAAATCGTCCAGAGCGGTCGGGGAGCGGACATGGATGGCCTTTCTTCAGGGCGTGCGAAGCCGTTGCCACGCAAGGTGCGTGGCTCGGCCGTCGATGGGTTGAGAGAAGCGGTGCGCGGTTTAAGCGCGATCGCTGTAGGCGAGCTTGACGATGTGGTCGCGGATGTCGGCGGGCCAGTCGGCGATCAGACCGGTGAAGCGTCGCCGGTCATCCGCAAACAGCGCTCGCGAGGCTTCCTCGAAACGCGCGAAGTTGCCCGCCATCGTCGACATGAAGTGGTAGGCGGCATCGCGCGCCTGCCGCTCGCGATCCTTGTCGCCGCTCGCACGCCGCGACTCGTCGACGAGCTTGCGCAGCGCCACCGAAGCGCCGCCGGGCTGAGCGTTGAGCCATTCCCAATGCCGCGGCAGCAGCGTCACCTCGCGCGCGACCACGCCGAGCTTCGGCCGCCCGCGGCCGCGTGGCTCGCTTGGCGGCGCCTCCTCTGCCGAGGGCGGCGGAGCAAGCTTCGCCACCCGAGCCAGCACCTCGTGATCCTCGCCGCGCAGGTCGAAATCGATGGTACGCCCGGTCCCGTCGTCAAAGATGACGATCGGCTCGTCCGGCCGAGGCGGCGCGCGCTTGACGGCGAGCGCGACGTCGCCCGCCGGGCCGGAGGCGAGCCGGCGCTGGCCGATGAAGGCTGTAAAGGTCCCTTGCATTGGAATCATTGCCAGATTTTTCGATCTCGGCTTTTAATACCCGGGTAAATTGCTCGCGTCAATATACCCGGGTGAAAACATGGTCCGGATCGCTCGACATTGTGTTCCCGGACTGGCACGAACTTCCGGCCAAGTGACCAAGCCGGGGACCATGCGATGCTGACCGTTCATCACCTCAACAATTCCCGCTCGCAGCGCGTGCTGTGGCTGCTCGAAGAGTTGGGCGTGCCCTATGAGATCGTGCGTTATCAGCGCCAGCCCGACCTGCGCGCGCCGAAGGAGCTGCGCGCCATCCATCCGCTCGGCAAGTCGCCCGTCATCACCGACAACGGCAATACCATCGCCGAGTCCGGAGCGATCATCGAATATCTCATCGGCACCTACGGCAATGGCCGATTGATTCCGCCGCCGAACACACCGGAGCGGCTGCGCTACACCTATTGGCTGCACTATGCGGAGGGGTCGGCGATGCAGCCGCTGCTCCTGAAGCTGTTGTTCACGCTGATGCCGAAGCGCGCGCCCGCTCTACTGCGCCCGCTGGTGCGCAAGGTCTCGAACCAGGCACTCACGGCACTGGTCAATCCGCAGCTCAAGCAGCACATGGATTATTGGGAGGGCGAGCTGGGAAAAAGCGAGTGGTTCGCCGGCAGCGAGTTCACTGCGGCCGACATCCAGATGAGCTTCCCGCTCGAAGCCGCCCAAGCGCGCGGCGGGCTGGAGACGGGGCATCCCAAGGCGATGGTGTTCCTCGATCGCATCCATGCGCGGCCCGCGTATCAGCGCGCCCTTGAGAAGGGCGGGCCGTACCAGGTGGGACGGTAAGCCTCCACGCCATCGTGAACCCCATTGTGCAATGTGTAATGTCGCGCCGTAATCTCCGGATTCTCTGGTGCGAAATTGCCACCAGAGTTCGCCCTTCGGGCGCCCCGTACTAATCCGCGTGCAGTATTCGCCCGCGCGTTTCCGGCAGCGCGAATGCGGCGGTGAAGAACACCGCATAGGCCACGACCGCGAAGATCGCGATCGCGTTGGCGAGCGTCGTCGTCGCCGACAGCGCGCCGACGAGATAGGGAAACAGCGCGCCGATGCCGCGGCCGAAATTGTAGCAAAAACCCTGGCCCGAGCCGCGCAGCCGCGTCGGATAGAGCTCGGTCAGGAACGCGCCGACCCCGGAGAAATAGCCCGAGGCGAAGAAGCCGAGCGGGAAACCGAGCACCCACAGGATCTCGTTGTTGAGCGGCAACTGCGTGTAGAGCAGCACCACAGCGATGGCGCCGAGCGAGAAGATCAGGAACAGGTTGCGCCGTCCGATGCGATCGGCGAGCCAGGCGCCGACGAGATAGCCGGCGAAGGAGCCGATGATCAGCGCCGACAGATAACCGGTCGAGCCGACAATCGACAAATGCCGATCCTTGGTCAGGAACTGCGGCACCCAGAATGTGATGGCGTAATAGCCGCCCTGACAGCCCGTCACCATCAGCGACGCCAGGATCGTGGTCTTGAGGATCGGGCCGGAGAAGATCTCCCACAGCGCTGGACGGTCGCCGCTGGCCGCCTGCTTTGCACGCGCCTCGGCAGCGATCTCCGGCTCGGTGACGGAGCGGCGGATGTAGAACACCAGGAGCGCCGGCAGCGCGCCGATCACGAACATCCAGCGCCAGGCGATGTCGGCCGGCATCAGCGAAAACAGGATCGCCTGCGACAGCACCGCGAGACCCCAGCCGACTGCCCAGCCCGACTGCACCGAGCCGACCGCGCGTCCGCGATATTGCGGCCGGATCGCCTCGCCCATCAGCACCGCGCCTGCCGCCCATTCGCCGCCGAAGCCAAGGCCCAGCACTGCGCGCGCGATCAGGAGCTGATCGAAATTCTGCACGACGGCGCAGACCAGCGAGAAGAACGAGAACCAGATGATGGTGATCTGCAGCGTCCTGACCCGGCCGATATGGTCGGAAAGATAGCCGCCGAGCCAGCCGCCGATGGCGGACGCAAGCAGTGTCACGGTGCCGGCAAGACCCGCCGCGCCGGGGTCGACCTTCCACAGCGCGATGATGGTGCCGATCACCAGCGGATAGATCATGAAGTCCATGCCGTCGAGCGCCCAGCCCGCGGCGCACGCCCAGAACGTCCGGCGCTCCGGCGGATTCATGTCGCGATAGAAGGCGAGAAGGCTGGTGTCCTCGATCTCGGCGCGTTCGATGCGCTCGGTCGGATCGGCTGCGGTCATGTGCGTATCCTAAAGGCCCGTCGTTGGCCGGGCACGCGCCTCGCACGTGCACCAGCGTCGGCAAACTGCCGCGCTTAGGTGCCGATGTCATCCGGCAAATAGGTCTACTCTGCGCTGCACAAAGCGTAGGGATTACTGTCCCGCTGCCTCCGCACCGCGGGTGCGCGGATCCGGCGCGCCGAGCGGCCCGTTCGCCGTCACCGCGATGGAATTGGCCGATGTCTGTCCCATCGGCTCGACCACAAGATGTCCCATCGCTTTCAGCTCGGACAGAACGTCATCGGGAAAGCCGCGCTCGACGCGCACTTCATCCGGCAACCATTGGTGATGCAGCCGCGGTGCTGCCACGGCGGCGGCGACATCCATCTTGTAGTCGAGGACGTTCACGACCACCTCGAGCACCGTCGAGATGATGCGGCTGCCGCCGGGCGAACCCGTGATCAGCACCGGCTTGCCGTCTTTGAGCACGATGGTCGGCGACATCGAAGACAGCGGTCGCTTGCCGGGTCCGGGCAGGTTGGCCTCAAAGCCGACGAGGCCATAGGCATTGGACGCGCCGGGTGCGGCGGTAAAATCGTCGAGCTCGTTGTTGAGGAGAACGCCGGTGCCGTCGGCGACGAGACCAACGCCATAGCTGAAGTTCAGCGTAAAGGTGTTGCTGACGGCATTGCCGTGGGCATCGACCACGGAGAAATGCGTGGTGTTGCTGCCTTCGCGCGGCGCGGTGGCGGCCGAGGCGATTTTGCTCGACGGCGTGGCCCGATCGGTCAAGATGCCGCTGCGCAGCTTGGCGGCGTAGTCCTTTGCGATGAGCGTCTCGATCGGCGCCTTGACGAAAGCGGGATCGCCGAGATAGCGCGCCCGGTCGGCATAGGCGCGCTTCATCGCTTCGATCAAGAGATGAAGCGAGGCGGGCGAGCCCTGCTTCAGCTCCGCAAGCTGAAAGCCTTCGAGCATGTTGAGCGTCTCGATCAGCACCACGCCGCCCGATGAGGGGAGCGGCATCGAGACGATGTTGTAGCCGCGATAGGTGCCGCGCAGGGGCTGGCGGGCGATCGCCTCGTAGGATCTGAGATCGGCGGGAGTCATGATGCCGCCGGCGTCGGACACGGCCTTGGCGAGCCTCTCTGCCACCGCACCTTCATAGAAGCCGCGCGGTCCTTGCGTTGCCACAGCCGACAGCGTGTCGGCAAGATCGGTCTGCACCAGACGATCGCCTTCGCGCAGCGGCGTGCCATCGGGCCTCGAGAAGATCCTGGCCGAGGACGGCCAGCGCGCGAGCCGTCGGTACCAGCCTGGCAGCGTGTCGGCGATGTCATCGTCGACGACGAATCCATCGCGTGCGAGAGCGATCGCGGGATCGAGGAGTTGCGCCAGCGTGAACTTGCCCGAGCCGTATTTCTCCAGCGCAAGTGCGAGACCTGCGACCGTGCCGGGCACGCCGATGCCGAGCGCGGAATCGCGCGACTTCGCGGCATCGGGCTTGCCGTCGGCGCCGAGGAAGATTTGCGGCGTGGTTGCCGCTGGCGCGGTCTCGCGATAATCGATCGCGATGTCCTCGTTCCGTTCGGCCGAATGGATCACCATGAAGCCGCCGCCGCCGATATTGCCGGCGCGTGGATAAGTCACCGCCATGGCAAAGCCGGTGGCGACCGCGGCATCGACCGCATTGCCGCCGCGCCGCAGGATATCCGCGCCGACCTGGGCGGAGAGCTTCTCCTGCGCCACCACCATGCCATGGTCGGCGGCGACGGAATGAACCGTGTCGAGCGCAGGCGGCGTGTAGTCGCGCCGCGCGTCCTGCGCTATGACGGGGGCGAGACCAACTGCCAGTGCGGCGATGGATACGAGAAACGTCCGCCGCGTCAAAAATAGCGACATCATCAAACTTCCGCCGTGCCTTGGGCCAATTCACACGCGTCACTGCAATGCTATACGGTTTGCGCTAAGAGAGGCAAAACTGTTCGTGATGGGGACCGGATGATGACGACGATCGCCTCGGACGTGCGCATGGCAGGCGCGGCACGGACCTATCCGTCGCGCGCCGCCGTCGTGAGTTGGATCTTCTTCGATTGGGCCGCGCAGCCCTATTTCACGCTCATCACGACCTTCGTGTTCGCGCCCTATTTTGCGACCAGCGTCGCGCCGGATCCTGCCACCGGGCAATCGCTGTGGGGCTTTGCGATGGCCGCCGCGGGCATGGCGATCGCGCTGTTGTCGCCGGTGCTCGGCGCCATCGCGGATGCCTCCGGCCGCAGGAAGCCGTGGATCGCCATGTTCGGCGCGCTCCTGGTGCTCGCCTCCTCCACGCTGTGGATCGGCAAGCCCGGTAATCACACCGTCATTCCGCCGCTGCTCACCGCAGTCGCGCTCGCCAGCGTGGGCGCGGAATTTGCCACCGTCTTCAACAATGCGATGATGCCGAGCCTGGTGCCGCCCGAACGCATCGGCCGGCTCTCCGGCACCGGCTGGGCCACCGGCTATGTCGGCGGCATCGTCAGCCTGATCATCGTGCTCGGCTTCCTCGCCGCCAACCCCGAGACCGGACGCACGCTGCTCGGATTCACGCCGCTGTTCGGGCTCGATCCCGCCACGCACGAGGGCGATCGCATCACCGGACCGTTGACCGGGCTCTGGTTCATCATCTTCGTCACGCCGATGTTCCTGTTCACGCCGGATTATCCGGCCAAACGCCCGGTTCGCGCGGCGCTGCGCGAGGGCCTGTCGGAGCTGAAACAATCGCTCGGCGCGCTGCCGAAACAGAAATCGCTCGCGGCGTTCCTCCTCGCCAACATGATCTACACCGACGGCCTGGTGTCGCTGTTCGCCTTTGGCGGCATCTATGCGGCCGGTACCTTCGGCTGGCACACGATCCAGATCGGCACCTTCGGCATCATGCTGGCGATCGCCGGCACTTTCGGCGCATGGCTGGGCGGCAAGCTCGATGATTTCCTCGGACCGAAGCGCGTGATCGCCGGCAGCCTGCTGATCCTCTTGCTCTCGGTGGCGGCGATCCTTCTGGTCGACAAGGACAGCGTGTTGTTCGTCAAGGTCGCGCCGCCCGAGCCGGGCGCTGCACTGTTCTCGAGCGCGGCCGAGCGCGCCTATCTAGTGCTGGGCTGCCTGATCGGCGCCGCGGGCGGGCCATTGCAGGCTGCCTCGCGCACGCTGCTCATCCACCTCGCGCCGAAGGATCGCATCGCGCAGTATTTTGGTCTGTTCGCGCTGACGGGAAAGGTGACGTCCTTCATCGGCCCGCTGCTGATCGGTGCGATTACGGCGGCGACTGCAAGCCAGAAGGCCGGCATGGCCGTGTTGGTGGTATTCTTCGTCGCGGGTTTGGCTTTGTTGATGCGGGTGCGGGATTAGCTCTTAGCCCGGATGGAGCGAAGCGCAATCCGGGGGCCGTCATTGTGAGGGTTGCGAAACCCGGATTTCGCTGCGCTCCATCCGGGCTACGCAATCGCGTTAGTGCCTAAAGTGCCGCGTCCCCGTGAACACCATCGCGATGCCGTGCTCGTCGGCGGCCTTGATCACCTCGTCGTCGCGCATGGAGCCGCCGGGCTGCACCACGGCGGTGGCGCCGGCCTCGATGCAGGCGAGCATGCCGTCGGCGAAGGGGAAGAACGCGTCCGAGGCCACCACCGAGCCCTTGGTGAGCGGCTCCGCGAGCTTCAGCTCGTTCGCGGCATCCTGCGCCTTGCGCGCCGCGATCCGCGCCGAATCCACCCGGCTCATCTGGCCCGCGCCGATGCCGACGGTGGCGAGATCCTTGGCGTAGATAATGGTGTTGGACTTGACGTGCTTGGCGACGCGGAATGCGAATTTCAGGTCGCGCATCTCGGCGTCGGTCGGCGCACGCTTGGTGACGACCTTGAAGGTCATGTCATCGACCACGGCGTTGTCGCGGCTCTGCACCAGAAGGCCGCCCGCGACCGTCTTGGCGGTGAGGCCCGGTGCGCGCGGGTCGGGCAGGCTGCCAGCGAGCAGCAGCCGCAGATTCTTGCGCGCGCCGATGATGGCGATCGCTTCCTCGCTGGCATCGGGCGCGATGATCACCTCGGTGAAGATTTTCGTGATCTCGCGCGCGGTGTCGGCATCGAGCGCGCGGTTCATCGCGATGATGCCGCCGAAGGCCGAGGTGGAATCGCAGGCAAGCGCCTTGCGATAAGCGCTGACCAGATCCGGTCCTTCCGCGACGCCGCAGGGGTTGGCGTGCTTGACGATGACGCAGGCCGCGGTGCGCTTCGCGTCGAACTCGCCGATGCATTCATAGGCCGCGTCGGTGTCGTTGATGTTGTTGTAGGAAAGCTCCTTGCCCTGCAACTGCCGCGCGGTCGACACGCCTGGCCGCTTGTCGGGCGTCGCATAGAACGCCGCGGTCTGGTGCGGGTTCTCGCCGTAGCGCAGCGACTGGATAAGCTTGCCGCCGAAGGCGCGGAAATCGGGTGCGTCGATCTCGAGCTGCCGGTTGAACCAGTTCGAGATCGCGGCGTCATACGCTGCAGTGCGCGCATAGGCCTTTGCAGCAAGCCTCCGACGCAGCGCCAGCGTGGTCGCGCCATTGTTGGCAGCGAGCTCGTCGAGCACCGCCTGATAGTCCTTGGCTTCGACCACGACCGCGACATCGTCATGATTCTTCGCTGCGGCGCGGATCATTGCGGGGCCACCGATATCGATGTTCTCGATGCACTCCTCGAAATCAGCGCCTTTGTCGACGGTGGCCTCGAACGGATAGAGATTGACGACGAGAAGATCGATCGGCGAGATGCCGTGCGCCTTCATCGCTTCTGCATGTTCCTTGTTGTCGCGGATCGCGAGCAGGCCGCCATGTACCTTCGGATGCAGCGTCTTGACGCGGCCATCCATCATCTCCGGAAAGCCGGTCAGCTCGGAGACGTCTTTCACTTTCAAGCCGGCGCTCGCAATCGCCTTGGCGGTGCCGCCGGTCGAAACCAGTTCGACGCCGCGGGCGACAAGCGCCTGGGCGAACTCGATCAGACCGGTTTTGTCGGAAACGGAAAGCAGGGCGCGGGTGATACGACGGCGATGGTCAGCGTCAGTCATGAGCAAGATCCTCTGTTTAAGGGAGTACCTATGCCCAGGCGCGCGGCAGCTATGTCCCGCGCTTCCCGATGGTGCTCCATCCAAGGTCGCCAGTTGCGCGAGCGCGTGCTCGTTAGCAGCTTTCGGCGCTCTTCACAACGACCAGATGGGGCTGAGAGATGCGCATCTACAGCGGAAGTTCCGGCTCCCGCCGCGCATTGCGGCGGGCATTGGTGGCCGCGGGCGAGGCGGTGGAGCGGACAAAGCTCCAGCGGATCGATGGCGCCTGGCGGGCGTCCTGCCGGATCACGATCTGCGCGGTGCGGCGCGGGCCGTCATTGCCGGCCAGGAACACGCTGTCCTCGAGATCGACCCTGTCGTCGAGCGCCTCGAAAGTCCAGACGTCGCGGTTCGGCAGCACCAGCATGACGCCGCGGGCGTCCGACAGCCGGCTCGCCTTCACCGCCGGATGCAAATGGAAGCGCAAGGCGTAATCAGCGCCACCGCCCCTGAGGCGTCCGCCGTGTGGTGGCGACAGCGTGTCCTCGCCGTCGATCCGCGAGCCGTCATTGGCGACCATCAGCACGCGGCGATGGATCACGCCGAATTTGCCGAGATAGCCATCATGCGAGGTCGTGAGCAGCGTGCCGTTCTGCACGATCTCGCGATAGCTCTCGACCTCGACGGGTCCGCTGACGACGGGGGCGCCGCGCAGCAGCCGCTTCATCGCCGACATCTCGACGAACTGGCAGGATGAGGTGTCGTGATAGGTCAGCGTCGAATGCGCAGGCGTCCCGCGCGCAAACGGCCGCCAATTGTCGCGGCCGGTGGTCGGCATGCCGCAATTGGTGACGATGCGGCTGATGCCCGATGACAATTCGAACGACAAACAGCCGGCATGGGCGTCGTGGCTGACATTGGCCGGCGGCGGCGGGCCGGTGTCGATGATCAGCGTGGTCTGGCCGGCATCGAGACGCTGGAAGCCGGTATGCGGCATGTTCGCCATCGGCGCGCCATGGGTGTCGTCATAGGCGAGCAGGGTGGCGAGCTGGTCCGAAGGCGTCGCGCTCATGCCGTTGAATAGCGCGAAATTGCCGTCGCCGTGGCGGAAGAAGCGCAGCATCGGCATCATGCGGTCGATCGCGTTGAGCAGCGCCGGCGGAGGCGCGATGTTGCGCGCGGCAAAGGTCTGCCGCAGCGGCAATAGGTCGATCAGCAGTTCGATCAGCGCGCCGGGATTGCGGGAGACATGCCCGCCGTCGGGCAGGATCTGCCGCTGCAACTCCTCGGAGAGCTTTCGCGAGGCGCTGCGGATGTGACGCGCCTGGTTGGCAAGGCAGAGTGCCGTGTAGCATAGCGCGATCAGGACCTGGAGCTTCGGCACCCCGTCCGGAATGTTGACCATGGTGTAGCGGAGAAAACGGATCTCGCGCGCCAGCGCCCGCAAATAGCGGCGGTAGAACTTGTTGTCGGTGTCGTTGAGCACCAGCGGCGCCTGCGACAGCAGCGAGATCACGCGCCGCGCCAGCACGTCGGCGCGGCGAGCGACCGGACGTTTGTTGGCCGGGTTGGAGATCCAATCCTCGACCAGCGCGCGCGCATTCGCCCGCGTCAGTGCGGTGTCGGCGGCGCGCAGGTGGCGCAGCCAGCCGAAGCCGAGCAGGGCGACTTCCCAGTCCTCCGAAGGCGGCTCGAGGTCGAAGATCGAGCGGCCATGGCAGTTAACGATCTTGCCGGCGAAGACGAAGCGGCCAGCATAGATCTCGGCGGCGCGGGTCGCGTCCGCCGTGCGCAGATCGTGGGGCGCGATGATCAGCCGGTCGGTGCGGCCCGGCCAGACCCGCGACAAGGCGACCGAGCCACCACTCGCGCGCGCAAGCATGTTCCGCGCGAAGCGGTTCATGACCAGCGTCGAGATACGTCTGCGTTGAGCGACCGACACGCCTTGCCTTGAAGGGGGAGAGGATTCCGACGAATCCTTTTAATCCCAAAATCGGACGCCTTGCACCACCTTGAAAGGGCGCGAATCAGCGTCGCGATCGCGAAATCCGGTGCAAAATCAGGATTTAACGAGCCGGGCGGCGAAAAATCCGTCAAGCCCGCCGAGCCTCGGGTCGGCGTGCGGCAGGTGGCTGGGCAGGGTGCGCAGGTCGCCCTCGGGCGTGAGGATCTCGCTGAGGCCGGCGACCTCGGACGCCGCGATCGGCACGCGCCGGAGCGCAGACTCCGAGTCCAACAGCGTGGCGATGGCGTGCTCGCCCTCTTCGGGTTCCAGCGAACAGGTGCAATAGACCAGCATTCCACCCGGCCTCAGCAGCGAGACCGATTTGCGCAGCAGCCGTTGCTGGATCGCGGTGAGCGGCGCGATGTCCGTCTCCTGCCGGAGCCACGCCACGTCGGGGTGGCGGCGGATCGTCCCGGTCGAGGTGCAGGGGGCATCGATCAGGATGCCGTCAAAGCCGTCCGCTGGACCGGCCCATTCCACGGCGTCAGCGACGACAGTTTCGGCCTGAAGCGACAGCCGCGCCAGGTTTTCACGCAAGCGCGCCACCCGGGCGGGCGAGCGGTCGATCGCCGTGACCTGCGCGCCGGCCTGCACCAGTTGCGCGGTCTTGCCGCCGGGGGCGGCGCAGAGATCCGCAATGGATTTGCCGGCGATATCGCCGAACAATCGGGCCGGCAGCGCGGCGGCTGCGTCCTGCACCCACCATTGGCCCTCGGCGAAGCCGGGCAGCATCATTACCGAACCATGCAGCAGCGTGCGCACCGTTCCGGTCGGGAGCACCTCGCCATGCAGGCGGCTCGCCCATTGCGCAGCGTCGGACTTCACGGTCAGATCGAGCGAGGGCTCGTGGCCAAGCGCAAGCGCCATGTCGCGCGCGGTTGCCTCGCCATAATGCGCACTCCAGCGCGCGAGCAGCCAGGGCGGCAGGTCGAGCGACTGCGTGGCGACCTCGTCCACCAGCGCCTTGCCCTCGCGCGCACAGCGGCGCAGCACGGCGTTGACGAGTCCGGCATAGCGCGCCGCGCGACGGTCGGATTGCACCAGCCGCACCGAGAGGTCGACCGCGGCGTGATCGGGAACGTCCATCCAGAGGATCTGCGCGGCGCCGATCAGAAGCGCGCTCTGTGCGCGGGGTGCGTCGGCCGGAATGCCCTTGTCGAGCAGGCGTGAGAGCACATGGCCGAGCGTGCCGAGCCGGCGCAAGATCGTCGCGACCAGCCGTCGCATCAGCGCGCGATCGCGATCAGCGAGCGTCTTCAGTCCGGGATGAGCGCCGGCGCCGTCGAGCTGGTCGTCGAGCGTACGGTGCTTGTGCAGCACGCCGTCGAGGATGTCGGCGGCGATCCGCCGCGCCGCAAGACCGGGGACTTCAGGCGGAGGAGCGAAACGTTGAGATGGCATGCGTAGGCAAGGTTCTGAGCGAGCGGCAGTTCCGCCACGATAGGCGCATGCCTTAAGAAGCCCCATCTCTGGCATGCGAATATGCCAAATGTAAGAATCGTCCCTGGCGATTTCAGCCTTTCGAAGCCATTTCAGGAATGCGTTATTGGACGTCGCGTGCGGCGCGATACTGCGCTAGGAAGCCAGACGATGAGTGATCAGCCTTCCGTTCCCGATCGCAAGCCGTTGCCGCCGGCCGCCCAGCGCGCGCTGGCCGAAGCCGAGGCGCGCCGGCAGGCTGCGGCGGCGGCCGACAAGGCCAGGCCGAAGGAGTTGCAGGGACCGAAAGGTCCGGAGCCGACTCGCTACGGTGACTGGGAGCGCAAGGGCATCGCCTCGGACTTCTGAGGCTGTGGTTTTTCAGGTTCTCTTGCCGGCTTGGCCGACTCAGCCATAGCGTGCGCGGATGTCGCGCTTCGACCCAGGCAATTCATATCGGCCGTCATACAGTCATTCACCATTCGGCCGTCGATTCTCCGGACTGCTGCCATGGATGTTCGTTGTCGGCGTGGTGATGGTCGTCGTGCTCACGTTTCGGCACGGAACAAACTGGCCGTTGCCGCATGCAGCCGATGAGCGAGCGCAGGATGCCGAGATCATCCTGCAGCAGGCGGGCAATCCCGACATGCGCCAGTCCGTCGACGTCATCCGCACCATCGACGGCGACACCTTTCTGGCGCGCGTGCATCAGCGCGACGGGCGCGCGCTCGTCGCGCGGGTTCGCCTGCGCGGCATCGATGCGCCTGAAATGAAAGCATCCTGCCGGCAAGAGTTGGACAAGGCCGAGGCCGCCACGGACGCGCTGCGCAGCCTGCTCGGCCAGGGCGGCGTGACGATCTACAATCTTGGTCCTGACAAATACGGGCGCGTGCTCGCCGACGTCGCCACCAGGCACACCGCCAACGTCTCGGCCGCGCTGCTCGCGGGTGGCTATGCGCGCAGCTACAACGGCGGCCATCGCGACGGCTGGTGCGCGCGCGGCTGGCGCTGGTGGCAATGAAAGCCGCGTCGAAACGCGGCTCTTGCTAGTCTGCTGCGAACTTGGGCGTCAGCGCGTCACGACCACCGTCGTGCCGACCGAGACGCGGCTGTAGAGATCGGTGATGTCGTCATTGAGCATGCGGATGCAGCCATAGGAGACGAAGCCGCCGACCGAGCCCGGCACGTTGGTGCCGTGGATCGCATATTCACCGCCGGACAGCGTCATCGCCGCGACGCCCATGGGATTGCGCGGCGAGCCGCCCGGGATCACGTCGGGAAGCTGCGGCTTGTCGCGCTTCACCTCGGCGGGCGGCGACCAGGCCGGATAGCGGTACTTGCCTTCGATGTGCGTGGTGCCGGCCCACTGCTTGCCGGATTTGCCGACGCCGACCGGATAGCGCATGGCGTGGCCATCATCGAGGATGAGATAGAGCCGGCGCTCGTTGGTGCGAACCACGATAGTGCCCGGCGAATAGTCGCCTGCGTGCAGCCCCACCATCTCGGGCCGCGCTTGCGCCGCCGTCGACATCAAGAACCCTGCTCCGATGGTGGCAGCCAGCGCCACCGCAATTCTCATCGACATCAATGCTTCCCCTGCCCCGAGCGGGTCGTCCAAATCTACGCAAACCGGCAATCGCCGCCTCGCCCACATATTCTTAACCGCGCTTGTTAACCGGATGGTTTCCGCGCGCGGCCGCCGCGGGCCAGTCAGCAGGGGGAACAAAGGAAATGTTCAAAATAAAGTAAATGACTTGGAAACAACACCCGATGGGAAAGATACGGGCGCGCAGGCACACACGCTGACAAATGCGTGAGGGTCGCGGGCTACCCGGGGACGAAATGATTTGGAGATGGGAGCAATCTCGTGTCCCGGACGCGGCGCGGCACGCAAGTGACGCGACGCAGAGCCGGGACCCACGTCGCAAGAATTGACCACGATAAGATGGGCCCCGGCTCTGCAGCGCACCGCCGAAGTGGCGCTGCGCTGTGTCCGGGGCACGAGACGGCGTCTTACGCCGACTTCCTGTTCTGCCGGTTCTTGACGAGGTCGTCGACCACGGCGGGATCGGCCAGCGTCGAGGTGTCCCCCAGGCTGCCCGGCTCGTCCTCGGCGATCTTGCGCAGGATGCGGCGCATGATCTTGCCCGAGCGGGTCTTGGGCAGGCCCGGCGCGAACTGGATCTGGTCCGGCGAGGCGATCGGGCCGATCTCCTTGCGCACCCAGGTGACGAGTTCTTTCCGCAGATCCTCGGTCGGCTCGACGCCTGACATCAGGGTGACATAGGCATAGATGCCCTGGCCCTTGATGTCGTGCGGGAAGCCGACCACGGCGGCCTCCGAGACCTTCTCGTGCGCCACCAGTGCGCTCTCAACCTCGGCGGTGCCCATGCGGTGGCCGGAGACGTTGATGACGTCATCGACGCGGCCGGTGATCCAGTAATAGCCGTCGGCGTCGCGCCGGCAGCCGTCACCGGTGAAGTATTTGCCCTTGTAGGTCGAGAAATAGGTCTGCTCGAACCGAGCGTGGTCGCCGTAGACCGTGCGCATCATGCCCGGCCATGACCGGGTGAGGCAGAGATTGCCGGTGGTCTCGCCTTCCAGCACCTTGCCGTCGGCATCGACGATCTCCGGCACCACGCCGAAGAACGGCAGCGTTGCCGAGCCCGGCTTCAGCTTGGTCGCGCCCGGCAGCGGCGTGATCAAAATGCCGCCGGTCTCGGTCTGCCACCAGGTGTCGACGATCGGGCAGCGGTCGTCGCTGACAACGCGGTGATACCACTCCCAGGCTTCCGGATTGATGGGCTCGCCGACCGAGCCGAGCAGGCGAAGCGAGGCGCGCGAGGTCTTCTTCACGGGCTCGTCGCCGCCCTGCATCAGGGCGCGGATCGCGGTCGGCGCGGTGTAGAAGGTGTTGACCTTGTGCTTGTCGATGACGTTCCAGAAGCGGGAATTGTCGGGATAGTTCGGCACGCCCTCGAACATCAGCGTGGTCGCGCCGTTGCAGAGCGGTCCGTAGAGAATGTAGCTGTGGCCGGTGACCCAGCCGACGTCGGCGGTGCACCAGTAGATGTCGCCATCGTGATAGTCGAAGACGTATTGATGCGTCATCGCGGCGAACACGAGATAGCCGGCGCTGGTATGCAGGACCCCCTTGGGTTGGCCGGTCGAGCCCGACGTGTAGAGGATGAACAGCGGGTCCTCGGCGTGCATGTGCTCGGCCGGGCACTCCGTGGTCACCATCTTGGCGGCGTCGTGATACCAGAGATCGCGCGACGGACTCATCTCGACCTTGCCGCCGGTGCGCTTGACGACCACGACCCAGTCGACGCCTTCGGTCTTGGCGAGCGCCGCGTCGACATTGGCCTTGAGCGGCACCTTCTTGCCGCCGCGCAGGCCTTCGTCCGCGGTGATGATGACCTTGGATTGGCAGTCGTTGATGCGCTGGGCGAGGCTGTCCGGCGAGAAGCCCGCGAACACCACGGAGTGGATGGCGCCGATCCGCGCGCAGGCCAGCATCGCGTAGGCCGCTTCCGGGATCATCGGCAGATAGATGGTGACTCGGTCACCCTTCTTGACGTTGCGGGTGCGCAGGATGTTGGCCATCCGGCAGACCTCGTCGTGCAGCTCCTTGTAGGTGATGTGCCGGGACTGCGAGGGATCGTCGCCCTCCCAGATGATGGCGGTCTGGTTGGCACGCTTGGCGAGATGGCGGTCGATGCAGTTCCAGGCGACGTTGAGGACGCCGTCCTCGAACCATTTGATCGAGATGTTGCCAGGGGCGAACGAGGCGTTCTCGATCTTGGTGGGCGCCTTCATCCAGTCAATGCGCTTGGCCTGTTCGGCCCAGAATGTGTTCGGGTCCGAGATCGAGCGGGCGTACATCTCCTTGTACTTGGCCTGGTCGACCCAGGCTCGCTTCGTCCACTCCGCAGGTACGTCGTAGATCTTCTCGGACATGCTTTCCTCCACCATGCGGCTCGCCGAACACAAGCAACGGCAAGCCGACTTGATCGTTGCGCCGATTATGCGTCGGGCTAACCGCGCCCGACAAGGAGCACAAGCTGGACCTTCGACGGGCGGGGGGCCATGCGGCCGATCACGCAGGGTCGTTCTGACTGTCGCAGGACCGAAACAGGTGGCGTCGGCGTCTTTACCCAAATTGCAGACCCGGCCCCGCGCAAGGGACCTATGTTCCCTGCGGCGGTATCCAAAAACCGTCGGTCACTGATTCGGGACTCGCAATGTGGTTCGGAACACCCTAAATGGCCTCCCCGGGCCCAAAGCGGCCCCTCGGAACAAACATCAGAATAACAGCATTGATCGATAACAGGCAGGGCTAAAGGCGTAAGGCTATGATGGATCAGCGGAATTTCGGGGGCACGCGACCCGCTTCAGCCGATCCCGCCGCCGTTGCGCTGGCCAAAGCGCTGGGACAATGGCCGAAACCGCCCGCCCTGGGGCGTCCCAGCCCGAAAAAAACGTTCGATACGGCTCCCGCGAGGTCGGTGGAGGCACTGGCCAAGGAACTGGGTCTGCGGCTCGGCGACCAGAACGAACTTACGATCCGGCGCATCAAGCGCGGTAAGGGCTACTTCTTCGTCCGCCCCAATGGCGCGCATATCCGCGACGCCCGCACCATCCGCCGGTTGCACGCCATGGCGGTGCCGCCGGCCTACCGCGAGGTGCGCTACTCGGCCGATCCGAACTCGCACCTCCAGGCGGTGGGACGCGATGCCGCGGGCCGGCTGCAATACCGCTATCACGCCGACTGGGAAAAGGTCCGCGAGCACCGCAAGGCGCATCGCCTCGAAAAACTCGTTGGCGCACTGCCAAAGATCCGGCGCAAGGTGTCGATGTTCCTGTCGGGCGATGAGCCGACGCGCGAATTTGCGCTTTCGGCGGTGATCGAGCTGATCGCCCGCACCGCGATCCGTCCGGGCAATGAATCATATGCCCGCCTCAACGGCACGCGCGGCGCCACCACGCTGCTCAAGTCCAACGTCACGCTGGAAGACGACTGCTTCGTGCTGACCTTCAGGGCGAAGGGCGGCAAGGCGGTGCGGAAGGAATGCGACGCGGCCAAGCTCGTACGCGCCATCGGCATCCTGCGGAGCGTCCCGGGCAAGCGCATGTTCCAGTATCGCGATGCTTCCGGCATCGTGCGTGCGGTCAATACGACGCAGGTGAACGCGTTCCTGCGCGAGATCGCCGGCATCAAGATCTCACTGAAGGACTTTCGCACGCTGATGGCGTCGGCGGTGGTCGTGGAATCGCTGTCGCGGATCACGCCGGCGACAAGCCAGCGCGGCCGCAAGAAGCAGGTGCTGGAAGCGATCCGTGCAGCGGCCGACAAGCTCTCCAACACGCCCGCGATCTGCCGCAGGAGCTACGTCCACGACACCATCGTCACCGCGTTCGAGGACGGCATCCTCGAGCGCTTCGCCGCGACCATGAAGGGCCAGCGCTCGCAGGCCAGGCGCGAGCAGCTCCTGGCGCAGGTGGTGGCGACCGCAGCGGTCTGACCACCCAAACCTCGTCATCGCTACGCCTTGTCTGACGGACCCTTGTCGGGCCCCGGATCTCGGCCCGCGGCCGCGATCGTGAGCCGGCCAAGATAGTGGGTCCAACCCTTGTCGTGGGCAGCCACCTGCTCCGCGGTCGGCAGGCCGCTATGGGTCATGCGCAGCAGCGTGCCACCATCGCGCTCGATCAGGTCGATCTCGATCAGGCTCGAGCCGGGCGGCACTTCCTGGCCGCCTTCCCACCCGAACGTGTAAGCGAGCCGATGCACCGGGACGACCTCGCGGAAGGCGCCACGGGCAACGCCGCCGCGCGCGCCGATACCCCTAAGCAGGTAGACCCCGCCGGGATGCGGCTCCATTGTGGCGTTGGACCCCATCCAGCTCAGGATTTTGTCGGGGTCGGTCAGGTAAGCGAAAACGGTGGCACGCGGGGCCGCGATCTGGGTCTCGCGTCGCAGTATGAACGGCTCGGTCATCGGCGATCTTCCCTGGGCTGACACTCGCACATGGCGGCGCCGACGCGGCCCGTCAAGGATTGCCCGTGACAAAGATGGCCTGCCTTCGCCATCATTGGCCCATGCAACTCGCCCCCACGCTCGCCTGGCTTGTCGACGCCGCCTCAGATAGCCCCGGAGCCGACCGCCTGCTCGCTGAACTCGGCGCACATCTGGTCGCCGACGGCGTGCCCCTTGCGGCCGGAGCCTTGACGCTTGCGGTGCCGCACCCGCTGATCGCGCGTCGCACCTGGTTGTGGCGCGCGGAGAGCGGCGAGGTCATCGAGGCGCTCGGCTTCGCGCCGGCTGGATGGGCGCCCGACCCGCCGGATGACGCCGGTCGCCGCTTGCTTGCGGACATAGCCTCGGGCCCCCTGCATGAGGATACGGTGGGGCAGGCGCAGAATGCGCCGCTGCTCGCCTGGGCCGGCGCGCGCCCGTTTACGTCTCGAGAAACCGATACACTGCGCCAGGCTGCTCGCTTCGCCGCGGCGCCGCTTGCGGCGCTGGCCGCACGTGCGACGCTGGCGGTATCGCTCGAAGCCTATCTGGGCCGTCGCAGCGCGGCGCGGGTGTTGTCAGCGCCGCTGCGTCGCGACGTCGGCGAGACCATTCAGGCGGCGTTGCTCTATGCGGACTTACGCGATTTCACCGCGCTCTCGGAAACCTCCCCTCCTGATGTCGTCATCGCGGCGCTCGATGCCTGGTTCGATCGCATCGCCGGCGCGGTTCATGCCTTCGGCGGCGAGGTGCTGAAATTCATTGGCGACGGCATGCTTGCGATATTTCCGGTAGCCGGCGAGGCGCGCCGCGGCGCATGCGATGCGGCCCTGAAGGCGGCGTCCGCCACGCGCGCCGGGATGGCACATCTTAATGAGGAGCGGCGCGCCCAGGGCCTGCCGCCGCTGTCGTTCGGCCTGGCCTTGCATCTTGGCGAGATGCTGTGGGGCAATATCGGCGCCGCCAATCGTCTCGATTTCACTGCGATCGGGCCGGCGGTCAATCTCGTGAGCCGGTTAGAAGGACTGTGCAAGCCGCTTCGCGAGACCGTGCTCGTATCCGGCGCGCTCGCTGCGGAGACTGACCTTCCGCTCGTCCCGCTCGGGATGCATCCGCTTCGCGGGATCGTCTCGCCCTGCACGGTGTACGCTCTGCCGGAAACGTGACCGTCACTGTCTTTCGAGGGTCGCGGACGTGATGCCTACACCCCGCCCATCTTGCAGACGAGCTTCCACTCTTCCGTCGTCACCGGCTGCACCGACAGGCGCGAATATTTCACCAGCGCCATGTCGGCGAGCTTCTTCTCGGCCTTGATCGCGGCCATCGTCACCGGGGTCTGCAAAGGCTTCTCGGCCTTGATGTCGACGCAAACGAACTTGCCGGTCTTGTCGGTCGGATCGGGATAGGCTTCCTTGATAACTTCCGCGATGCCGACGATCTCCTTGCCTTCGTTGGAATGATAGAAGAACGCCTTGTCGCCCTTCTTCATGTTCACGAGATTCTGGCGCGCGGTGAAATTGCGCACACCGGTCCAGGCTTCGCCCTTGGCGCCTTTAGCCACCTGCTGGTCCCAGGACCACACCGACGGTTCGGATTTCACCAGCCAGTATGCCATGTTCATTCCTCTGCCTTGAAGGGGCGCGTCAGAAGTCCCGAGATCGCGGCGTCGATCGTGCTCCTGCCGCTCAGGATCGCCGCGACCGCTTCTGATACCGGCATCTCGATGTTTTGCGAAGATGCGATTTCGATCAGCACCGGTGCGGTGAACTCGCCCTCGGCGAGCTTGCCGGCGGGCGGCTGCTCGCCGCGTCCGAGCGCCAGGCCAAGCGCGAAGTTGCGCGACTGCAAGCTCGAACAGGTCAGGATCAGATCGCCCAGACCGGAAAGACCCGTGAGTGTCTCGCTCCGCGCGCCGAGCGCGCGGCCGAAGCGGGCGAGTTCGGCGAAGCCGCGGGTCGTCAGCGCGGCCTGGGCCGAGGCGCCGAGTTTGCGGCCGACCGCGATGCCGACTGCGATCGCCAGCACGTTCTTGGCTGCGCCACCGATCTCGACGCCGCGGACATCGGTCGAGTGATAGGGACGGAATGTCGGCGAGCCCAGCGCCTGCACCAGGCTGCTTGCCAGTGCCTCGTCCTTCGCTGCCAGCGTTACCGCCGTCGGCAGGCCGCGCGCGACGTCGTCGGCAAAGCTCGGCCCCGACAGGATCGCCGGCTGCGCGAACGGCGCGGCCTCCGCGATCACATCGGTCATGAATTTGTGCGTTCCGTGCTCGATGCCCTTGGCGCAAGCGACGACCGGCGTCGGCTTTGTCAGATACGAGGCCAGCATGTTGACGGCGCCACGAAGATGCTGCGCCGGGGTTGCGATCAGCAGCATGTCGGCGCGCGCCGCCAGGGCTACCTCGCTCGTCACGACGAGCTCCGCGGCAAGCCGTACGCCGGGCAGCCGTGGGTTTTCGCGGGTCGACGCAATCCGCGCCGCATGCTCGGCATTGCGCGCGCAGAGCGTCACGGCGCGTCCGGCTCGTGCCGCTACGGTCGCAAGCGCCGTGCCCCAGGCGCCTGCGCCGATCACCGCAACGGATTGGAACGCGGTCATGACTAGAATCCAGCGCGGGTGTTGGTGAAGCCGGCTGGTGCCGTGGCATTGGCGTCGAGCAGCCAGCGCGCGCGGGGCTGTGCTTCCATCGTGTCGGTCATGCCGAGTGCGAGGCGTTCGGCGCCCGCCCAGGCGATCATCGCGCCATTGTCGGTGCAGAGCGAAGGCGGCGGCATGATCAGTCGCGTGTTCGCGTGCCTGGCGACGTCATGCAGAGCGCCACGGATCGCCTGGTTGGCGGCGACGCCGCCGGCGGCCACCAGCGCGCACGGCGCGCCGAACTGCTCGCGGAAGAGTTTTAAGCCGACACTCAAGCGGTCGGCCGTCGACTCCAATACAGCGGCCTGGAAGCTCGCGCAGAGATCGCTGATGTCCTGCGGTGTGAGCGGTGTGATCCGGCTTGCCTCGTTGCGCACGGCCGTTTTCAGTCCCGACAGCGAGAAATTCGCGTCCGCGCGGCCCTGCATCGGCCGCGGAAGAGCGAAACGCGCCGCATCGCCGTTTGCCGCTGCACGTTCGACCTGCGGCCCGCCCGGATAGGGCAGGCCCAACATTTTCGCGACCTTGTCGAAGGCTTCGCCGATCGCGTCGTCGACGGTGGTGCCGAGCCGCACATACCGGCCGACGCCGATCACCGCAACGATCTGGGTGTGGCCACCGGAGGCAAGAAACAGGCAGTAGGGAAATTCGATGCCGTCGGTCAGGCGTGGCGTCAGCGCATGCGCTTCGAGATGATTGACCGCGACCAGCGGCGTGTCGTGCACCATCGCAATCGCCTTCGCGGTGGTGAGCCCGACGATGACGCCGCCAATCAGCCCCGGGCCCGCGGCCGCCGCGACACCGTTGAGCTGCGCGAAACCGATGCCGGCCTCGCCCATGGCGCGGTCGATGATCCCGTCGAGCAGATCGACGTGGGCGCGCGCGGCGATCTCCGGCACGACGCCGCCGAAACGGGCATGCTCCTCGACCTGCGACCGCACGATGTTGGACAGGATCTTGCCGCGGCCGTCGGGCGCGCGCTCGATCACCGCTGCGGCGGTCTCGTCGCAGGTGGTTTCGATGCCCAGTACCAACATTGGCGAATCGTTATCCAATTTGCGCCCTTGCGCTCATCCGTAAAGCAGAGTTCTGGTACGTCCGGTAGCATTCCGGGGTCGCCCAGCGCAATCGCCGTGCGCGAGCCGTCCTCTTGAAAGCTTGAGGCGCCGGGGAACACAGAGCCATGTCCATTCTTGTCACGCGGCCGCATCCTGACAATGAGGCGACTGCGGAAAGTCTGCGCGCGCGAGGTCATGTGGTGCTGCTTGCACCGGCGCTCAAGTTCGAGCCGGTCCCTTTCCGTGATGAAAGCGATGCTGATTACAGCGCCATCATCATCACCTCTGCCAACGCGATCCGCGCCGTGGCGCCGCTGCTAAGGGATCTCGATCTGCTGAAGCTGCCATTGTTTGCGGTCGGCGAGCACACCGCTGCCGCGGCGCGCGACGCCGGCTTCACTGACGTGATCGTTGCCGGCGGCGATGCCGCGGCCTTGCGCGACAAGGTGATGCAGGGCGCGCGCGACAAGGTGTTGAAGAAGAAAAGCACCCTGCTCTATCTGGCCGGCGCGGACACCTCGCGCGATCTCGGCGGCGAGCTTGGTGCGGAGGGGTTCAACGTGGTCACGCAGACCACCTATCGCATGGCCCCGGTCAGGCATCTGCCGCGCGAGGTCTGCGAGGGCTTTGCCGCCCACGGCATTAGAGCGGTGCTGCACTACTCCCGGCGCAGCGCCCGCGCCTTCCTGGACGCGGCCCGCGACGAAGGCGTCGAAATCTCGGCGCTTTCGATCCCGCAATGCTGCCTCTCCGAGACGGTTGCGGCCGTGTTGCGCGAGGCCGGTGCGTCGCAGGTCCTGGTGGCCGCCAGGCCGGACGAAAATGCCTTAATTGAGACCTTGGAGCGTGCTTTGCGCACCCGTTTGGCGTAAGAGGACGGGCCGAATCCGACGAAATCGGTCCGAAGGCAGGCAAGTTTGAGGAACCGTCACGATGGCCGACGACAAGGCTGAAGACGCAGGATTGGCCCCCGAATCCGGCCGAGCCAAGCGCACCCCGCCCACCATCGACCTCGAGGCGACCGAAATCTCCACCCAGCCGCAACAGCCGGCGGGCGACCCGGAGGCTCAGCCGACGCCCGAGCAGGCGCAGACGGAAGAAGCCCAGCCCGAGGAGACCAAGTCGCAGCCCCAGCCCGAGCGAGCCGAGGCGCAAGCCGCCGCCGCGGCGCCGGCGGTTTCGCCGCCAATTTCACCCTGGATCATCGCGCCGTTCTCCGGCGCGGTGGCGGCGGCGATCGTGATCGCGGTCGGCTGGATGCTGGGCTGGCCCGCCGTGCAGGCGCCGCCGGCCGCTCCCCAAGTCACCAGCGCGACGGTCGATGCACTGAGCGGGCGCGTCGCAGCCGTCGAGACCAAGGTCGGCAGGTCCGCCGCCGACCCGGCAATGGCGGCGCGCATCGACGCGCTGGAAAAATCCGCGGGCAGCCTGCGCAGCGATATCGCCAATCTGCGCGCGCAATCCGACAACACCGCGAGCGCGCTGAATGATGTGAAATCCGCGCCGCGTGATGCCGCCGCGCCTGCCGATCTTGCCGCCATCAACGAACGCATCGCGCAGCTCGAGCGCAGCATCAGGAACGAGCGCGCCGAGCTTGCGCAGCAGGGCGAGAAGATTGCCGACGCGAAGCCGGCCGACGACAAGCCGCTGCGCCACGTCGTGGCGGCCGCGCTGCTCGACGTCGCCGTTCGCCACGGCGATCCCTACGAGGCCCAGCTCGCCGCATCGCGCTCGCTCGCGGCCGATCCTGATGTGCTGAAGCCGCTCGATATGTTCGCAGCGTCAGGCATTCCGACGCCGGTCGCGCTCAGCCGCGAGCTCCTGAATATCGTGCCAAAGCTGTCGCCGCCGGCGGAAGCGCCGACCAGCGGCACCGGCATTGTCGAACGGCTCCAGGCGGGCGCGTCGAAACTCGTCCGCATCGAGCGCACCGATGGCGTCGGCAACGACCGCGGCGCGATCGTGGCGCGGGTAACGGCCGCGGCGCTGCGCAACGATTTCGTGGAGGCGCGCCGCGAGCTGAAGATGCTGGCCGAGGCCGATCGGGCTCCGGCGCAGGCCTGGCTCGCCAAGTCCGATGCCCGCGATGCCGCGCTCGCAGCGTCCCGCAAATTCGCCGACGATGCCATGGCAGATCTCGCCAAGCCTGCTCAATAAGGTTCGCGCAACACCTTGCGCGTAATAGGATTGCCATGCTTCGCATCGCCCTCTTTCTCGTTCTGATCGCGTTGGCGGCGGCCGGCGCGGCCTGGGTCGCCGACCAGCCCGGCGATTTCGTCCTGACCTGGGGCGGTTTCCGCGTCTCAACGACGTTTCCCAGATTCGTGTTTTTGCTTGGAGTCTTTGCAGCGGCGGTCGTGCTCGTCTGGAGCATCCTGACGACGATCTGGCGCACGCCGGGGCGCCTGCGCCGTCGGCGTCACGAGAAGCGCCACGCGCGCGGCCGCCATGCCATTACCCACGGGCTGCTGGCGATCGGTCACGGTGACGCGGCGCTCGCCCGCCGCCACGCCGAGGCGGCGCGGCGGCATGCGCCGGACGATCCGCTCGCGCTTCTGCTGCACGCGCAGTCGGCCCAGCTCGAAGGCAATCGCGACGAGGCGCAGCGTGTGTTTCGTGCCATGGCCGAGCGCGACGATACGCGGCTGCTGGGCCTGCGCGGCCTCTTCATCGAAGCGCAGCGCGCCGACGATGCGGTCGGTGCGGTGATGATCGCGGAGGAAGCGATCAAGCTCTCGCCGTCCTCGACCTGGGCCTCGCATGCGGTGCTCGGCTTCCGCTGCGCGCGCGGCGACTGGAGCGGCGCGCTCGCGATCCTTGATTCCAACCTGTCCGCCGGACTGATCGACAAAGCCGCTTATCGCAGGCAGCGCGGCGTGCTGCTCACGGCACGTGCGCTGGAATTGGAGACCATGGACCGCGACGTCGCGCGCGAGAGCGTGATGGAGGCGGTCAAGCTCGCACCGACGCTGGTGCCGGCCGCGGTGCTCGCCGCCAAGTTCGAGAGCGAGGCGCATCAGGTGCGCCGCGCCATGAAGCTGGTGGAGGCGGCCTGGCTCGCCAATCCGCATCCCGATCTCGCCGACGCCTATGCGCATGTGAAGCTTGGCGATTCTGCGCGGCAACGCTTGCAGCGCGTCGAGACGCTCGCCGCCAAGACGCCTGCCGACAAGCCCGACCATATCGAGGGCCAGCTCGCGATCGCGCGCGCCGCGATCGACGCAGCCGAGTTCGCACGTGCGCGCGAGGCGCTCGCGCCTTACCTCAACGATCCGACCCAGCGCGTTGCGCTGTTGATGGCCGAGATCGAACGCTCCGAGCACGGTGACAGCGGCCGCGCCCGCGTCTGGACCTTACGCGCGGTGCGCGCCCGCCACGATCCGGCCTGGTCCGCGGACGGCTATGTCAGCGACCGCTGGCGGCCGGTCTCCCCGGTCACCGGTCGCCTCGACGCCTTCCAGTGGCAGACGCCGGTCGCCAGCCTGCCCTCCGACAAGGGTACGACGATCGAGTCCTCGGCCTTCGAGGAGGCCATGCTGGCGGCCCCGCCGCCGAAGCGGGTGACCGCTCCAAGCGAAAGCCTGATGGAACCGGCTCCGTCGTCGGCACCCGCCCCGGCCCCGGCCGCGCAGGACAATTCACCGCCCGAGTCAGCGCCCGAGGCCAAGACCTCTGAAAAGATACCTGAGGTGGCGCCCGAGCCCGAGCCGGTCAAGCCGCCGCCCGAGTCAGCCGAATCATCGCCGACGACGGCGACGCCATTGTTCCGGGCCCGGCCCGATCTCGGCAAGCCCGGCCCAATGCCGATTCCCGCTGTGATCCCGATCGTCCGTGCCCCCGATGACCCCGGAATCGACGACGAGGGTCCCAGCGACGAATTTACGGAACAAATCGGCACGCCCAAGGCCCAGGCCGGCGGCTGGCGCGGATTCTGGTCCCGCTGGGCATGAGTCGCATTTCGGTCCCGGCTTGTCCTTGCCAATTCCGGCCATGCCCGATATCAGGAGCGCGCGTATCGGGGTCGGCATTGCTTCGACCTCGTCAGGGTCCGCCGCAATAGCTCAGTTGGTAGAGCACGTCATTCGTAATGACGGGGTCGGGGGTTCGAGTCCCTCTTGCGGCACCAGCGCTTTTTCCGAGCAATTTTCACGTGATCACGGCGGTTCTGCTGCAGCGAACGCGTGCGGGCCCGCTTCTTGAGCGCGGTTAAGTCTCGGTGTGACCATCGTCACATAACTTCGCGACGGTCTCTCCTAGTGTCGCCCCACGCAAACACGGGGAGACGTCACATGCGCAAGATCATTCTGGTTACCGCCATGGTTCTGGTCTCGGCGTCGGCTCAGGCCGCCGGCTCGCGCAGCTTGACCCTGGCTTCGGCCGAGACTTCTGTGGCCGCGACCGCAAGCCCTGCAACGGCACCGCAAGAGACCCCGAAATACGTGGATCGGCCCGCCGCCGTCTCCACTACGCCTGCCGCCGCGTCGACGGCGACCGCGCCTGCAACGACATGCGCTTCCGGTAACGACGCCGCCAAGCCCGCACCGACAACTACCGCGAAGGCTGCCAGGCCCAGGCGCAGCCGCGTCTGGAGCGAGGGCCGCATCATCAGCGAGTTGCACCGCTACGGCATCTATTGGTAAGCGGTCGCTCGCCTTCCAAAAACGCAAATGGCCGGGGCGAACCCGGCCATGCGCAGTCAGGAGACGGATTGATCGGGTGCCTACTGCGAGACCGTCTGCACCACGCTCGAGATCGGACGCGCGCTGGACGTCGGCACCTTCAAATCCTTCAATAGCGCTTCGTCATATTCCGGCAGCGTCTGGAAGCTCGTCTTGGCCTTCATCTGCACGACCTTGTAGCCGCCGGCCTTCAGGCGCGCGAGCAGCGTCGGCAGCGCTTCGGCGGTGTGCTTCTGGAAGTCGTGCATCAGGATGATGCCCTTGCCGAGCTTGTCGAGCTTGGTCATCACGTTGCTGACGATCTTGTCCGGCGTGCTCTCCTTCCGGAAATCGAAGGAGTCGAGGTCGGTCGAGAACATCGCGACGTTGCGGGTGCCGAAATAGCTCACGATCGCCGGATTGTGCTGAAGCTGCGGGAAGCGGAAGAACGGCGCCGGGTTGGTGCCGAGCGCGAACCTCACTGCGCTAAAGCCCTTCTCGACCTCGTCCTTGGCCTGCTGTTCCGTCATCTTCTTGCTGTTGAGATTGACGTGCGACCAGGTGTGCGTGCCGACCGTGTGGCCCTGCGCCAGCACCTGGCGCAGGATCTCCGGATGATAGGTGGCGTGCTTGCCGACGGCGAAGAACAGGCCTTTGGTGCATTCGTCGGCGAGCGCCTTCAGCACGGCCGGCGTGTTGTTCGGCCAGGGACCGTCGTCGAAGGTCAGCACGACCTCCTTGTCGGTCAGGAAATCGAACTGCTTGAAGTGCTCGAAGCCGAAGCCGGGTCCGCCGGTGGTGTCGATCTCGACCACGCGGGCGACGCCAAGCGCGTTCGGATTGGTGCAGGTCGATTTCTGCTGAACCGGCATGGCCGGCGCAGGAGCGGGCGCTTGGGCAACGGCAAGTGTCGCCGGCTTGCCGGAGAGCGCCGCGGTGACCTCGACGTCGTCCTTGGCGGCCAGTTTCGCCGGTGCCGGCAACGGATCGGCAGCACGGGCGGCAATTGTCTTGGGCGCGGCCGGTTCGGCGCGCGAGGAATAAAAGAACCAACCTCCGGCGGCGATCACGACCGCCGCAACTACACTGGCCAGCATCAGGCCCAACGCATTACGCATCGCTACTCTTTCCAATTTCGCAACCAAACCAGCGGTTTCCTCCCCGCGCCGAGCCATTAATGCGAAGGAACAGTTAACGTGACACCAACGCGACGGCGGTTGCGGAGGAATTTCAGGTAGCTGCGCCAAAGTGACCGATGTCACTGTTAGAGGGGCTCTCGTGACCGTCATCACAGTGGAAACGACTTTGCTGGAGCATCATGGCTCCCGTTAACACCGCGCCGTCGATGGCGCCGCCAATGGGAGCCGCAAATGACCGCGTCCTTCTCCTCCAAGATCCGCGACGCCAGTCTGACGCTGGGCTTCGCCGCCTTCGTCGCGATCCTGTCCTCGGCCACCAGCTTCGCCTATACCGCCGAGGCGCGGCAGATGTGCACCGGCGACGCTTTCCGCCTGTGCTCGTCCGAAATCCCCAACATCCCGAAGATCACCGCGTGCATGATCAAGTACCGCGCCGATCTCAGCCCCGGCTGCCGCGCCGTGATGGACCTCGCCAAGGGCGCCTCGCGCAAGGTCGCCAACGCCCAGAACAACGTGCAGTAAGCGAAGCATGACCTGCGCAACGATCAGGCGGTCATCGCGCGTGGACCTCCCTTGCGAAGTGTCCCGGTGCAAGCCGTGGACCGCTCGTTGCCGCCTGCGGCCGATCAACAAAGCCGTTGCAGCGGTGGAACCGTCGCTTTAGCTTCGCCCGCCTATCGTCCGGGTATGGGGCAATTGCGAGATGACCAGATTTCTTATCATTATTCCATTGGCCCTGATCGCATCGAGCGTATCGGCGCAGCAGCAGCCGGGACACGATGCTTGCGCGCGCGATGTCTCGCGTCACTGCCGCGCCGTGATGAACAATGGCGATTCAGCCGTGCTCGCCTGCCTGAAACAGAACCGCACGCGCCTCAGCAAGGCCTGTGACAAGGTGCTGACCGACCACGGGCAGTAGTTGTTTCCTGTGATTCCGGGGCATCGCGCGCCGATGAGCCCGGAATCCATCGAGCCGCATATGCCTGGAGAGATGGATTCTCAGATGCGCAATTGCGCGTCATAGCTCGCGCCTGACGGCGCGCCCGGAATGACAGTGGAGCTACGTGCTGCTCCCCGCCGCGGTCGCGACCACCGGCAGCACCTCGGCACTCGCGCGGTCCGGCGTCTCTTCCTTCCAGCGCACCGAGCCGAACGGGCGCTCCAGCATGCGGCGGATCCGCACCGGCTCAGGGCCGATATGGAAATCGATTGCGCGCTGGTGCAGCGCGCGTTCGGACTGGGTCGATCGGTTGCGCTGGCGCAGATAGTCGAGCCAGGTCGGGCAGTGATAGCGCTCGGTCCACAATTCGGGATCGGCGATGTCGCGCGCGATCGACCAGCCATAGGCGCCGTTGCGTTGGCGACTGAGCTGCACGTCCTGCATCACGTTGTGGAAGGCGCGCGCGTTCTCCTGCGTGACGCGGTATTCGATCTCGACCACCAGCGGCCCGCTGCGCCCCGTGAGCGACAGCTTCACTTCCGGATCGGCCAGCACCTCGGCGTCCTCGTTGCGCGCGCCGACGCGCGGCATGGCCAGCCATAGTCCCAAGAGCGGCGAGATCAGCATCAGGCCGGCGGCCACCAGAAGCGCGATCTCGACGCCAGCATAGTCGGTGAGGTGCCCCCAGCCCCAGGCGCCAATCGCAATGCCACCCGAGATCGAGGCCTGGAACGCCGCGAGCGATCGTCCTGCGACCCAGCGCGGCGCCGAGAGCTGCACACCGATATTGAACAGCGCGACGGCGGCCATCCACACGGCTCCCGCGAGCACCAGCGCGGCCGCGGTCAGCACCGGTTCGGTGCTCGCGGCAAGCGCCGCCATCGCGAACGCCATCGAAATGGTGCAGGCGCGGATCGCCGCCTCGCCGCTCATGCGCTTGCGCAGTTCATGGATGTTGAGCGCCCCGACGACCGCGCCCATGCCGAAGGCGCCCAGCATGATGCCGTAGGTCTGGGCGCCGCCATGCAGGAGGTCGCGCGCGACCAGCGGCATCAGCGCCATCACCGCGCCGCCGATCAGGCCCATCACCAGGGTACGCAACAGCACGATCTTGATTGGCGGCGAATTGGTGATGTAGCGGAAGCCGGAGACCATGGCCCGGTTGAGCTTTTCTCGCGGCAGGCGCGAGGGTTCGGTGGTGCGCCGCCAGAGCAGCAGCACCACCAGCAGGGGCAAATAGAGGATGGCATTGCAGGCAAAGGCGGCGACCGCGCCGGCCGCGGCGACGATGACGCCGCCGATCGCGGGACCGAAGCTGCGCGCGATGTTGTAGCTGATGCCATTCAGCGCGACGGCTGATGGCAGCGCGTCGGGCGGCACCTGCTCGCTGACGGAGGATTGCCAGGCTGGACCGAACAGCGCATTGCCGCTTCCGACGATGAAGCAGAAGGCGAGCAACCATTCCGGGGTGATGAGCTTGAGCCCGGCCAGCACCGTGAGCGCGGTCGCACCGATCAGCGCGATTGACAGCGACACCAGGGTGACGATGCGGCGGTCGTACATGTCGGCGATGGCGCCGGCCGGCATCGAGATCAGCATGATCGGCAGCATCAGCGCGGTCTGCACCAGCGCCACCTTGTCGGCCGAGGCCGCCATCTGGGTCATGGCCCAGGCGGCGCCGACGCCCTGGATCAGAAGGCCGAGATTGGAGAGCAGGCTGGCGAGCCAGATGCGCCGGAATACGGTGTACCGCAGCGGTGCGGTGATGCCGTCGGCGGCAATTCTCTGACGTTTCGGCTGCTCGGTCATATCCCCTTCCATTTGAGCTGGCAGAAGTGGCCTCAGCGATTCCAGTCGGGTTCAGTGATGCCCGCGAAAGTCCTTCGCTGTCCAGTGTTTAGACGTCTATAAGCGGTGCAAAGGCTGAGTTCGCCGGGGAGGAACACGATGAAGCTATCGCGACGGACTATCGTGCAGGGCCTCGGCACCCTGCCCTTCGCGGCTGCGACCGTCCGGATCGATGCCGCGAACTCGCTGCGTCCATCACTGAGCTGAAGCGCCGCACGGGTGCGGCTCGCGTGGCGCTGGTCGGCAGCTCGCGCGGCGGCTATGCCACCCGCAACGTCATCGGAGCCGGCCGACGTCAAGCCGGGCGTGCCGACGGATTCGGCAGCAACCCTGCGCCTTCCGGTCGTAGAGGTCGGGCGTAACGTCGTGGCCCAGTTTGGCGAAGAACGAATAGTGGCACGGGCCCGGCCTGCTGCCGAGAACAGGATTGCGATTGCCGAGCTGACTTACTAGCTGTTTATCCACGCGATATATGCGGGGAGAGAGCCATGAACATCGCCAGCGTGCGTCGGCCCATCGTCCCTCCAGCCCCGCCGCGTGCGCCGGACGACATGTCGTTCCTTGGCAAGCTCGCGGTGATCCGGCGAAACATGATCGCGACCTGGGCGCAGCGTGCCTACGAGGAAGAGATCATCCCGGGTCGCTTTTTCTTCCGCAACAGCTTCATCCTGAACCGGCCGGACGTGATCCGGCATGTCCTGGTCAGCAACTACGAGAACTACACGCGCACGCCGGCGGGCATCCGCATGCTGCGTCCCGTGCTCGGTGATGGTCTTCTGATCGCGGAAGGTCATTCCTGGACGTTTCAGCGCCGCACGCTGGCGCCTGCGTTTACGCCTCGCGCCACCGCCAACCTCGTCCCGCATATGACTGCGGTGCTCGACGAGACCATCGCGAAGCTGGATGGGTGCGTGGGCGAAACCGTCGATCTGCGCGAGGTCATGCAGCGCATGACGCTCGAGATCGCCGGCCGCACGATGTTCTCGTTCGGCATGGACCGCCATGGTCCGACCTTGCGCAGCTTCATCATGGAATACGCCGAGCGTCTGGGACGGGCGTACTTCCTCGACATGGTGCTGCCCGTGTCCTGGCCGAGCCCGATGGATTTTGCCCGCGCCCGCTTCCGCAAGCGCTGGACCGAATTCGTTGCGATGCTGATCGCCGAACGGCGTGCGGCGGGGAAGAAGGACGGCGCGCCGCCGCGCGATCTGTTCGATCTCATGGACGAGGCGCGCGATCCCGAGACCGGCAAGGGCTTTTCCGACGCGCAGCTTGTCGATGAGGTCGCGACCATGATCCTGGCGGGTCACGAGACCACCGCGACCGCGCTGTTCTGGGCGCTCTATCTGCTCGCGCTCGATCCGGAGACGCAGGAGGACGTCGCCTCGGAAACCCGCGGCGAGCATCTCGACAGCATCGCCGACATCGACCGTCAGAAATTCACCCGCGCCGTGATCGAGGAGACCATGCGGCTCTATCCGCCGGCTTTCCTGATCGCGCGGGCGGCGCGGGACAAGGACGACGCGGCCGGCGTTGCGATCGGCAAGGGCGATATCATCATGATCGCACCGTGGCTGTTGCACCGGCACGAGAAGCTGTGGGATCAGCCGAACGCATTCGTCCCGAAGCGCTTCATGTCGACCGAGGCGCCCGATCGCTTCGCTTACTTGCCGTTTGGCGCGGGACCGCGCGTCTGCGTCGGCGCGCCCTTCGCCCAGGCGGAAGCCGTGCTGGCGCTGGCGAGGCTCATCGGCGCGTTCCGCGTCGAGCTCGTCGACGCCAATCCCGTCATTCCGCTCGGCGTCGTCACGACGCAGCCGGACCATTCACCCATGTTTCGCATCACGCGTCGGTGACAGGCGTTCGCCTGGCAGATGGCGTGATGCACCCTAGATAGAGCCCCGCCATGAGCGACATACAGGCCCAGTTATCCGTTCTGAAGCAGACCGCCGATCCCGCAGTCGTCGAGGCCATAGCGCGGCTGATCGCCGATGGTCATGATCGCGACCTCAACCGCATCAATGCGCTGGATTTTGCCGATCGTACCGGGCTCGATCAGGAGAAGGTCATTTCCGGATTCCTGCACGCCTCGCGGCTCGGCCTGTTCGACATGAGCTGGAACGTGCTGTGCCCCGGCTGCGGAGGAGTTTTGGGTGCGCATGCAACGCTGAAATCACTGAAGCACGACGACTACAACTGTGCGCTCTGTGCCGCCGGCTACGAAGCGTCCGTCGATGAGATGGTCGAGGTGGCTTTTACCGTCAGTCCCCGGGTCCGCCGCATCGGTGCTCACGATCCCGACACGTTGCCGATCTGGGAATATGTCCGGCAGATGTTTTGGAGTTCCGGAGTCGACATCAACGATGAATCTTTTTCGCGCCTGATCAACGACGTAACGCTCGAAGCACTCGAATTGCCGGCTGGCGAAAAGGCGATCCTCTCGCTGAACTTGCCCAGCCAGTTCATCATCGTCTTCGAGCCGGTCACCCATTCTGCCCACTTCCTGGACGTTCAGGGTGACCCGACGAGCGAACGTCAGCAGCTTTCGATCATATTCAACAAACTGGAGGCGCCCACGGGGACCACTGTGATGCGCCCCGGGCCGTTGCGCCTCACACTCGAGAATCAATCGGACAACCGGGTGTTGCCCTCGGTCTGGATTGCCGCCGACGCGTTGCATGAGATGATCGGCAAGCGCAAGCCGATCCTGACCGCCAAGCGGATGCTGTCCAATCAGACGTTCCGCGACGTCTTCAAGGCGGACAATCTCAATGTCGACCAGCGCTTGAAGATCACGTCGCTGACCTTCCTGTTCACCGACCTGAAGGGGTCGACGGCGCTGTACGAGCGGGTCGGCGATCTCAGTGCCTTTGACCTCGTGCGAGCGCACTTTCGTGCGCTGCTGGAGATCATTGCCGCCGAGAAGGGGGCAGTCGTGAAGACGATCGGCGATGCCGTCATGGCAACCTTCATCCGACCCGAGCACGCGATCACGGCGGGTCTGCGCATGCGTGCAGCCATGGATGAATTGAACAAACAACGCGGCGCCAACGATCTCGTTCTCAAGATCGGCATCCATGAGGGGCCGTGCCTTGCAGTGATGTTGAATGAGCGACAGGACTATTTCGGCCAGACCGTCAACATCGCCGCGCGCGTGCAGAGCCTGTCGACCGCGCAGGAGATCCACATCACCGGGCCGGTGCTGGATGCGCCGGCGGTTGCGGAAATCCTGGAGCAGCGCGCGATCAGGCCGATCCAGAAGCAGGCCGCGCTGCGCGGCATTGCCGACAAGATGGTGGTGTACGAGATACCGTGATGATGGCTGTTGTGAATGCCGCGATCTCGATCATGACGGGCGCGGCATCACGTCACCCCAACACGTCACCCCAACGTCGTCCTGGCTTTCGCCAGGACGACATCAGAGGAATCGGCTAGCCTCGCGTGCTGAAATGACAGCATTCAGATTGCAGAAACGTAATGCACGCGCGGAACTGACACACGTTGCGCCGATCGAGTTTCCCGCTCATATAATACTTGCAGAAGCCGCTTCCCGCGGCTTCGTCGATTTCGGTAGGACTCATGCTGGACGGCTTGCGCCAATTCATCGCTGAGATTGTTGCCCCTCATGCCCAGGACCGCGCCTTCGGCGACGGCGATTACCGGCTGGCGGCAACCGCGCTGCTGATCCACGTGATCTCGCTGGACGGTCAGCCGAGCGAGACCGAGCGGCGCAAGCTGCACGGCCTGATCGAAAGCCATTTCGGCCTGGATCGCGGCACCGCGGACCGCCTGATTGCGGACGCGACCCAGGTCGAAGGCGAGGCCGTCGACCTCTACCATTTCACCAGCGTCATCATGCGTTCGGTCGACGAAGAGGGACGCAAGCGCATCGTTCAGATGATGTGGGAGCTGGTCTACGCGGACGGCCAGGTGACCGAGTTCGAGGACAACGTCGTCTGGCGTGCATCCGACCTGCTCGGCATTTCTCAGCGCGACCGCATCGATCTGAAGCATGCCGTCGCCAACCGCCCCAGTGGTCAGGTCAAGCAGGGGGCCATCGGCGGCTGAGCCGGTTCGTCCCGCCGCTCGTCCGGGTGGTGATCATGACATGACGAAACTTTAATGTATCGGCGGTCGCCGCGGCCGACGAAAACCCATGGAAATCAGCGGGCTTTCCACTTTGCCCATCTTTCGCGCAACGCGCCATGCGGTGAGGCCGCTTGCATCGCGCACGCGGCCTATGCTCTCGTTTCGGCGTTGTCTTAGGATTTTCCTGCCTTCAAGAGCTTTCGATCGTGACCGACCGCGTGACGCTGATTACCGGTGCTTCGGCCGGCATAGGTACGGAGCTGGCGCGCGTGTTCGCCGCGAACGGACATCGCCTGGTGCTGACGGCACGCAGAGCCGATCGTCTGGAGGTGCTCGCGAACGAGCTCGCGGCCAAGGGTGGCAAGAAGCCGATCATTGTCGCCTGCGATCTGGAAGCGGCCGATGCAGGCGAGAAGATCGCGGCCGCCCTCGCGGTCGAAGATGTCGAAGTTGATCACCTCGTCAACAATGCCGGCTTCGGCGTGTTCGGCGATGCGATCGAGCGCGATCGCGCCGAACAGCTCGGCATCATCGACGTGAACATCCGTGCGCTGACGGATCTTTCGCTGCGCTTCGCCGACCAGCTCGTCAGAAACAAGGGCGGAATTCTCAATGTCGGCTCGGTCGCGGGCTTCCTGCCCGGCCCGGGCATGGCCGTGTACTACGCGTCCAAGGCCTATGTGATCTCCTTCACCGAAGCCTTGCGCTGCGAGCTCGGCAAGCGCGGCGTTCGTGTCACCGTGCTTTGCCCGGGTCCGGTGCCGACGGAGTTTCAGGCCCGCGCCGGCTTCGCTCCCGGCTTCGATTCCGCGATCCTCAACGTCTCCGCCGCCGATGTCGCGCTCGCCGCCTATCGCGGCCTGATGGCGAATAAGCGGGCGGTCCTGCCCGGTCTGGGCATCAAGATCGTGCCGTTCCTGCTGCGATTGTTCCCGCGCGGCTTCATCCTGGCCGCGGTCGGCCGGTTTCAGAGGCGCAAGCGCTAAGTCCGAACACGCGGTCCGTATTGGCCCGGAGCTTGCTTCATGAACCGCGTGTGCGCGAACTCACACGAAATTAACGATCGCTTAGTTATGCTGGCGGTCTGAATCGCTAGCACCCGCAGAGGCAATGTCGTTCCGGACGGACAGGCTTGGTGGCGCAGAGGTGGTGTCCTTCCGCAACAGAAGGGCGTCCGGCGCGGCCGCCTCCGATCGCGAGAGCCGGTTGCCAGTTCTGATCGTCCTGCACCAGGAGTCCTCGACCCCCGGCCGAGTCGGTAACGCGTTGCGCGCGCTTGGTCATCGCCTCGACATCCGCCGGCCTCGCTTTGGCGATCCCCTGCCCGCAACGCTCGACGCCCACGCCGGCGCGGTATTTTTCGGCGGGCCGATGAGCGCCAATGATTCCGACGACTACATTCGCCGCGAGATCGACTGGATCGAAATTCCATTGCGCGAACAGCGGCCGTTCCTCGGCATCTGCCTCGGCGCACAGATGCTCGCGATGCAGCTCGGCGCCCCCGTCGCGCCGCATCCAGACGCGCTGACGCAGATCGGTTACTATCCGATCCGCCCGACCGCAGCGGGACAGGCGCTCTGTCCGGACTGGCCGGCGCAGGTCTATCACTGGCATCGCGAGGGTTTTGAGCTGCCCGTTGGCGGCGAGCTGCTCGCCGAGGGTGACGATTTTCCGGTGCAGGCGTTCCGCACCGGCAATGCCTTCGGCGTCCAGTTTCATCCCGACGTGACCTACGCGATGATGCATTGCTGGACGACGCGCGGCTATGACGGTCTGAGCGCGCCGGGTGCGCGGCAGCGGCATCATCATTTCGCTGATCGCGCAGTCTACGACGTCGCGGAGCGCGCCTGGCTCGATCATTTCATCTCGGGCTGGCTGGCGCGCCGGCCGCTGCTTGCGCAAGCCGCCGAGTGATCGCGGCCAGCACCTTCGTCCTTAGCTCATCGCTGGATATGCTAGGCTCGCTCCCAATGAGCGCGTGCAAATGCGTGCCGATAAACAAAGGGAGAGCGCCTTGGCCTATGAACACATTCTCTATGAGGTGAGCGACAAGGTCGCGACCATCACGCTCAATCGCCCCGATCGCATGAATGCATGGACGCCGATCATGGAGCGCGACGTGCGTCACGCGATGGAATCGGCGGCCGGCGATGACAATGTTCGCGTCATCGTGCTGACCGGCGCAGGCCGGGCCTTCTGCGCCGGCGCCGATATGGACGCGCTGAAAGGGCTCGACCCCGATGACGTCAGGCGCGCATCGAACCTGCCGCCGTTCGACATGAACCGCCGCCCGGATTGGCAGACGCGCTATGGCTTCTATCCCTCGATCGGAAAGCCCATCATCGCCATGCTCAACGGCGCGACCGCCGGCATCGGACTCGTGCACGCGCTCTATTGCGACTTACGCTTTGCCGCCGACAACACCGTGTTCACCACCGCCTTCGCACGGCGCGGACTCATCGCCGAACATGGAATCTCCTGGATGCTGCCGCGCATCGTCGGTCATGCCAATGCGATGGATCTCTTGCTGTCGGCCCGGCGCGTTGGAAGCGACGAGGCGCTGCGGATCGGGCTGGTCAACCGGCTCTGCCCGCCCGAGAAGCTGCGCGAGGAGACCTATGCCTACGCCCGCGATCTTGCCGACTTCGTCTCGCCAAGCGCGATGGCCGTGATCAAGCGGCAGCTCTATGAGGTTCCATTCCAGACACTGGCCGAAGCCACCATCGAGGCCAACCGGGAGATGCTGATCGCGCTGAACGGCAGCGATTTCCGCGAGGGCGTGGCAAGCTTCATGGAGAAGCGGCCGCCGAGGTTCACGGGGAGGTAGGGGCTGAATTCGAATTACTGAGTCCGGCTTTGCCCTTTGGGCTACGCCGGACACCACGCTCCGCCCTTCGGGCCCTGGCGTGGCTGTGCCACGCGTAGCCCGAAGGGCGGAGCGTGGTGGAGCCAGGCGGGATCGAACCGCCGACCTCATCATTGCGAACGATGCGCTCTCCCAGCTGAGCTATGGCCCCATCGCTGGCCGCTCTGGTGAACGCGGCCGACAACCGGGCGCCATTTAAGTCCCCGCCAAGGTCAAGTCAAGGACGCGCGATTTAGCCCCTGCGGGCGCCGGGACTTCCCTTGTTTGGGTCGGGGGGAACCGGTATTTAGCAAAAGGCGTCAATCCCCACCGGAACCAGAGTTTTCACAGCCATGCGTGCCGTTCTCGACATCGTCATCATCGTGCTCGACCTCTACGTCTGGCTGCTGATCGCCGCCGCGATCCTGTCCTGGCTGATCGCCTTCAACGTCGTGAACACCCGCAATCAATTCGTCTCAGCCGTGGCGGAGTTCCTTTACCGCATTACCGAACCGGTGCTGGCGCCGATTCGCAACTTCATGCCCAACCTCGGCGGCATCGACATCTCGCCGATCATCTTGATTCTGATCATCATGTTCATAGAACGGGTGATCACGTACTACATCTACCCCAACGTACTCTAACGCGGCGCAGGCGGAGCCTTGGTAGCGGGCGAGCCCTGGCGCACCTCCGCCTCGGGCATCAGCATCGCCTTGCGGGTGACGCCGCGCGGCGGCCGCGACGATATCGACGGGATCGAGCAGCTCTCCGACGGCCGCAGCGTGCTCAAGGTGCGCGTGCGTGCCGTCGCCGATGGCGGCGAGGCCAATCGGGCGGTATTGGCGCTGCTGGCGAAATCGCTTCGCGTGCCCAAGGCCAGCGTGAAGCTGCTGTCCGGGCCGACGTCGCGCTTGAAGCAGATCGGGGTCGATGGCGATCCGGTGCAGCTTGGCGATACGCTGCGCCAGCTCGCCTCGGCTAAATCCAGGCAATCAGGGAACTGACATGACCGCCAAGATCATCGATGGAAAAGTCATTGCCGCGGAGCTTCGCGGCCGCGTCGCCGACGAGGTTGCCCGCGTCAAGCGCGAGCACAATCTGGTGCCGGGACTTGCGGTGGTCCTGGTCGGCAATGACCCCGCCAGCGAAGTCTATGTCCGCTCCAAGCACACCCAGACGCAAGCCGCCGGTATGGCCTCGTTCGAGCACAAGCTGCCGGCCGATGTCTCGCAGGCCGATCTGCTGGCGCTCGTCGCCAAACTCAATCGCGACCCCGCCGTGCACGGCATTCTGGTGCAGCTACCGCTGCCGAAGGGCCTCAACACCGAGGCCGTCATCAATGCCATCGACCCCGCCAAGGACGTCGATGGACTGCATCCGAACAATGCCGGCCGGCTTGCCGGCGGCTTCGAGGCGCTGTCGCCCTGCACGCCGCTCGGCTGCATCATCCTGACCAAGAGCGTGCACGCTTCGCTCGAGGGCCTGAACGCCATCGTCATCGGCCGTTCCAACCTGGTCGGCCGTCCGCTGGTGCAGTTGCTGCTGAATCAGAACGCCACGGTGACGATCGCGCATTCGCGCTCGCGCGACCTGCCCGGGCTCGTGAAACGCGCAGATCTCGTCTATGCCGCGGTGGGCCGCCCCGAAATGGTGCGCGGGGACTGGCTGAAGCCGGGTGCGACCGTGATCGACGTCGGCATCAACCGCCTCCCGAAGGATGACGGCAAGACCCGCCTCGTCGGTGATGTTGCCTATCAGGAAGCGCTCGCGGTTGCCGGCGCGATCACACCGGTGCCGGGCGGCGTCGGCCAGATGACGGTCGCCTGCCTTCTGGTGAACACGTTGCGCGCGGCCTGTGCGATCGCAGGCCTGCCGAAGCCGGCGGTTTGAAGCTGTCATTCCGGGGCGGTGCGAAGCACCGAACCCGGAATCCAAAAGTTACTGCACGAGATCCCGGGTTCGCACTTCGTGCGCCCCGGAATGACGGCTGGGCGTCACTTCTTCTTTTTTGCCCGATCCATGCCTTCGAGGATCAGCTTGTGGGCCTCATCCGGGCCACCCCAGCGCAGGATCTTCACCCACTTGCCCTTCTCGAGGTCCTTGTAGTGCTCGAAGAAGTGCTGGATCTGTTGCAGCGTGATGTCCGGTAGGTCGCTGTACGACTTCACCTTGTCGTAGCGTTGCGTCAGTTTTGACGACGGCACCGCCAGAATCTTCTCGTCGCCGCCGGCCTCGTCTTCCATGAACAGCACGCCGACCGGGCGCACGCTCATGACGGCGCCGGGGATGATGGCGCGGGTGTTGACGATCAGGACGTCGCAGGGGTCGCCGTCGTCGGACAGCGTGTGCGGGATGAAGCCATAGTTACCGGGGTAACGCATCGGCGTGTACAGGAAGCGGTCGACGACCAGCGTTCCGGCCTCCTTGTCCATCTCGTATTTGATCGGTTCACCGCCCACGGGCACTTCGATGATGACGTTGACTTCGTGTGGGGTGTTGGTCCCGATCGAGACCGCATCGATACGCATTCAAGGCTCCGTTATTGCCGAGGTGAAATCGCGCCCGGCAGCGATTTGGCACTGTCATACGCGGGCTTGGCCCGCCTATCCATCGAACTTTTGTGAAATTATGAATCCAGCGACTACCGGCTCAAAAGGCAGCGGTATCGACGGAGGGAAGCGCTGCCGGCTGGCGTTTCAGCAGCTCAATTGGTCCACGCGAAGGCAATCTTGTCGAGCGATTTCGGCCCGAAACGCTCCGAGGAACGCGCCACCATGCGGCCGCCCAGTGCCCGGTAGAACTCGGTTGCCGGATCATTATCCGAGAGCGCCCATACCACCATGCTCTTCAGCCCGCTCTGCATCAGGTCGCGGCGGGCGGCGGCGAACAGCCGCCGGCCGAAGCCGAGGCCCTGGAATTCCGGACGCAGATAGAGCTCGTAGATCTCGCCGTCGAAATGCAGGCTGCGGGCGCGGTTGCGCCCGTAATTGGCATAGCCCGCGATCCTGTCGCCGAACACCAGCACGCTGACGCGGCTACCTTTGCGAATCGCGCTGTCCCACCATTGCGGACCACGGCGGTTGATCAGCTTCTCCAGCTCGGCGCCGGGGATGATGCCCTGATAGGCCGAGCGCCAAGCCTCGTCGTGCGTGCACGCCACCGCAGTAGCGTCTGCAGCTTTGGCCGGCCGAACCTCGATCAGGGTTGTGCTCATGGATGCGATCAAATCAACTCGCCGCGCCGGCGGCAAGACCCATCGTTAATTATCGGTTAACCTGTGGACTTTCTGCATCAGTATTTTGCCCTTCTGCATCAGTATTTTGTCCTTGGTGTACCGAAAGAGAACAAAGCAACGCGTCGAACGGCAACGGCTTGTCATGCGTCGGTGCAAAACCACCTTGCAGCAGCGAGTGGACGGCTCAGGCAACGCAGAAAGTCCGCCCAGAATGATTCGTTCCTACTAGTCTGGCCACCGCCATCCCTCTCGCTTCCAGCGATTCCATGCGATTCTCTTTCGCGCTTGCCCTTTTGCCCGTGCTGGCTGCGCTCATTGCGCCGCCTTTGCGCGCGCAGGTCGTATTTGGCCCCGTGGGGGAGGAAGGCGAGCCGTTTCGCCGGCAGCAATGGCGCGTGCCGTCGCCGGACAGCGAGATTGCGGCGCATGCGCTGCTGTTTCGTCCGCATGGAGCCGGTCCCTATCGACTGGCCGTCATCGCCCATGCCTCGACGCAGAACGTGCTGCGTCGTGCGCAAATGCCGCAGCCGGAATACCGCGCGCTCGTCGCGTTCCTAACTGCGCGCGGCTTTGCCGTGCTGGTGCCGGAACGGCTCGGTCACGGCGCAACCGGCGGTCGCTATGTCGAGGATCAGGGCGGCTGTGATGAGGCGGATTATGCGCGCGCCGGCCGCGCCACCGCGGACGAGATATCGCTTGGGCTGGAATTCTTGCGAAAGCAGGATTTCGTCCGCAAGGATGGTGCGGTCGTGCTCGGCCATTCCGCCGGCGGCTGGGGCGCGCTCGCGCTCGCCAATGCCGATCCGAAGACCATTTCCGCGATCATCGTATTTGCGCCGGGACGCGGCGGTCATGCCAATGACGCCCCGGACAAGGTTTGCGCACCAAATACGCTGAAGCTTGCGGCGAGTGAATTCGGCAAGGTCGCCCGAGCGTCGGTCACCTGGTTCGTGGCGGCCAATGATACGTATTTCTCTCCGGTCTTCGCCAGGCAATTGGCAGATGCGTTTAGCCGCGGCGGTGGCAAAGTGGATTTTCAGGCGGTGCCCCCGGTCGGCAGTGAAGGCCACTGGATGATCGAGACGGAGGCGGGCGTCAAAGCTGCAGGCAAGGCACTTGAGCGCGCGCTGAACCTGCCAAGGCCAGTGGCGACCAAGAAGCCATGACACTGTATTTCCTGATCAAATATCTGCATGTGCTCGGCGCCATCGTCATCCTCGGCACCGGCGCCGGCATCGCCTTCTTCATGCTGATGGCGCATCGCACGCACGACGCGGAATTCATCGCGCGCACCGCCTCGGTGGTGGTGATCGCGGACGCCATCTTCACGTTTTCGGCGGTGATCATGCAGCCGGTCAGTGGCGGCCTCCTGATGGTGCTGTCGGCCACGTCGGTCGCGGAGCGCTGGCTGCTTGCCGCGATTGCGCTCTATGTCGTGGCAGGCCTGTTCTGGGTCCCCGTCGTGATCATGCAGATCGAGATGCGCGATCTCGCGCGCAAGGCATGCGAACAGCACGCCGCGCTTCCACAGCGCTACTTCGTGCTGTTCCGCCGCTGGTTCGCCTTCGGCTTTCCCGGCTTCGGTGCGACCATGCTGATCCTCTGGCTGATGGTCGCAAAGCCGTTTTGAGGGACACGATGAGTAAGGCCAACATTCTCCTGCTCGGCGCTTCCGGCCTGATCGGCCGCTTCGTCACCGACAATCTCCGCGCGCGCGGCTTTCGCGTGGTCGGTCTCGCACGAAGCCTGTCGCCGGCGCGGAAGATGAGCCCGCTGGACATCGAGCTGCCGATCCTCGCCCTCGAGGCGGCCGCGCTGACGCGTCTCTTGAAGGAGCATGCGGTCGATGTCGTCGTGAACTGCCTCGGTGTGCTCCAGGACGGACCCGGCGGCGACACACATGCCGTGCACCGCGATTTCGTCGCGCGCCTGCTGCAGGCGATCGGCGACAGTGACCGTGCGATCCGCCTCGTGCACATCTCGATTCCCGGCACGGCAGAGGCCGATCGCACCGCGTTCGCGACAACCAAGCGCGAGGCCGAGCGGCTGATTTCTGCCTCTAGCGTTGCCCATGCGATCCTGCGGCCCGGCTTTGTGGTTGCACCATCGGCTTATGGCGGCAGCGCGCTGCTGCGCGCACTCGCCGCCTTTCCCATTGACCTGCCCGACACGGAGATGGCGACGCCGTTCCAGCCTGTTGCGGTCGAGGATATCGCCGCCACCATCGCCTGGCTTGCCGCGCGCGACATCGGCGATGCATCGGTGAAAGCCGTGAGCTGGGACCTGATGCAACCCGAGCCGGTCACGATGGCCGGCGTCATCAAGCGTTTTCGTCTTGCGTTCGGCACGGCGGGCTGGCCGCATGTCGCGATGCCCTCGGTCCTGCTCGATCTCGGCGCCAGGCTCGGCGATCTCACGAGCCGGCTCGGTTGGACGCCGCCGATGCGGACGACCGCCATCGCCGAGCTGCGCCGCGGCGTCACCGGCGATTCATCGCCGTGGATCGCCGCGACCGGCATTGCGCCGAAGACCCTGACTGACGTGATCGGGCGGCATCCCGCCACCATCCAGGACAAATGGTTCGCGCGGCTGTTCCTGGCCAAGGCGCTGATCATCGCGAGCCTGGTCGCGTTCTGGATCGTTTCCGGCTTCATTGCGCTGTTTGTGTCCTATCGCGCTGCCGCCGGAATTTTGATCGCGCACAATTTTCCGCCGGCGCTGGTCGATCCGATCACGATCGGGACGAGCCTGATGGATATGAGTATCGGTCTGTTGATCGCCTTCCGGCGCACGTCGGCCCTTGGCCTCGTCGCCGGCCTCGTCGCCTCGCTCGGCTATATGGTGGGTGCAGCGATCCTCACGCCCGATCTCTGGATCGAACCGCTCGGCGCACTCGTGAAGACGGGCCCGGCCATCGTGCTGATGCTGGTCGCGCTCATGATGCTGGACAATCGATAGCGTTTTCGAGCGAAGTGACGACCGGTTCGCGTGAAGGAAACGCGTCAAGAAAGAGACTCTGATGCCCAAATGGCCCGACGACGACGTGATCCTGTTCGACGGCGTCTGCGTCTTCTGCTCGCGCTGGGTGCGCTTCGTCGCGCAGCGCGATACGGCGAAGCGTTTCCGCTTCACGCCTATCCAGTCGGACTACGGAACCAGGCTCGCGAAGACGTTCGGGATTGATCCCGAGGATCCCGACACCAATGCGGTCGTCCACGACGGCGAGGCGTTCTTAAAGTCGGACGCCGCGCTGACCGTGCTGTCGCATTTGCCGGGATGGGGCTGGGTGCGCGCACTATTCGCCGTGCCGAAGCCGCTGCGGGACCCCGTGTACAGCCTCATCGCGCGCAACCGCTATCGCATCTTCGGCAAGTACGATGCCTGCTTCGTGCCGGACGCGGACTTGCGGGCGCGGGTGATCGAGTAGCCGGTCATTGCGAGCGCAGCGAAGCAATCCAGACTGTCACCGCGGAAAGATTCTGGATTGCTTCGCTGCGCTCGCAATGACGGAGTCTGCTAATACGCCTTCACTATCGCCGCCAGCACTTCCCTCGCCGCGCGCTCCCCGCTGTCTCGTGCGCCATGCGCTGTCGAGAAGAAATTCGGCGATGTCGCCTCTCCCGCGAAGAACAGCCGGTCATCGACCGGCGCCGCCAGGACGGCGCGATCTCCCGCATGACCCGGCAGCGCGTGCGAATAGGAGCCGCGGGCGAAGGGATCGAGCGCCCAGCGAGACTCGCAGAGCGGTCTCAGCTTGCGCCTGATGTCGTTGCCGAGAAAGCCCGCGATCTCGTCGATGCTTTGCGTGGCGAACGCGCCGACACCGGCATCTTCCAGATCGCGCGCAAACCGGCCGCCGAAAAAGCCGTCGATGCAGGGCTGGCCGAACGGGCGTATGTGGTAGGTGCCCATTGCGGTGCGCATGGTCGCGCCGCGCAAGTTTCCCTCGATTGGGAAGGCTTCTGCATCCTCCAGCGCCAGCGTCACCTTGTCGTCGATGCCGAGCGGCAAGCCGCGTGCGGCGTCGACCTTGGCTGGCAGCGCCGGAGAAAAGCGGATCGCCTCCTCGGCAATCAGATTGGTCGGTACGGTGACGATGACTCTCCCGGCATCAAGCGTGCCGAGCGAGGTTTCGAGGCGGATGCGCTCGCCGGAATGGTCGATCAGCATGACGTTGCAGTTCAGCGCGACCGGGCAGGGCGCGCCATAGGCCGCGATCAGCGTCCCATATCCGGCGCGCACGCGCCAATTGAAATAGGTGTCCTCGTAGGCTTCCATGTCGAGGATCGAGACCTGATCGAGCTCGCACCCGTTCACATAGGTCGAGACCGCATCGATCATCGGATTCCAGCGATTGCCTGGCTCGAGATAACCGGCGGCAGGCGCATCCTCGCCCTTCTCAGCAACCTCGCAGATTCGTTCGTAGAACTCGTCAATCGCGCGCACAAAGTCCTTGCGCTCAGCCTCCGGAAACGCATCGCCGAAGGCGCGATCGCCCCAGGGCGGCAGGTCCGTGTTGATCTCGAAATCGAGTTGCCGGGCGATTGGGACGAAGGAATTCTTGTCCGCCGAATGCAGCCAGCCACAGCCGACGTCAAACGTCACCTCCGGCGATGCCTGCACGGTCCATGCGCGTCCGCCGATGCGGCCGCGCGCTTCGAGCACGATCAGCGACAGGCCGGAATCCTTCAGCGCCTGCGCTGCGCCGAGCCCGGCGGCGCCGGCGCCAATGATCGCGACGTCGACTGAGGAGGGGAGGGAACTCATGCGCTGGCTCTAGCACGTTCGCCGTGCGCGCTGAAGCCACCACAATGTGAGGCGTCATCACCCGCCTTGTGCGCAATTGCGCACTGGGGCGGGTGATCCAGTATTCCAGAGACGGTTGCGAGATGCGGAGAAGCCGCGGCGTACTGGATGCCCCGCTTTCGCGGGGCATGACGGCGAGTTACGCCACAGCTTCCTTCGCCTTCTCCGCGCGCTTGCGCTCGTTCGGATCGAGGTGCTTCTTGCGCAGGCGGATCGACTTCGGCGTGACCTCGACGAGCTCGTCGTCCTCGATATAGGCGAGCGCCTTTTCCAACGTCATCTTGATCGGCGGAGTCAGGCGCACCGCTTCGTCCTTGGACGTGGTGCGGATGTTGGTGAGCTGCTTGCCCTTGAGCACGTTGATCTCGAGATCGTTGTCGCGGGTGTGCTCGCCGACGATCATGCCGCGATAGACCTTCCAGCCCGGCTCGATCATCATCGGGCCGCGGTCTTCCAGCTTGAACATGGCATAGGCCACCGCCTCGCCCTGATCGTTGGAAATCAGCACACCGTTGCGACGGCCCTGGATCTCGCCCTTGTACGGCGCATAGCCATGGAACAGGCGGTTCATGATCGCGGTGCCGCGCGTGTCGGTGAGGAGTTCGCCCTGGTAGCCGATCAGGCCGCGGGTCGGAGCGTAGAACACCAGCCGCAGGCGGTTGCCGCCAGAGGGCTTCATCTCGATCAGCTCGGCCTTGCGCTCGCTCATCTTCTGCACGACGACGCCGGAATGCTCCTCGTCGACGTCGATCACGACTTCCTCGATCGGCTCCATGGTGGCGCCGGTGGCCTCGTCTTTCTGGTACACGACGCGCGGGCGCGACACCGAGAGCTCAAAGCCCTCGCGGCGCATGGTCTCGATCAGGATCGCGAGCTGCAATTCGCCGCGGCCCGACACTTCCATCGCGTCCTTATCGGCAGCTTCGACGACGCGCAACGCGACGTTGCCCTCGGCTTCGCGGAGCAGACGGTCGCGGATCATGCGGCTCGTCACCTTGTCGCCTTCGGTGCCGGCGAGCGGGGAATTGTTGACGATGAAAGACATCGACACGGTCGGCGGATCGATCGGCTGCGCCGGCAGCGGCACCTCGACGGTCGGATCGCAGAAGGTGTCGGCGACGGTGCCCTTGGTGAGGCCCGCGATGGCGACGATGTCGCCGGCTTCGGCCTCATCGAGCGGCGTGCGCTCGAGGCCGCGGAAAGCCAGGATCTTGGTGATGCGGCCCTGCTCGACCAGCTTGCCGTCGGCGTTCAGCACCTTGACCTGCTGGTTCGGCTTGAGCACGCCGGACGAGATGCGGCCGGTGATGATGCGGCCGAGATAGGGGTTGGCCTCCAGGATCGTGCCGATCATGCGGAACGGGCCCTCCTCGACCTTGGGCGGGGCGACATGGCGCAGGATCAGGTCGAACAGCGGCTCCATGCCCTTGTCCTTCGGACCCTCGGGGCTCTCGGCCATCCAGCCCTGCTTGGCCGACCCGTAGAGGATCGGGAAGTCGAGCTGCTCCTCGCTGGCATCGAGCGCCGCGAATAGGTCGAACACCTCGTTGATGACTTCGGTCGGGCGTGCGTCGGGGCGATCGACCTTGTTGATGACGACGATCGGCTTCAGCCCGACCTTGAGCGCCTTCGAGACCACGAATTTGGTCTGCGGCAGCGGGCCTTCAGCGGCGTCTACCAGCACCAGCGCGCCGTCCACCATGTTGAGGATACGCTCGACCTCGCCGCCGAAATCGGCGTGGCCAGGGGTGTCGACAATGTTGACGCGGGTATCCTTCCACTGCACCGAGGCCGCCTTGGCCAGAATGGTGATGCCACGCTCGCGCTCCAGATCGTTGGAATCCATGGCGCGCTCGGTCACTTTCTGGTTCTCGCGGAACGTGCCGGATTGCTGGAGGAGGCGGTCGACCAGGGTCGTCTTGCCGTGGTCGACGTGGGCGATAATGGCGACGTTGCGAAGGTTCATGAGTGAGCTTCTTTGCGGTCGAACAATGGGTTAAGCGCGATCTCGCCGGTCGAACCGGGACCTCTTTTCGAAACAACGCTGCAAGACAAGGAAACGGGCGCTTTCCGCCTAAAAAGGAAGCCCGGCCAGATCGACCGGGCACCCTACGCGTTTGCAGCGCAATATAGGCAAAAAACGTCAAAAAACAATGCGTTCTTTCGCGGTTGGTTGACTGAATTTTGTCCGGACATTCCCGGGCTTAGGGGGTGGTCGGGGGCTTTACCCGGCGTTCCGGCTTCAGGCCGGGCCGCGATCCGCCGCCTCGGCGGGATAGACGCCGCGACAGCACTTGGGTTGGCGCCTTGGGTTGGCGCCGGTTAGCGATGCGACGTCAGGCGGACGTTGGATCGAGCGTGGTCGACCACAGCGCAACGTCGGCGCGGTCGCGCAAGGTCACCGTCATCTGGCCCGAGCCGCCGTCGATCCTGACGTGACCGAAGAACTGCATGCCGGCGGATGGCGGCAGATTCTGATTGTCCTTTCCCGGCGCTTTGATGAAGCGCACATCCGGCCCGAACGTGTTGTCGAGCTGGTTCGGACCGAAGGTGCCGGCGTGCAACGGACCCGACACGAATTCCCAGAACGGCTCGAAATCCTGGAATTGCGCCTTGTTCGGATCGTAGTAGTGCGCGGCGGCATAGTGCACGTCCGCCGTCAGCCACACCGTGTTCCTGATCGGCGCCATCTTGATGAAGCGCAAGAGGTCGGCGATCTCGAGCTCGCGGCCGCGTGGCGGCCCGTCGCCTTGCGCGAAGGCTTCGGAGCCGCCCTTCGGCGTGTCTGATACGATCAGGCTGAGCGGCATGTCGGAAGCGATCACCTTCCAGGTTGCGCGCGAGTTCAAAAGACCGCGCTTGAGCCAGGCGATCTGGTCCGGGCCGAGGAAGTAGCTGGCCGGACCATAGCTCGTTTCGAGATTGGCTCCGTTCGCGCCGCGATAGCTGCGCTCGTCCAGCACGAACACGTCGAGATGCGGGCCGTAAGCGATCTGGCGATAGACCCGGCACGGCTCAACGATGCTCTCGCGCATCGGATACATCTCGTGGAAGGCCCGTGCGGCGCGGGCTGCAAGCAGCGAGATGTTGCGCTCCTTGTAGGCGGCCGGCAGCTCCTTCGACATCGACCAGTTGTTGGTCACCTCGTGATCGTCCCACTGCACGAAGATCGGCACCTCGGCATTGAAGGCGCGGACGTTGTCGTCGGTGAAATTGTATTTGTGCGCGGCGCGGTACTCGTCCAGTGTCTCCGCGACCTTGGCCTTCTCGGGGATCGCGACGTTCTTCCAGGTCTTGCCGTCGGCAAGCTTCACCTCGGAGACGATCGGGCCGTCGGCGTAGATGGTGTCGCCCGAATGCAGGAAGAAATCCGGACGGTGCTTGCGCATGGTCGAGAAGGTGAACATGCCGCCGTCATCGGGATTGATGCCCCAGCCCTGGCCGGCCACGTCGCCGCCCCAGACAAAGCTGACGTCGCGGCGGTCGGCGGGCGCAGTGCGGAAGCGACCGACGACCGGCTCGCCTTCGATCGCGGTGTGGGAGAGATCACGGAAGCGGACGCGATAGAAGATGTCCTGGCCCGCGGGAAGGTTTTCCAGAAGCATCTTTGCGGTGAAGTCACTTTCGGGCAGCGCCGCGATCGGCGGCAGCGCGCGGGAGTCCTTGAAGGATTCCGTCGTCGCCACCTCGACCAGCATCTGCGACGGGCGATCGGCGCGCGCCCAGACCACGCCGCCATCGACGGTGACGTCGCCGGACTGCACGCCATGAGTGATCGCCGGCCGGTCGGCCGCGCGCGACAGACGAGGCATCGCGATCGCGCCAAGTGCACCGGCGCTGGTGGACAGAAAACGGCGGCGGGAGAATTTGATTGTCATGGGATGGTCTCGAGATGGCTCGGGACGGCCGCAGAGGCGGCGCATCGACAGGAATTGCTATATTGGGACAATGTGACGCAGCAATAACGCGCGCAGCGTTCATGCGTTGCCGGCGGCCCGGAATTGCGCGCCGGCGCGCTGCAGGCTTTGCGGCAGGCTGAGCAGCAGCGCCTTGCGATCGGCGACGGCCGTATGGAATTGCTCGAGGGCGATGTTGAATGCCGTGAGCGCGCTTTCCTCGATCGCGCCATGGTCGAAACAACGCAGCGTATCGCGCAGGATGTCGTCGGCTTCGACCTGCATCTGGTCGAGCTCTTCGGTGGTCTCGCTCTTCCGCGCGGCGACAATCATGTCGAGCAGCCGCTCGCGCAGATGGCTGTTGCTGTCGCGCTCGTCCTTCTTCAGATAGCCGGCGAACCAGGCGCCGAGCGAGCCCATGGCGGAGAGTGCCATCAGGCTCCACCAGATGTAATCGCTGTACTTGTCGAGGAAGGTCTTTTCCTCGCCATCGACGAAAGCGGCGGCGCCTGGATGCACGGGAATCACGGCATCCTTGTCGGTGTCGGGCGTCTCGATCTTCGCGGCGAGCGGGAATTCCGCCACAAGCTGCTGGCGCACCGCGAAGAGCTGCCGGGTGAAGGCCGCGACGGTGGTCTCCGACAGGCCTTTGCGTGCCACGACGTGATGGGAAAAGCTGATCGTCTTGACCTCTTCGTCGGGACGGTCAGGCGAGCCGCCATAAGTCCCGGCAGGAATTTCAGCGGATTCATAGGCCGGGTGGTTCTGCGCGATCGCGTCGGCGGAATCGATGGCAAGGAAGGTCGGCGTGCCCCCCTCCTTGGTCGACGCCGCAATCGCGTCCGCCGTGACCTTGCTGTTGACCGGTCCGGCCGCGAGATAGACATCCGCCTTCTGGGCCCGGATCGCCTCGGCCGCCTCATTGGCGGGGAACTGCACGATCTCGACCTTGGCGGGATCGACGCTGTATTGCTGGAGGATCACCTTGAGCAAGTTGACGTTGGCCTGCGTGCGGCCGACGACGCCGACGCGATGGCCGGCAAGCTGCGCGATCTTGGTGATCTTGGCGCCCTTCTTCTTGCCCTTGCCCGCTACGGCCCACAGCACCACCACGTTCTTGCGCAGGGTCGCGACGGCTTGTGCGTTCTTCGGCACGTTGAGATCGCCGCGTACGATGGCGAGATCCACCTTGCCTGCGGCGAGCGCGTCGGCGCTCGCAGTCGCGCCTTCGGTCTGGATCGGGCGCAGCCGCACATAGCCCTTGCTCTGCGCGAACGCCTGCGTCAGCGTTTGTACGACCTTTAAATCATCGCTGTTGGCGGGACCGACCGCGATCCTCAGCATCACCGGCCGCATCGCGAAATAGTAGCCGCCCGCAAGTGCGCCAACGATCGCAAGCACCAGAGCCAAGGACACGAGCATCGTCTTCCGCGCCGCGGATCGCGGCGAAGATGGCGTGGGCGCTTCGGCAAGCTCGTGACCCCCGGTCATCGATCTCCCAAACAGGCGTTTCAGGCTCAGTTTCATCTTGGCCGGCAATTCAAGGCGGATAATTGTAGCAAATTTCCCGTCCGGCGCTGGTTACATCTCCGTCATGGTTAGCGGACGGACGAAGTCCCTATGAACCCGGGCGTCACCACGGTGTTAGGATAAAGTTCCCCTGAAGGACGGAGGCGATCATGACAGAGCGGCTGTCGGCAGATGTGCGCAAGCAGGCGTTGAGCGGGATACCCGGCTGGGCCGAGGTCGGGGGCCGCGAGGCGATCCAGAAGACGTTTGTCTTCAAGGATTTCAGCGAGGCCTTCGGCTTTATGACGCGCGCGGCGCTCGTCGCCGAGAAGATGGATCATCATCCTGAATGGCGCAACGTCTACAAGACGGTCGAGGTCGTGCTGTCGACCCACGACGCCGGCGGCGTCACGGCGCGCGACATTGATCTCGCCAAGGCGATGAACGCGATCGCCAAGCTTACACCTACCTGACGTCTTGCAGGGGGCGGTGGCATCCCCATCTTGTGATCAGCACCGGATGCGGCGATCCGCCGCGCCGGGCTGAACGGGGAGTTTGACCATGTCCGCCGAACAGAGTGTCGGCTTCGAGCCGGCCGATCGGCTCGCGGAAGATCGTGAAGGCGTGCGCCGCCGGTTCTGGCGCAAGCTGAAGCGTGTCGTCGCGCAGTTGCCGTTCGCGGAGGATCTGCTCGCCGCCTATTACTGCGCCTTCGACAGGCAGACGCCGCGCCACGTGCAGGCGTCGCTGCTCGGCGCGCTCGCCTATTTCATCCTGCCGTTCGACTTCGTCCCGGACGTGATGCCGATGCTCGGCTTCACCGATGACGCCGCCGTGCTCGCCACTGCGATCCGCCTGGTCGCCAGCCACATCACAAATGAGCATCGCGAAGCCGCCCACACCGCGCTGAAGCGCGGTGTGGCTGACGCAGAGGTGGAAGCCGAAGCTACGTCGTAGCGCGGCGCCACACGTTCCGCCGTCATTCCCCGCGAAAGCGGGGCATCCAGTACGCTGCAGCTTCTCCGTATACTCGCACTGTCTCTGGAATACTGGATCGCCCGCTCCAGTGCGCAATTGCGCACAAGGCGGGCGATGACAGTGAGTGTGTGGATGGCGCTCACCACGAGCGTCGTCATTGCGAGCCAACGGGTCCGCGCAAAGCGCGGCCCGATGACAGGCTCCGCGAAGCAATCCAGAGAATTTTTCGCGGCGGCAGCCTGGATTGCTTCGTCGCTTTCGCTCCTCGCAATGACGCCTTTTACTTCTTCTCCGGCCGCGCCTGCGCGCGGGCATTCTCTGCGTCCCAAGCCTGGAATTGCTTGAACAGCGTTTCCCTGTCGGCGTCGGACACTTTCGCTGCCGCGGGATTCTGCCTCAGGAACGCCTCGAAGCGCTGCCGCGTCACCGGCTCGATGCCGTGCCGGTCGAGCCATTGCTGCGCCACCGGCAACCTGTTCCAGCCGGCGAGCGGGGCTGCGAGCGAGACCTCCTTCCACTTGGGATGGAAGGGCGGGTTCTGCAGCGCCGGGAATTTGGTGAAGAACGCGTCCACGAACAGCGCCAGCTTGCGATAGCGCTCGGTGTTCGGCGCCCAGTTATAGGCCGCGAGCACCGCGGGCACCGCGATCGTGTCCACGGTTTCGCCGTCCTTGATCAGGTTCGGGTAGTCCTTGGACGTCAGCGTCGCCGGCAGATAGTCGCTCTGCAGCGGCTTTGAATAGTCCACGCTTGCGAGATGGAAGCGGCCGTCATTGCTGAAGGTCGAGACCGATTTGTACGGCTTGCCGCCGACCACGATGACGGCGTCGATCTGGCCGGCCTTCAGCTTCTCCATCGCGATCCGCTGCTCGACATAGACGAAATTCGCCTTGATTCCGAGCCGCTCGAACACGGTGAGGGCGGTGACGAAGGTGCCGCCATTGGGCAGGTCGACGCTCACCGTCTTGCCTTCGAGATCCTTCAGCGTCGCGATCGATTTCGGCGCGATCACCTGCATCTCTTCGTTGTAGAGCTTGGTCACATAGGTGAACTGCTTCTTGATGTCCTTGGCGAAGCCCTTGCGCTCGAGATAGTCGAGCGTGTCGGCGCGTACGATGCCGAGGTCGACGCCTTGCAGGAACAGGATGTCGGCAACGCTCTGCACCGAGCCACGGCCGACGATCGGCAGCACGCGGATCTTGTTGCCGTCGTCGAGCACCGAGGCGAGGTCGGCGCCGAACTGCACATAGGTGCCGCCGATCGTGCCGGTGATCAGCGTGACGGTGTTGGCGTTCAGCGCCTGCTTGGTCGAGGTCGACCCGAACTGGAAGATGGCCTTCAGGCTGTCCGAGACCTTGGCCGGATCATATTCGGTCTGCTCGGCGCGCGCCGCGAAGGCACAGACGGTCATGATGGCGGCTAGCGCCATTCTCGAAAAATAACGCATGATATCCTCTAAAGAGCTCTAGTTCTGAAGCTGGGTGAGGCGCTGCCGCGCCTCCGCCGATCCGAGGCCTGCGGCCTTCTCGTACCAGTCGCGCGCGGCCGTCGCGTCGCCGGCGATGGTCCGCGTATCGTTGGTGCCAAGCACGGCCGGGTCGTAGGTCTGCGCCAGCAGAAACGCCGCGGTCGCATCCTGAGCATTCGCCGCCCGTTCGAGCAGCAGGCGCGCGGAGACGATATCGCCGACCGTCAACAGGCTCTTCGCACGCGTCATCAGCCCGGCCAGCGTGTCGGCATCGAGTGTCTTGGCGGGGAGCGTCTTGGCAGGGAGTGTCTTGGCGGGCTGAGGAGGAGGCGCGGGCTGCGCCGCGACGGGCGCGGGCGCCTGGGACTGCAGCGCGTTCTGATAGGCGGTCGCGATCGCTTCGCGGCTCGGCGTTGACGGAGCGGGGAGATCCTGCGCGTCAGCGCTCGCCAGCTTGATGTCGCTCACGCGGGCCGGATCCTTGACGGCGGTCTGCTTTGCCGCCGGCAGATTGGCCGGAGTCTGGTCCGGCGCTGCAGCCACCGAGCCACCGGCATAGGCGGCAAGGAGGCCGCGAAGGTCGGACTGGAACACCGCGCCCAAAACTATCATGGCGGACGCCACCAGAACGGCGGCGAGGATGTGCGGGACGATCCTGCCTTTGGGTTGCAGCGCCAGCGGCGCGAATTCCCCCGGATCCGGTGCGCTGAGCGGATCGGACAGGAAAAGCGGAACCGGATCGTCCGGCGAAAGATCGGCTCGTGCGGCCCGCGCACGGATATAGGGCGCGGTCGGATATGATTGATCGGAGTCGAATTCGCTCGACTCGTTGGACTGACGGTACACCGTCGTCTCCATGGTGATGCTCCCCATTACTACGCAACGCAGGGGCATTCCCGGCTTCAGTCTTCTTGTTTTTGTCCAGAAGTGCCCCACAAACTGGAACCGGTAAATCGCCGTCTGAATCAGACCAAAAAACGACGACGGTTTGCGCGAATCGGGAGATATTTGGGTTTGATTTAGGCGGCGCGACGGAATGCACCGCAATTTTGACGGAATGGTTGACGGCGCTTAACCATGTGGTGGGCGGTTCCGCAGGAACCCTGGGTGTCCCCGCTGGCCACCACGCCATCCGCTGTCATGCCGTGGCTTGCCGCCTTCGCCGAACTTTCGGCGGCCGAGCACCCTTGCACATGTAGCGAGTGTATGTTGGCGGGCGACGTCGCCTGCATCCCTCAGGGATGCAGGATCACCTTGCCCATCGCCTGACGGCCGGCGAGCACCTTCAGCGCATCTGCGGTCTGCGCCAGCGGGAAGGTGCGGTCGACATGCGATGAAATCTTTCCTTCCGCCGTCCACTTCACGAGCTTCTCGAGATTGGCGCGGTTCTTCGCCGGGTTGAGCCGCGTCCAGGCGCCCCAGAACACGCCGCGGATGTCGCAGCCCTTCAAGAGCGCGAGGTTGAGCGGCATTTTCGGAATGTCGCCGGCGGCAAAGCCGATCACGAGGAAGCGGCCCTCCCACGCGATCGATCGCAACGCCTGCTCGGCATAGCTGCCACCCACGGGATCGAAGATGATGTCGACGCCCTTGCCGTCGGTGAGCTTGCGCAGGCCTTCCTTCAAATCTTCCTTGCCGTAGTTCAGCGTCAGCTCCGCGCCATGCGCCTTGGCAAAGGCGAGTTTCTCATCCGATGAGGCGCATGCGATCACCTTCAGGCCCATCAGCTTGCCGAGCTCGCATGCCGCAAGGCCGGTGCCGCCGGCCGCGCCAAGCACCGCGAGCGTTTCGCCCGGCTTCGGGCTCGCGCGGTCTTCCAGTGCATGCAGCGCCGTGCCGTAGATGATGATGATGCCCGCCGCGCGGTCGTAGTCGAGATTATCGGGGATCTTCACGATCGATGCGGCCGGCAGCGCGATCTTCTCGCGCGCGCCGTTGTGGCCACAGGACGCAACGACACGGTCGCCGACCTTCAGATCGGTGACGCCGGGACCGACGCTCTCGATCACGCCGGCGACTTCGGCGGCCGGCGAGAACGGGAAGGGGGGCTTGATCTGATACTTGCCCTGGATCATCAGGATGTCGAAGAAGTTCAGCGCCGCGGCCTTGATCGCGATCACCGCTTCGCCGGGACCTGCCACCGGATCCGGCACATCGGCCAAAACGAGATCGTCGGGTTGGCAATATTGCGTGCAGAGAATGGCTTTCATGGCGGCACCTCAGGCGTTTCGGGACGGAATTATAGTTTGCCCGTTTCTGCCGGATTTAGGCTCGGGCGACAATCCAGTTTCTGCACGCGAGGCTTTCGCCTAATTCCGTGGCGCGAACACTGGATTGCTTCGCTTCGCTCACAATGACGGTGCTACTTTCCACAGCAACAACGCGACTTGCTGATGGAGGATTCAAACGATGTTTGAAACAGGTCTGCTCAGAGACAAGCGCATCCTCGTCACCGGTGGCGGCTCGGGCCTCGGTGCCGCGATGGCGCGTCGCTTCCTCACCCTCGGTGCGGAGCTCGTGATTTGCGGCCGTAAGCTTGATCGGCTGGAGGCAACTGCAATGGAGATGCGCGCGCAGACCGGCGGCAAGGTCACGACTATCGCCTGCGACATCCGCGACGGCGCCGCCGTCGATGGCATGATGGACGCGATCTGGCGCGAGGCGCCGCTCGACATTCTCGTCAACAATGCGGCCGCGACCTTCATCGCGCAGAGCGAGCATCTGTCGTTCCGCGCCGCGGATGCGATCCTGGCGCCGACACTCCATGGCGCGATGTATTGCACGCTCGCGGCCGGCAGACGTTGGATCGAGGGCAAGCACAACGGCGTCGTGCTCTCGATCCTCTCGACCTCGACCATCACGGGCCGCGCCTTCACGGTGCCGTCCGCGATGGCGAAGTCGTCGGTGCTGGCGATGACCAAGAGCCTCGCGGTCGAATGGGGGCCAAAGGGCATCCGCACCGTCGCGATCGCGCCGGGGCCGTTCCCGACCGCCGGCGCGTCGGGGCAGCTCCGCCCGGAGGGGCGCGATGAGGGGTGGGCCTCGCGCAATCCGCTTGGCCGCACCGGCGAGCACAGCGAGCTTGCCGACCTCGCCAGCTTCCTGGTCTCGGATCGCGCGGGTTACATTAATGGCGAGATGGTGGTGATCGACGGCGGCGCGCATTTGCGGAGTTCCGGCGCCGAGGACCTGTTGCGCTGGACCGATTCTCAATGGGCCGAGCAGCGCGCCGCGCGCTCCCGCGACTAGCCGCGTCCCCGCTAACTGCCTTCCCAAATTGGACTTTCCCGGCTATCCCTGGCTGGGGACACGACTCACGCGGGCCATCTTCCAGTCACAATATTGAGGGAACCACTCGGGCCATGTGGCGGGTGCTTTTTTTAGCTTTGATGTTTGGCGTGGCGTGGGGAAACATCGATTCCGCGCGCGCGCAGACAGCGCAACCGGCGCCGAAGGCCGCGGCAAAACCGGCTGCTCCGGCAAAGACGCCTGCCAAGCCCGAGAGTAAATCGGGGGCTCCTCCCGCGGGGGTTGCCGGTGGTGCCGAGCCGACCCTGATCGGCCAGTTCGGGACCTGGGGCGCCTATTCGGCCACGCCCAACGGCAAGAAGGTCTGCTTTGCGCTGGCAAAGCCCTCATCGTCGAAGACCAACCCGCCGAATCGGCCGCGTGACCCGGCCTATGCCTTCGTCTCGACCCGGCCGGCGGAGAGGGTGAACAACGAAGTCTCGGTCATGATCGGCTACGCGCTGAAGCCAGGCTCGGAATCGACGGTCGAGGTCGGCGGCGCCTCTTACGCGATGTATACTCAGGGCGACGGCCTCTGGATCAAGAACGCGGCCGAGGAGGAGCGGATGGTCGAGGCCATGCGCCGCTCCGCCGATCTCGTGGTCAAGGGCGTCTCGGCCAAGGGCACGGAGACCACCGACACCTTCTCGCTCAAGGGCCTCGCCCAGGCGCTCGACAAGATCGCCCAGGATTGCAGGCGGTAGGGCTGCCGCCGGTAAGAGCGGTCGCAATCGGGAGTTCCGATTGCTATATTGGGGGCGTTCCACAATTTCGGTCGTCATGGCCGGCCTCGACCCGGCCGTCCACGCGTCACCGCGACTGAGGATAGACGTGGATGCCCGGGTCAAGCCCGGGCATGACGAGTTCAGATAGCAGCGATCTTAGGCCCATTGATGCAACCGACGACCGAGCCGCACAACGCAACACTGGTGGAGAAAACTCCGCTCGAAACCTATGTGCCGCCGGCCAAGCCGTCGCTCATCGGCCTGTCGCGCAGCGAGCTTGCCGACCGTCTTGGCGAGATCGGCGTAGCACCTGCCCAGCGCAAGATGCGCGTGCAGCAATTGTGGCACTGGATCTATTTCCGCGGTGCCGAGAATTTCGACGAGATGACGTCGATCTCGAAGACCATCCGCACCGAGCTCTCGCAGCGCTTCACAGTCGACCGGCCCGAAGTCGTGGCCGAGCAGATCTCGAATGACGGCACGCGCAAATGGCTGTTGCGGCTGCCGAGCGGCGACAATGTCGAGAAGGCGCATGAAGTCGAGTGCGTCTACATTCCGGAGACTGATCGCGGCACGCTGTGTGTCTCCTCCCAGGTCGGCTGCACGCTGAACTGCGCCTTCTGTCACACCGGCACGCAGCGCCTGGTGCGCAACCTCACCGCCGGCGAGATCGTCGGCCAGGTGATGGTGGCGCGTGATCGCTTGAATGATTGGGCCGATCGCGAGAACGGCAGCCGCCTCGTCACCAACATCGTGATGATGGGCATGGGCGAGCCGCTCTACAATTTCGACGCGGTGCGCGACGCGCTGCTCATCGTTGGCGACAATGAGGGGATCGGCATTTCCCGCCGGCGCATCACGCTGTCGACCTCGGGTGTGGTGCCGAACATCGTCCGCGCCGGCGACGAGATCGGCGTCATGCTCGCCATCTCGCTGCACGCGGTGCGTGACGAATTGCGCAACGAGCTCGTGCCGCTCAACCGCAAATATCCGATCGCCGAGTTGTTGCAGGCCTGCCGCGACTATCCGGGTGCCTCGAACGCGCGCCGCATCACGTTCGAATATGTGATGCTCAAGGGCGTCAACGATTCACTCGACGATGCGAAGCTGCTGGTGAAGCTGCTCAAGGGCATTCCCGCCAAGATCAACCTGATTCCGTTCAATCCCTGGCCCGGCACGGCCTATGAATGTTCGGACTGGGATCAGATCGAAAAATTCTCCGAGTACATCTTCAACGCTGGCTACTCCTCGCCGGTGCGCACGCCGCGCGGCCGCGACATCCTTGCGGCCTGCGGCCAGCTCAAGTCGGAGACCGAAAAGCTCTCGGCCCGCGAACGCCAGGCGCTGCGCGCCATGGCGATGACGGATTGACAATGCCCACGCTATCGCATCCTCGTCATTGCGAGCGAAGCGAAGCAATCCAGAGTCTTTCCGCGGAGGCAGTCCGGATTGCTTCGCTTCGTTCGCAATGACGATATCGGTGAATTTTCTCGTATGCCGCTAATCGGCCGCCTCGTCGTGATCTTCATCGGTTTTCTCGCCTCATGCCTGGTGGGTGGCATGATCGTGGTTGGGGCGCTGCTGTTTCCGGAATTCTCCGATCTCGGCGCCGGCCCGGTCGATGAAAGCACGATCGACATCCTGCTCGGGTTTGGTTTCATCTTCGTCTCGGGCTTCGCACTGGTGCCGGCAATGGTGATCGTGGCGATCACCGAGGCGCTCTACATCCGCAGCGTGCTGGCTTATGCCGTCGGCGGTGGCCTCGTTGGGCTGGCCTGCTATCTCGGCCTCGTGCCGTTCCATCCCGAAACGATGCAGTTCGAAGGCATCGTCCGGCGCCATCTGGAGATCATGACCGGCGCGGGCATTGTTGCGGGCGTCGTCTACTGGCTGATCGCCGGCCGCAACGCCGGCGCCTGGCGTCATCCGTCACCCCCGCGCAAGCCGCCCCCGCCGCTGCCGTCGCGTTCGCGGCCGGATGGGTCGTGACTGCTTGCGGCTGTTCCGGAATGACGCGCCGCATCTTCGCCGGGACGACAACGTCGAGGCATCGCGCTATGACAAAATCGGCGCTGCTTGTGTCGCTAGCCGCGACCGACTCCGGGGTTTCCATCTCCTGCTCCCTCCGCTAAACCGCGCGCCATGAACCGGACCGGACTTTTCATCGCCCTGACGCTGTGGCTCGTGATCGGCGTCGTCTTCGGCCTCTATCCCGAACTCGATCTCAAGCTCGCATCGCTGTTCTTCGATCCCGGCACAAAAAGCTTTCCGCTCAAGCTGAACGGCTGGGCCGCCTTTGCGCGCGATGCCGCGATGTGGGTTGCCTGGGCGTTCGCGCTGCCCTCGCTTGTCGCGCTCGTGGTCAAGCTGATCCGTCCCGACCGGCCGTTGATGGTCTCCGGGCGCGCGATGATCTTCCTGCTCGCGACGCTGACGCTGTCGGCCGGCATTCTCACCAATCTCACTTTCAAGACCTATTGGGGCCGGCCTCGCCCGGTCGTCGTGACCGAGTTCGCCGGAGACCAGCAGTTCGTGCCATGGTGGGATCCGCGCGGCGGCTGTGCGCGCAACTGCTCGTTCTTCTCCGGCGAGGGCGCGACCGCGTTCTGGACACTGGCGCCGGCCGCTCTCGCCCCGCCGGCATGGCGGCCGCTCGCCTATGCCGGGGCGGTGGTCTTCGGCGCCGTGACCAGCGGGCTCCGCATGGCCTTCGGCGGCCACTTCTTCACCGACGTCGCGATTGCCGGCCTCGTCACCTTCGTCGTGATCTGGTTTGCCTACGCCCTGATTTACCGCTGGCCGCGGACGCGGCTGTCGGACGAGGCCGTCGATGCCGCGCTGACCCGGCTGGCCTGGCCCGCCTACCGGCTTCGCCAGCGCCTGTTCGGCGGCAAAACCGGTCCCGCGCCGTCGCTCTGAGCCATTAAACGCGTGCCCCCGCGCGCGAAATTTGATATTCGCGCGGTCAAACCCCTCAGCGACATCAGCCCCTTTAAGACCGATTGGAAGCCCCATGACCACGATCCTGAAAAGCCTGCCCAAGGGAGAAAAAGTCGGCATCGCTTTCTCGGGCGGTCTCGACACCAGCGCGGCGCTGCTCTGGATGAAGCAGAAGGGCGCGCGCGTGTTCGCCTATACCGCCAATCTCGGCCAGCCCGACGAGGCCGACTACAACGAGATCCCGCGCAAGGCGATGGATTTCGGCGCCGAGAAGGCGCGGCTGGTCGATTGCCGCACCCAACTCGTCCATGAAGGCATTGCCGCGATCCAATCCGGCGCCTTCCACATCTCGACCGGCGGCATCACCTACTTCAACACCACGCCGCTCGGGCGCGCCGTGACGGGCACGATGCTGGTCGCCGCCATGAAGGAGGACGGCGTCAACATCTGGGGCGACGGCTCGACCTTCAAGGGCAACGACATCGAGCGCTTCTACCGCTACGGTCTGCTGACCAACCCGAATTTGCGCATCTACAAGCCCTGGCTCGACCAGCAGTTCATCGATGAACTCGGCGGCCGCGCCGAAATGTCGGCGTTCATGACCGCCCAGGGCTTCGCCTACAAGATGAGTGCCGAGAAGGCGTATTCGACCGACAGCAATCTGCTCGGCGCCACGCATGAGGCGAAGGATCTTGAAAGCCTCGACAGCGGCATCAAGATCGTCAACCCGATCATGGGCGTGCCGTTCTGGCGCGATGATTGTGCGGTCAAGGCCGAGAAGGTCGTCGTGCGCTTCGAAGAGGGCCAGCCGGTTGCGCTGAACGGCCAGACCTTTACCGATCCCGTCTCGCTGCTCCTCGAAGCCAACGCCATCGGTGGCCGCCATGGCCTCGGCATGAGCGATCAGATCGAGAATCGCATCATCGAGGCCAAGAGCCGCGGCATCTATGAGGCGCCGGGCATGGCGCTCCTGCACATCGCCTATGAGCGCCTCGTCACCGGCATCCATAACGAGGACACCATCGAGCAGTACCGCATCAGCGGCCTGCGCCTCGGCCGCCTGCTCTATCAGGGCCGCTGGTTCGATTCGCAGGCGCTGATGCTGCGCGAGACCGCGCAGCGCTGGGTTGCGCGCGCCGTCACCGGCGAGGTTACGCTCGAGCTGCGCCGCGGCAACGATTATTCGCTTCTGAACACGGAAAGTCCGAACCTCACCTATGCCCCGGAGCGGCTCAGCATGGAGAAGGTGGAAGACGCGGCGTTCACGCCGGCCGATCGCATCGGCCAGCTCACGATGCGCAATCTCGACATCGCGGACACGCGGACCAAGCTGAAGCTCTACACGGACACCGGCCTCTTGTCGGGCAGCGAGGACTCGGAGATCTTCAGGCTCGAGAGCGACAAGGGGTAATCGGCGGGAATTCGCAGGGACCCAATCGTCACCTGGATATAAGGCCTGCTACTTCTCAATATGGGCTGCTTACCTTAGGAGAGCGCGCTCTAGGCATACAGCAATGCGCACACCCCCTGTTGTCCTCAACAGGCATGCGACTAAGGTTGTAGTGTCCGAGACCTCTCGTATATGTTGTGGTCGCTGAGGTTGACGATGAGAGTTCTCTATGCCGGATATCGGGCGATTGATTTGTGGCGAGCCTCGATTAGAAGCGCACTCTTCCCGCTCCCTCGACCACCCCGAACCAAAACTGGTCCATGCGCACTCAGCTTCCTAATGATCACGTCGTCATGCGGCGAAAAGCTGTGATACTTAGAAAACGCTTCCGGCGGACACTCTTCCGCAGCAAGAATTAGTCCTGAGTCGTAGTCGTCGATGCTCTGAGCAGTCATGCTAGGGTGTTCCGGAAGGAGAGATATGCTTCTAGAGCGCGTTGCGGTTCGAGGGAGGCGTAGGCGGTGGGGATAAAATGAGACACCAAACCTAGATGGGCAACGAGGAGACAACTAATGCAGCGCATGAATTCTCAAGCAGAACGCGGGCAAAGAACGGTCCCAGTGCTGTAGCCTCGTCCGAGGCCACCTCGCCTAGAATTCTTATTGCCCTACTAGCAAACGACTCTACCGATTGCGACAATTGCTGAAGCGCTATCTTGGCGCGCCCCTCGACAATAGGCTCGCTAATCTGCTCGGTCGCGCTGTAGTCGGTAATCTTCGAGGGCTAATCTTGGCGTGCAATCGATTTGATGGCCAAGACAAAGTCGGAATTCCGGAAGTGAACAAATGCCTGTTGGACATGGCAACAGCGCACTATTGGCCGCTAATGGAAGAAGTAGCTCCGAAGCTTGGGGTTTATGAGCCGCTCGTGGAGCCAGCACGCGAGGTGATGGAAATTATCGTTGAGCACACTTCGAGATCGGTACGGGACGGTCGTCCCGTTGCGCCAGACCGGGCTCTAATTCACCGACAAATTGTTGGGCAATACACTAAGATCTTTGAGATACTTGAATATCTGGGCTTTCTCTCCAGGCGCGAGGCTTCCCGTGCTCTGAAATCTGGGGGACGGGGGCCGGTCTTTGCAATCAACCTTTGCAATCTGCTGGATAGCGTTCCTTCGAAACGTCTGACCTTCGAAATGATAGACCAGTGGATCGGAGCGCTGCCAGAGCCGGCCGAATTCCATGTTTCGGGCCAAGCATTCCATAGCGTGCAGCTTCCGCCGTTGCCGGTAGAGCACGGCCTCGCGATTTTAGATAAGTCAGTTACCGTGCTAGGAAAGTCAGCGGCTTATCCTTACGGATTTACTGACAACCTAATCGAACGCTTGACGGCGGCTGGCATTGCGACGGTCGGTCAGCTTGCGACAACAGATGATCAAACGCTCGATCAAATCGACTATATCGGCGACGTGACAATCAAGCGCATTCGCGAAGTAGTTTATCAAGCGATCTGGATGTAAGTCCCGTTTCATTCTGGCAGATGACCTTGACGAACAAAAATGGCCGGGATCGCTCCCGGCCATTTGCATTTGTGCGGTCCGCCTCAGCGCGGCGGCGCGGTGCCGGGCGGGGGCGGCGGCAGCGAGGCCTGGCCGCCGTTGAGCAGCGGCGTGATGCGGCGGATGGTGACGCGCCGGTTGATCCGGCTCGGTCCGTCCGTTTGCTCCTTCAGATACTGCTTGCCGTAGCCCTGCGACGTCAGGTTTTCCGCCGGCACATTGAACTGCTGGGTCAGCAATTCGGCCGCGGCCTGCGCACGGCGGTCCGACAATGACAGATTGTCGACGTCGTTGCCGACCGCGTCGGTGTGGCCCTCGATCAGGAACACCTCGCGCGGGTTGCGCTGGATCGCCCGGTTGAGACCGTCGGCGATCACTTGCAGCCGCGCAGCCTGGTCTGGTGGGATGGTCCACGATCCCGTCTCGAAATTGATCGTGTTGACGTCGATGCTCGGCATCTGCATGCGGACATTGGGGCTGTAGCGGATCTCGTCGAGCGAGTAGCGCCGTTCGATCCGTTGTACCGGCGGCGCCTCCATGGTCTCGTAGATCACGTCCGGCGACGCATCCGCGGAGTCGACAATGTAGCGGTCGTAGGGAATATTGATGACCGGCGGCGGCACGTCGACATAGAAGCCGCCGACTGCCCGCGGGTCGCGGTAGCTGTTGTCGATGATGACGATCTCGCGCCCGCCGGGGTCCCTGCGGATTCGCCGCAGCAACTGACCGTCAGCACCGACCACGGTGATCACCTCGCTGCCATCGGGACGGACCACGACGGTGCGGGTTTCACCGCCGACGGTGTCGGTGCGGATGTCGCGGGCCCCATAACGGAAGCGATAGAGATCGTTGCCGCGGACGTACTCCTGCCCGCTCGGGTCGCGGATGATAATCCGGTCCGGCTCGGTGTAGACGGTGCGGCCGCCTTCGACGACCTCGCGTCGCTGGTTGTGGAGGTCGGCGATGGTCGCGCCGATCACGGCTCCAGCCACTACGCCTGCACCGACAGCCAGCGGCGTCAGGTCACGCTGTGGCGGACGCGGCGGTGGCGGCAGCGGGGCTGCGACCGTAGGCGCGGCCCGGAAGGCCGGCGCAACCGTCGGCGGAGCGTATTGCGCCCTGTTGGGCGGTGGCGCAGCGGCTGGCGTGCCAGGGACGACAGTCGGCGCCGCGGCGCCGGCGGGAGGCGTGGGCCGGGCCGGGGCACCCGCCTGCGGCGGTGCAGCCGGAGTTCCAGCAGCGGGCGCGCCCGCGGGCGGCGTCCCGCCCTGACGTCCCGGCGCCGGCGTCACGGCGCCGCCGGGGGCCGGCGTTGCCGTCGGGGCTGGGGTTGCGCCGGGTGCGGGCGTTGGTGCCGGACCCGTACGTCCGGCCGGCGGCGTGGTCGTCGCGCCGCCAGGAGCGGGTGTAGCGGTTGGTACGGGCGTCGGGCTCGGCGTGGCCCGAGTCGTTGGCGCCGCGGGAGCAGGCGTCGCCGTCGGCGCCGGCGAGGCACCGGGAGCCGGCGATGGCGTTCCCGCGGCCGGTGGAGGTGCCCCGGGGCGTCCGGGCGGCGGTGCACCGGGGCGTCCAGCCGGCGGCGCGCCAGGCGTGCTGCCCGGAGCCGGCGTCGCCGTTGGCGCAGGTGCAGGTGTGGTTGTCGGGGCAGGCGCGGCCGGGCGCGCACCCGGCGCTGCGGGTGCAGGAGACGGCGTGGCTGTGGGCGCCGGCGCGGGACGTGTCTGAGGAGCCGCTGCGGGCGGCGTCGGAGCGGGACGCGCTGCGGGCGGTGCCGGAGGTGGCGGTGTCGGCGTCGGGCGAGCCGCGGGCGGCGCTGGCGGAGGTGGGGTCGGTGCGTGCTGCTGCGGAGCCGCAGCCGGCGGCGGCGACGGCTGCTTCGGGGCGGCAGGCGGTGCCGGCGGCTGAGGAGGAGGCGCCTGATGCGTCGCGGGCGGCGGCGGAGGTGGCGTCGGGCGTGACGGCGCGGCCGCGGGCGGTGGCGTGGGAGCGTGCGGCGGCGCAGCCGCAGGCGGCGGTGCGCTCGGACGCGTAGGAGCTGCTGGCGGTTGAGGCGGTGCGGTGGGGCGCGCAGCGGGCGGCGGTCCTTTCGGCTGCTCCTTCTCCTTCGGCGGCTGCTTCGGTTTTCCGTCAGGGCCCGTCTCTTGCGTCTGGGCTTGTGCAACCACGAGCGGCGGTGCGCTTTGCGCATGCGATGCGGAGCTTGCGAATTGCATCGCGGTCAGAGCCGTCGTGGCAAGCAGCACGAAGCGAAGATTGGTCATGTCGAGAAATTCCCCGGAAGGTTCTTTGACGAAGTTAGGTGATGAACAGCTACGCGTTGGGCCGCATTGTGGCGGGCGAAGATGTGGCGGCCCGATTTATTTCTACATGCAAATCATGTCACACGATCGACGTTCATTGCGCATTCAGACGCAGGTTGCAATCGCCTCATATGTGGTGGTCGCCTCATGTGTGGTCCCGCAGCTAACTTGCATCCGTCGCAGGATTCGGCGTGTGCGGTCCGTTCGGTCCGCGCGGTGGAATCTCTTCGGGAATGCGCGGCGGCAATTCATCCGGCCGCGGTGGTGCGTCGGGCTCGTGCACGGGCGGCACAATGTCGGGCTGCGGGTTGCCCGGCGGAATCCCCGGCGGCGGCTCCGACGGAGTGCCTGGTGTCGCTGGCGGAATCTCAGGCGGTTCGATTGGCATCGGTACATCGAATTCAGTTGTCCAGAGAACGACAACGATGATGCCGCGCCGATGTTCCTTCTCGCGTGGTGTGGGAACTCGTCTATTCCGGAGCGTGGCAGACAGCCTCAATGTTGTGGCCGTCGGGATCGCGCACGAAGGCGCCGTAGTAGTTCGGATGATAATGTGCGCGAATGCCGGGCGCTCCGTTGTCGCGGCCGCCTGCCGCCAGTGCCGCCTTGTAGAAGGCATCGACCGCGGCGCGGTCCTTGGCCAGGATCGCGACGTGCACCGGCTTGTTCAACGCGCCTTCGCCGCCGATCCAGAAATCCGGCTTACCGTCGGCGCCGAAACCTGCGGCCGGATCGTGGCCGGTCTGCTCCTGCGTCACTTCCATGATCAGGGTGTAGCCGAGCGGTGCCAGCGCCTTGACATAGAACGCCTTGGCGCGCTCGTAGTCGGAGACCGGGAAGCCCATGTGATCGATCATCGCAAGCTCCGTTGTTCGTCGGCGTCAGCGTGAGAGGAACGTGTTGCTCCGTGTCTTGCGCGTGATTGCAAAGCCGCGCGCGACCATCTCTGCAATACAATCCTCGCGCCATTCGTTTTGTGACAGATGTTCGATAACGACGGCGCGAGGCCACAATGAGGGCGGGGCATCCCTGAAGAAGCCGATCAGCACGCGGTCCTCAAAACCCTCGACGTCGATCTTCAGCGCATCGACCTTTGTCACGCCGGCCTCGTCGAGAATTCGTGTCAGGCGCAACGACGGGACCTTGATCGCATCGGCGCTGGCTGCCCCGGTCACGACATGGCTGGCGCCGAGATTGCCGCCGTCGGTCTCGATCATCAGCTCGCCGTCGCTGTCGCCGGCGGCGGCCTGCACCAGGCGTACCTGTGTTGCTCTCGATGCGGCGCAATTGAACGAGAGCCGTGCAAAGGTCGTTGGGTGCGGCTCGATCGCAACCACCTTGCCCTCAGGGCCAACCTGGCGCGCCATCACCAGCGCGAAGGTGCCGACATTGGCCCCGACGTCGACGAACACGCCGCCAGTCGGCGTGTGTTGGCGCAGAAAATCGAGCTCATCGAGATTGTAGTCGGGATTGAACAGCGCACCGCGCTCGGTCGCGCTGCCTTGGTGATAGAAGCGGAACGAGGCGCCCTGATAGCTGACGTCGACAGGACCGCCGCGCATCAGATTGACCAGCCGCGACAACCACGGACGGAATGCGCCGCGCTTCAGCCCTGACTGCTGGGCGAGGCGAATGATCGCGGCCTGCGCCGCATTCGGCGCAAACGCGCCGAATGGCGCGGGCGAAGGGTCGTTGTCGGGCGTCACGCAGGCGATCCTCGTTGCAAGCGGCGCATGCATAGCCGGTTTTGCCGCCGGCTCCAACGTCGGGCTACATGCGCGGCGTCAATTCATTCGGCGGCGCCGTCGCGCACCCGGCGCAGTCGCGCGGCCCGATGCAGCGCGCGCGACAGTTCCTCAATCGAATAGGGCTTTTGCACAAGGTCGAAGCCGGCGACCCCGTCCTGGGACAGCGCCTGGCTGTAGCCGGTGGTCAGCACGACCGGCACGCCGATGCCGCGATCATGGATCGCCTGGGCGAGATCGAGCCCGGTCATGCTGGGCATCACAACATCCGTGAACACGACATCGAAGCGATCGGCATCCACGACCAGCTCCGAGAGCGCGTCGGCGGCGTTGTCGACCAGCGTGATGCTGTAGCCGAGCTCGGTGAGGCCGTCGGCGGCAAAATTGCCAAGCTCGATGTTGTCCTCGACCACCAGCACCGAGATGCCGCTGCCGGTCTCCGCCGGCGCGGTGTTCGGCGCCTGTCGTTGCGGCAGCACCTCGGGCGGCACGCGCGGCAAATAGAGCGAGAAGGTGCTGCCCTGGCCGACTTCGCTCTCCACCGTGACTTCACCGCCGGATTGCCTCGCGAAGCCGAACACCTGCGACAGGCCGAGACCGGTGCCGTGGCCGACCTGCTTGGTGGTGAAGAACGGCTCGAAGATGCGTCCGATCTGGCCTGCGGGAATGCCGACGCCGGTGTCGCTGACCGCGATGCTGACAAAGCTTTGGCTGCCGGCGTGATGCGCCAGCGTGTTCGGAATGGTTGTCGCCGTCTGCACGGTAAAGGCGATCCGGCCCTTGCCCTGCATGGCATCGCGCGCATTGGTCGCCATGTTGATCAGCGCCGTCTCGAACTGGCCGGCATCGGCATTGACGAGGCAAGGCTCCGCCGGCAGCCGCATCGTGATCTCGATCGCCGGTCCGAGCAGCGTGGCGAGCATGTCGTGCAGCGACTGCATCCGCGCGCCGATGTCGAACACCTCGGGCTTCAGGGTCTGGCGCCGTGCGAACGCCAGTAGCTGCGAGGTCAGCTTGGCAGCGCGCGCGACCGCCTCCGCGATCGCGGTGATGTAGCGTTGGCGCCGTTCCTCCGTCAGTTGCGGCCTGTTCAACAGATCGACGGAGGCGCGGATCACGGTGAGGAGGTTGTTGAAGTCGTGCGCGACGCCGCCGGTGAGCTGTCCCAGCGCCTCCAGGCGCTGGCTGTGCTTGAGCGCCTCCTCAGCCTCCCGCCGCCGCGCCGCTTCGGCCTGCAGATGTTGGGTGCGCCGGAACGCCAGCGCGAGCAGCAGAAAAAGGAGTGCGGTTGCGGGAACGCCGAACACCAGATGCTGGCCCATGGTGGCAAACCAGCGCGCGCGGATCGCCGACGTCTCGAGTCCGGCGCTGACATAGATCGGATATTCCGCGACGTGCCGGTAGCCGATGCGGCGCTCGATTCCGTCCGAGGGCCAGGCGATGGTGATGAGGCCGTGCTCGGGGCTTGCTGCGATCTTCTGGCCGACCGGTCCGGCCGGGTCGAGCCGGACGTCGCGATCGAGCCGCGGGAAATGCGCCAGCACCACGCCGTCGGTGCGGCCCATCGCGAAGAAGCTGCCGGGATCGGAGCCGATCCGGGCGTAGAAACTCTCGAAATATTCCGGCAGGACGGACGCCTGGATCACGCCGATGAAGCGGCCGTCATCGGAATCGCGGCGGCGGCTCATCCCGAAGAAGCGCGCCCCCTGATAGGGCGCGCGCGGCGTTAGGGGCGTGCCGATGAAAGTGCCGATGTTCTGGTCGGCATGGGCATAGAAGTAATCGCGGTCGGCGAATGTGAGCTCGGGCGGCGGCGAGGCGAGGCTGTTGACCAGCGATCGTCCGTCCGCGTCGAAAATCCATGCCGATTTGAGCTGCGGCAGCAAATCCGTTAGCCGCTTCAGGCGCCGGTGTAGCGCCGGCTCGCGCGAGCGGATGACGTCGTCGGGAATGCCGCGCACCACCTCATTGAGCTCGGCGAGGCTGCGGTCGATGGTCTCGAACACCTTGAGCGCGTGCTCATGCGCGACATCGAGCGTGCGCTCGATCTCGCGGTCGGCGGTGTCCCTGGTCGAGGCGTAGGAGATCGCGGAAGCGATCACGAACAGCGCAATCGGCAGCGCCAGGGATGCCACCATCATCCACTGCAACAGCCTCAGCGAGTTGCGTTGCGCGCCCTGCACGGTCGCTCCGGTCCCTGACGGGTGAGCTTACTTGAATTTCCCGTGAGGAAGGAAGTGACTTGTGAATGGAACCTTTGGTTGTACTCCAAGGAGTCGCCCGCGGCGCGGGTCGCGGCAAATTCTATTCAAGTTGGCGGCGATCGCGGCATGCCCCGGCCGTCCCGGCGGGGCATCGAAGGATGGCTAGATCTGCCGTTCGACCATCTTGAGCTTCAGCTCGGCGATGGCTTCCGCCGGGTTGAGGCCCTTCGGGCAGGCTTTGGCGCAGTTCATGATGGTGTGGCAGCGGTAGAGCCGGAACGGGTCCTCGAGATCATCGAGCCGTTCGCCGGTCGCCTCGTCACGGGAATCGGAGACCCAGCGGTTAGCCTGGAGCAGCGCGGCGGGACCGAGATAGCGTTCGCTATTCCACCAGTAGCTGGGGCACGAGGTCGAGCAGCAGGCGCAGAGGATGCACTCGTAGAGGCCGTCGAGCTTCTCGCGGTCCTCGTGGCTCTGGCGCCATTCCTTCTGTGGCGTCGGCGAGGTCGTCTTCAGCCACGGCTCGATGGAGGCGTACTGCGCATAGAAATTGGTGAGGTCGGGGACGAGGTCCTTGACCACGGGCTGGTGCGGGAGCGGATTGATCTTCACCGCGCCGTCCTTCACGTCGTGCATCGACCGGGTGCAGGCGAGCGTGTTCTGGCCGTCGATGTTCATGGCGCAGGAGCCGCAGACGCCTTCGCGGCAGGAGCGGCGGAAGGTCAGCGACGGGTCGATGTGGTTCTTGATCCAGATCAGTCCGTCCAGCACCATCGGGCCGCAGTCGTTGGTGTCGACGTAATAGGTGTCGATGCTCGGATTCTTGCCGTCGTCCGGATTCCAGCGATAGACGCGGAATTCGCGCAGCTCCGTCGCGCCTGCGGGCTTCGGCCAGGTCTTGCCGCCGGTGATCTTCGAGTTCTTCGGAAGTGCGAATTCAACCATTTTCGATAAGGCCTTCGCTGTTCGATCAATACACGCGCGCCTTCGGCGCGATGTACTGCACGTCGTTGGTCATGGTGTAGTTGTGTACCGGACGGTACTCGATCTTGACCTTGCCGGCGTCGTCCAGCCAGGCCAGCGTGTGCTTCATCCAGTTCTTGTCGTCGCGTTCGGCGAAGTCTTCGCGGGCATGCGCGCCGCGGCTCTCGGTGCGGTTGGCGGCCGAGTTCATCGTCACCACCGCCTGCGAGATCAGATTGTCGAACTCGAGCGTCTCGACGAGGTCGGAATTCCACACCAGCGAGCGGTCGGAGACAGCAATGTCGGTGATGCCGCTGTGGACCTTCTGGATCAGGTTCTGGCCTTCGCTCAGCACTTCGCCGGTGCGGAACACGGCGCAGTTGTTCTGCATCACGTGCTGCATGCCCTCGCGCAGCTTCGCGGTCGGCGTGCCGCCGGAGGCATAGCGGTAATGGTCGAGGCGGCCGAGCGCCATCTCGGCCGAGTTCGCCGGCAGCTCAGGTTGCTTGGCGTTGGCCGTGAGCTTCTCGGCCAGGCGCAGCGCGGCGGCGCGGCCGAACACGACGAGGTCGATCAGCGAGTTGGAGCCGAGGCGATTGGCTCCGTGCACGGAGACGCAAGCGGCCTCGCCGATGGCCATCAGGCCCGGAATCACCGCGTTATCGTCGCCGTCCTTCTTGGTCAGCACCTCGCCGTGATAGTTCGTCGGAATGCCGCCCATGTTGTAGTGCACGGTCGGCACGATCGGGATCGGCTCGCGCGTCACGTCGACATTGGCGAAGATCTTCGCGGATTCGGAGATGCCCGGCAGCCGCTCGGCCAGCACTGCGGGATCGAGGTGGTCGAGATGCAGGAAGATGTGATCCTTCTTCTTGCCGACGCCGCGGCCTTCGCGGATCTCGATGGTCATTGCGCGCGAGACGACGTCGCGCGAGGCGAGGTCCTTGGCGGACGGCGCGTAGCGCTCCATGAAGCGCTCGCCCTCGGAGTTGACGAGATAGCCGCCTTCGCCGCGCGCCCCTTCGGTGACCAGACACCCCGAGCCGTAGATGCCGGTCGGATGGAACTGCACGAACTCCATGTCCTGGAGCGGCAGCCCTGCGCGCAGCACCATGCCGCCGCCATCACCCGTGCAAGTATGGGCCGAGGTGCAGGAGGCGTAGGCGCGGCCGTAGCCGCCGGTCGCGAGAATCGTGGTCTGGGCGCGGAAGCGGTGCAGCGTGCCGTCGTCGAGTTTGAGCGCGATCACGCCGCGGCAGGCACCCTGGTCGTCCATGATCAGGTCGATGGCGAAGAACTCGATGAAGAACTCGGCCGCATGGCGCAGCGACTGGCCGTACATCGTGTGCAGCATGGCGTGGCCGGTGCGGTCGGCGGCCGCGCAGGTGCGCTGCGCCTGGCCCTTGCCGTAATCCATGGTCATGCCGCCGAACGGACGCTGATAGATCTTGCCGTCCTCGGTGCGCGAGAACGGCACGCCCCAATGCTCGAGCTCGTAAACCGCCTCGGGCGCGTTGCGCACCATGTATTCGATCGCGTCCTGGTCCCCTAACCAGTCCGACCCCTTCACGGTGTCGTACATGTGCCAGCGCCAGTCGTCCTTGTGCATGTTGCCGAGCGAGGCCGAGATGCCGCCCTGCGCCGCGACCGTGTGCGAGCGCGTCGGGAACACCTTGGTGATGCAAGCCGTGCGCAGGCCCGCCTCGCTGCAGCCGACCACGGCACGCAGGCCGGCGCCGCCGGCGCCGACCACGACGACGTCATAGGTGTGGTCTTCGATCGGGTAGGCTTTTCCGTTGGTGGCGGGAGCGCCGTTGCCCTTGCCATTCGTCGCTGCGGCCATGGGTTACACTCCGGATGAAAGTTTCAGGATCGCGTAGATCGAGGCGAGCGCCACCGCGATCGAGAAGAAATTGTTGAGCATGATCGAAACGAGCTTCAGCTTCTCGTTATGGACGTAGTCCTCGATCACGACCTGCATCCCGATCTTCATGTGCCAGGCGCTGGCGATGATGAAGAGCAGCATGATCACCGCGATCGGCAGCGAGCCGAGGATCTGCGCCGCGCCGGCCTGGTTGCGGCCGAGCAGCATCATGACGACCACTAGCACCGGTATCATCAGCAGTGTCATCGCAACGCCGGTGATGCGCTGGTGCCAGAAATCCGACGTGCCCGAATGCGCGGCGCCGAGATTGCGGACGCGGCCGAGCGGGGTGCGCATGCTGCGCTTCGGCGTATCGGTCGCGCTCATCGTCCACCTCCGATCGCGTATGCGATGATCCAGATCAGCACGGTCAGTGCGATGCCGCCGATCAGCGCGCCCCAGGTCAGCGCTTCCCGCTCGTTGGCCTTGAAGCCGTAGCCGAGGTCCCACACGAAGTGCCGGATACCGCTAAGCATATGGTGCATCAGCGCCCAGGTGTAGCCGAACACGATCAGCCGTCCGATGATGCTGCCGGTAAAGGCCTGCACATTGGCATAGGCGGCAGGTCCCGAGGCTGCCGCGATCAGCCACCAGGCCAGCAGCAGGGTTCCCACATAAAGGGCGATGCCGGTGGCGCGGTGGATGATGGACAGCGCCATCGTCAGCGTCCAGCGGTAGGTTTGCATGTGCGGCGAGAGCGGTCGTTCGATCCGTGCGGTCATGGGCGGCTTTGATGTTTTATGGCGGCCCAGCAAGGGCGCGCGGGGATCGCGAAAGGTCGGCCCTATTTACGGAGTCGAATCTATCGACGCAATCACCAAATCGCCATAAACCGAACCTGGGTTCAGCACTACAGCGACGAGAAACAAGGCCGATCAGAGGCTTGGTATACCAGACGGTGTCCAGTCACTCGAAGAACGGAATCATGAATCAGTTTTTCTTTGGACGCCTCAATTGGCATTGAAAACACTATTGGAACGCCTCTAATCGACTGCGGTTGGCGACTGCTTTCTCAAGACGCCGGGTGTGGATTTCAGCTCGCCCGCTCGTTCACTTGCCCGGCCCGAGTCATTTTGATCGTCCTCTTTCTGGCAACGGATATGCACATTCCGCAATCCACCCAGCCGCAACGCTCAGCCGGCGCTCGGGTTGCTCGGTGATCACGTCCGGAATGACCACGGCGAAAGCACTAGAGCTCCACCAAACTGAACGGATGGTTCTTGCGCCAGCGTTCGGCCAGGAAGTCCACGAAAGCCCGAATCTTCGCAGATCCCCGCAGGGACGGCCCATAGAGCGCGTGGAGCGGCGCAGGGGCCGGCTCGTGATCCCCGAGGATGCGGCACAGTCGCCCCTCGGCCAGCTCTGCGTCCACCTGCCATGACGGCACGCGGACGATGCCCGCGCCATTCCGCGCGGCCGTGACCAGCGCGTCGAGACTGTTGACCCACAGCCGGCCGGATACGCGCACCCTGGATGCGCTCTTCCCGTCGCGACCAAAACGCCAGATGGCAACGCCCGGCGTGTCGGAAAACACGAGGCAGTCATGCTGGATGAGGTCCGAGGGCGCTTGCGGCGTGCCGCGCCGCGCCAAATAGTCGGGCGACGCGCAGTGGATCATTTGCACCTCGGCCAGCTTGCGCGTGACGAGCTGCGAATCCGGCAGGCGTCCGACCCGGAGCGCGAGATGGACATCTTCTTCCACGAGCTCGACGCGCCGATCGACCAGCAACAGCTCGACCGAGAGCGATGGATAGCGGCGTAGGAAATCGCCAAGCAGCGGCGAAATCAGCAGGCGTCCCATCAAGGTCGGGGCGCTGACGCGCAGGCGTCCCGAGGGCTCCCGTCGCGTGCCCGCCAGCGCTTCCTCGATCTCCCTGACGTCGCCGAGAATCGATCGGGCGCGTTCGTAGAGGATGCGTCCCTCTTCCGTGAGCACCATCTGCCGCGTCGTTCGTACCAATAGGCGCGTGCCGAAATGCTGTTCCAGCGCGGTGATCTGCCGGCTCACCGATGTCAGCGAACTCGGCAGCGACCTCGCGGCGGCGGACAAGCTGCCGGCGTCCACCACCTGAACGAAGGTCGCCATGGCCTCGAGCTGGTCCACCTTTATCCTTCCGCATTTCGCAAGCTAGCCCACCCAGCTTCGCGCATAGTCGCGCCATGTGAAAGGGTCTATGCAGGGCCACGACCGGAACCAAGTTTGGAAGCTCTGATGGCGGGACTTGATATTGCGGAGATCGGCGAGCTGGCGCTCCTGCTCATCGCGGTTGGCGCGCTCTGTGGCTTTCTTGCCGGCGTGTTCGGCATCGGCGGCGGCGCCATCCTGGTGCCGGTGTTCTACGAATGCTTCAGCATCGCCGGCGTGCCGCTGGAGGTGCGGATGCCGCTCTGCGTCGGCACCTCGCTTGCGGTGATCATCCCGACCTCGATCCGATCGTTCCAGGCGCACTACAAACGCGGTGCGGTCGACATGAGCATCCTGCGCGTGTGGTGGCTGCCGATCGTGATCGGCGTCGTCGCCGGCAGCGTGGTTGCGCGCTACGCGCCGGAACGCTTGTTCAAGATCGTGTTCGTTGCCGTCGCCTATTCCGCGGCCGCCCGCCTCATCCTCGCGCGCGAGAGCTGGAAGCTCGGCGATGACCTGCCGAAGGGGCCCTTGATGCGCGCCTACGGCTTCTGTGTCGGCATTCTCTCGACGCTGATGGGCATCGGCGGCGGCCTGTTCTCGAATCTGCTGATGACCTTCTATGGCCGCCCGATCCATCAGGCAGTGGCGACGTCATCGGCGCTCGCGGTGCTGATCTCGATCCCCGGCGCGCTCGGCTACATCTATGCCGGCTGGCCGGCGGCTGCGCGCTATCCGGCGGTCGCCGCGCTGCAATTCCCGGTCGCGCTCGGCTACGTCTCGCTGATCGGTGCCGTGGTGGTGATGCCGATGAGCCTTGTGACCGCACCGCTCGGCGTGAGGGCCGCGCATGCGATGTCGAAGCGCGCGCTCGAAGTCGCGTTCGGCTGTTATCTCTTCATTGTCGGAAGCAGGTTTGTGATGAGTCTCGTCGGCGGGCAATAATCGGCGAATTAATCTTTCAATCGCACTTCGCTGTGTCGCCACATACGAAGGTCGCCAATCCCTTCGATCCGATCGGTGTCGGCAAGTACCTTCAATCGTGCCGCGATCATTTCGTAACTGATCGACAATTCCAGTTCTTTACAGCGGTCCATCACAAGACCCACCATCATGGCGGTCTTTCGCCAAGTCGGCTTCATGGCCGAGAAAATGATCTCGTCGAACCGTTCCTCGGTGACGGATGCCGGGAGGCGTACATCATCCCATGTGAGCTCGCTGCTAGTTGTGGCCGGCTCCCAGTCAGGCTTTGGGGGCTCCAGATCCGGATACTGCTCGTAAATTGGCCGGAGTAATTCGTCCTCCAAAGCGCCGACGACGCCGTAGAGGCGGTCTTCCAGCTCGATCCGCTCGGTTTTGCCAAGCCCCGCGATGGCCATTCGGGCCCGATCCAATGCCGCGCAGGCATCAAGGAGATAATGGTTGATCCGGACAGCCTGCTCGAGTTTCATGCGTCCCCAGCCCCGGAGCTACTAAGCCCCTCACTTCTTGGCGTAGATATCCTTGTACGTATCCCGCAAAATATTCTTCTGCACCTTGCCCATGGTGTTGCGCGGCAGCTCGTCGACGACGAAGACGCGCTTGGGCATCTTGAACTTTGCCAGACGGCCGTCGAGCGCCTTCAGAACCGAGGCCTCGCTCACGTCTGCGCCCTTGTTGCAGACCAAGACGGCGGTCACGCCCTCGCCGAAATCCGCATGCGGCACGCCGATCACGGCGGACTCGATCACGCCGGGCATGGCGTCGATCTCGGTCTCGATCTCCTTCGGGTAGACATTGAAGCCGCCGGAGATCACGAGATCCTTACCGCGGCCGAGAATGTGGACGTAACCCTTATCGTCGATCTTGCCGAGATCGCCGGTGATGAAGAAGCCGTCGGGCCGGAATTCGGATTTAGTCTTCTCCGGCATGCGCCAATAGCCCTTGAACACGTTCGGGCCCTTCACCTCGATCATGCCGATCTCGTCGCGCGGCAGCTCCTTGCCGGTCTCGGGCTCGGTCACGCGCACGGCGACGCCGGGGAGGGGAAAGCCGACCGCGCCGGGCACACGCTCGCCGTCATAGGGATTCGACGTGTTCATGTTGGTCTCGGTCATGCCGTAGCGCTCGAGCACCGCATGGCCCGTGCGTGCCGACCATTCGCGATGGGTCTCGGCGAGCAGCGGCGCCGAGCCGGAGATGAACAGCCGCATGTGCCTGGTCGTCTCCCGCGACAGCGCGGGATTTTGCAGCAGGCGCGTATAGAAGGTCGGCACGCCCATCAGCACCGTGGCGCGCGCCATCAGCTTGATGATGAGGTCGGGGTCGAGCTTCGGCAGGAAGATCATCGACGCCCGCGCGAACAGCGTCACGTTGGTCGCCACGAACAGACCGTGGGTGTGATAGATCGGCAGCGCGTGGATCAGCGCGTCCTTGTCGGTGAAGCGCCAGTAGTCGACGAGGCTCAACGAGTTCGATGCGAGATTGTCGTGCGTGAGCATCGCGCCCTTGGAGCGGCCGGTGGTGCCGGACGTGTAGAGGATGGCGGCGAGGTCGTCGCTTGCGCGCGGCACTGTGGTGAACTCGCTACTGGCCTTGTCGGCGGCCTCGGTCAGCGAGCCATTGCCGTCCGGCCCCAGCGTGTCGACCTTGGCCTTCACCTTGGCGGCAACCGGGGCGAGGCCCTCGGCCTTGGAGGGATCGCAAACCACCAGCGCGGGCTCGGCATCGCCGATGAAATAGTCGAGCTCGTTCAGCGTGTAGGCGGTATTGAGCGGCAGGTAGACCGCGCCGGCTCGCACGGTTGCGAGATACAGCACGATGTTGGTGACGGATTTCTCGACCTGGACCGCGACGCGGTCACCGGGTTTCACGCCGCGCGCGACCAGCACGTTTGCCATTTGTCCAGCGCGTGCGATCAGATCGCCATAGCTGATACGGGTCCCATCACGCGTCTCGATCGCGAGGCGCTTGGGATCATCGAGGCCGTCGAACAGGCGGGAAAACAGGTTGGCGTTGGCTGCTTCGTTCATGCAAGATTTCCTCGACCGCAAGGCTTGTAAAACAAGGCCGGTCAAAACCGAGGGCTGGATTAGCAAAAACCGCCCCAATGAAGCAACGGAGACAGTTTGCATGACCAAAAACGGGAAACGCGTGGCCTGGGTCACCGGTGGCGGCAGCGGGATCGGGGAGGCCGGCGCGAAGGCGCTCGCGGCCGACGGCTGGACGGTGGTGGTCTCGGGCCGGCGCAAAGATGCCCTGGATGCCGTGGTTGCGAAGATCAGCAAGGCTGGCGGCACGGCCGAGGCTTTGGCGCTGGACGTGTCGGTCGCAGCCGATGCCCAGAAGGCGGCCGATCAAATCGTCGCAAAGCACGGCCGCATCGACCTTCTCGTGAACAATGCCGGCATCAACGTTCCCAAGCGGAGCTGGAAGGACATGGAACTGGAGGGCTGGGACAAGCTCGTCCAGGTCAATCTCAACGGCGTGCTGTATTGCATGCGCGCGGTGCTGCCGACGATGCGCAAGCAGCAGGACGGCTCGATCATCAACGTCTCGTCCTGGGCCGGCCGCCACGTCTCGAAGATGCCGGGCCCGGCCTACACCACCACCAAGCATGCAGTGCTGGCGCTGACCCATTCCTTCAACATGGACGAATGCGTCAACGGCCTGCGCGCCTGCTGCCTTATGCCGGGCGAGGTCGCTACCCCAATCCTGAAGCTGCGGCCCGTGGTGCCGAGCGAGGAGGAGCAGGGGAGGATGCTGCAATCCGAAGATCTCGGGCGCACCATCGCCTTCATCGCATCGATGCCGCCGCGCGTCTGCATCAACGAGGTGCTGATCAGCCCGACGCATAATCGCGGGTTCATCCAGACGCCGATGAGCAGGGATTAGCAGAACACGTTGTCCTGTAGGGTGGGCAAAGCGAAGCGTGCCCACAACGCGCGCCTCAATCGCGAATACATGGTGGGCACGGCGCTGTCGCGCCTTTGCCCACCCTACGACATCGAGGCGTGCAGCGCGCTACATCCTCCCTCGTCGTCCTGGCTTTCGCCAGGACGACAAATGAGCGCGTAGCGCGACCGCGCCACCACACGAAATCCCTCCTGCAAAGTTTCACGCATCACAATAAATTATTCCCCGAAACCGCTGCGCAAACCCTCCCGTAGTTCGGACCAACGACGGGCTGCCTCACCTCAAACGTCGCAGTCCGTCGTTGCCCAACTCATCCGCCGGCGACTGCCGGTCACAATCCAATCGGGAGACTCTCCATGTCGAAGCGCATTGCCTATCTCGCCGCCGCCGCCTTCAGCGCACTGGCCATCACGGCGACCGTCGTCGCACCCGTCCGCGCCGAGGAGAAGACCGTCATGGTCGGCGGCGCGGCGATGTTCCCCTCCAAGAACATCATCCAGAATGCGGTCAACTCGAAGGACCACACCACGCTGGTGGCGGCGGTGAAGGCGGCTGGTCTCGTGCAGACGCTGGAAGGCAAGGGCCCGTTCACGGTGTTCGCACCGACCAACACCGCCTTCGGCAAGCTGCCGGCCGGCACCGTCGATAGCCTGGTCAAGCCTGAGAACAAGGCGACTCTGACCAAGATCCTCACCTACCATGTCGTGCCCGGCAAGCTCGAGGCCTCCGCTCTCACCGACGGCAAGAAGCTGAAGACCGCCGAAGGCGAGGAGCTCACCGTCAAGAAGATGGACGGCAAGACCTGGATCGTCGATGCCAAGGGCGGTACCTCTATGGTGACGATCTCCAACGTCAACCAGTCGAACGGCGTCATCCATGTGGTCGACACCGTGCTGATGCCCGCGACGTAACACCGCGCAAGCCTGTTTCATCCCCGAAAAGACAGGGTGTGACGAATCGGCGAGCCGGGGCACCGGCTCGCTTTATTGTGACGACGATACCTCGCTTGCATCGATTCGATAGCAAGCGGGGCGTAACGAAAGCGCAAGACCGGCGTATATTTACCCACACACGACGCCCAGGACGGAACCATCATGTCGAGCCTCACCGTAACCGAAGCGCAGGCCAGGGCCACCCCGGCCAAAGTGATCCAGCCGGCCTGGGTCCGGGTCATGCACTGGATCAATGCTCTTGCCGTGATCCTGATGATCATGTCGGGCTGGCAGATCTACAACGCCTCGCCGCTGTTCAACTTCAGCTTCTCCCGCGACATCACGCTCGGCGGCTGGCTCGGTGGCGCGCTGCTCTGGCATTTCGCGGCGATGTGGCTGCTGATAGTCAACGGGCTCGCCTATCTCGTCACCGGTCTTGCCACCGGCCGCTTCCGGAAAAAATTGCTGCCGATCACGCCGGCGGGTGTGATCCATGACGTCAAGGCGGCGCTGACCTTCAAGCTCAGCCATGACGATCTCACCGTTTACAATTACGTGCAGCGCCTGCTCTATGCCGGCATCATCGTGGTCGGCATCCTCATCGTGCTGTCGGGCCTGTCGATCTGGAAGCCGGTGCAGCTCTACTATCTGGTGATGCTGTTCGGCGACTATCCGACCGCGCGCTACGTCCATTTCTTCTGCATGGCCGCGATCTGCGCCTTTCTCGTGATCCACGTTGCGCTGGCGCTGCTCGTGCCGAAGAGCCTGCGCGCCATGATCATCGGTCGATGAGAGGGAGCACAATCATGGCCAAGCGTTCATTCCTGATCCCCGGCGTCGACAAGCGGCTGCTGATCAAGGACTCCATCAAGGCGATGCCGGACTTCACCCGCCGCCGCTTCATCGCGGGCGGCGCCAGCCTCGGCGCGCTGACGCTGCTCACCGGCTGCGACGTCATCGACTCCTCCTCGGCCGAGACCATGCTGGCGAAGGTGTCGAAATTCAACGACGCCGTGCAGGCCTGGATGTTCAATCCCGACGCGCTGGCGCCGACCTTCCCCGAGAGCGCGATCACCAAACCTTTCCCCTTCAACGGCTATTATGATCTCGACGATGCGCCCGAGATCGACGCCGACGACTGGAAGCTCGAGGTGCGCGGCCTCGTCGACAACAAGAAGTCGTGGACGCTTCCTGATCTCTACAAGCTGCCGCAGGTCACGCAGATCACGCGTCACATCTGCGTGGAGGGCTGGAGCGCGATCGGAAGCTGGACCGGTACGCCCTTGCGTGACTTCCTCAAGCTGGTCGGCGCCGACACCCGCGCCAAATATGTCTGGTTCCAGTGCGCCGACAAGGACGGCTACAACTCGCCGCTCGACATGCGCAGCGCGCTGCATCCGCAGACGCAGATGACGTTCAAGTTCGCGAACGACATTTTGCCGCGCGCCTACGGCTTCCCGATGAAAATCCGCGTGCCGACAAAACTCGGCTTCAAGAACCCGAAATACGTCGTCTCGATGGAAGTCACCAACGACTACAAGGGCGGCTATTGGGAAGACCAGGGGTACAATTCGTTCAGCGGGAGTTAGCCTCCACATTTGTATGGTGGGTAAAGCGACTTGTCCGCCGTAGCTCGAAGAGCGAGAGCGGAAGCGTAACCCACCGCTTCGCCCTCCCGCGCGTCAAGAGACTGGTGGGTTACGCTGGCGCTAACCCGCCCTACGGCGCCGGGTGCTTCGGCCCCACCTTCCGCTGACACAGCGCCGCCAGAGCGCCGAGCGCGAGCAGCGCCGCAGACACGTTCAGCGCATAGGAGAGGCTGCCCAGCGCATCCGTGATCGCGCCGACCACGATTGGCCCCAGCGTCTGGCCGACGCCGAACGAGATCGTCATTGCCGCGATCGCGGTCGGCCAGGCCTCATGCGGATAGTTGAAGCGCACGAAGGCGGTGGTCGAGCCGACGACCGCGAAGAAGGCGACGCCGAACACGACCGCGGAGATCGTCAGCCACATCGTCGAATGTCCGAGAATCGGCAGGGCGGCGCCGAGCGCGTTGGTGCCGAGGATGATGGCGGTGGCAAGTCCGCCGCGATCGAGCGCAAGCACGCCGCGCCAGATCCACGGTGTCGCAAACGCGCTGACGCCAATCAGGCCCCAGAACGCGGCCTGTGCAGCGGCGCCGCCGCCGGCATCGCGCACATAGGCGATCATGAAGGTCATGTAGGCGATGTAGCCCGCGCCGAACAGGAAATAGCCGGCGAGATAGATCAGCACGGGAGGGATCGCGAAGGAGGCGTGGGTGCCTTCCGTGAAACGCGCGCGGCTCTCGATGCGGATCAGGAACAGCGGGATCGTCATCGCGGCGGAGAGCAGCGCCAGCGTCCACCACACGATCCACCACGAGCCCGGCCCGAAATACTGCAAGGCAAACGGCGCAATCAGCCCGGAGGCGAGGATGCCCACGCCAGGGCCGGCATAGAACAGGCTGAGCAGGAAATTCGCCCGCTGCGGATGGGCCTGCGCGATGATGGCGGCCAGCGCGCCGCCGGCGACGAAGCCGGCCGCGGCGCCCAGGCCCAGCACGAGTCGCGCAAGGCTCAGCGCGACGAAATTGCCGGTCAGCGCGCACACCGCGAGGGCGGCGACGCAGGCCACCGTTCCGCCGCGGATCGCGACCGACCAGCCGACCCGCCCGATCAGCCGGGAGGCCATCAGCGCGCCCGCAAGGTAGCCGACGGCGTTGATGGTGTTCATGAAGCCGGCCGCCGAGTAGGACCAGTTCAGGCTGTCCCGCATGTCCGGCAGCACCAGGGCATAGGCAAAACGGCCGATGCCGAGCCCGACCGTCGCCGCCAGCGACAGTGTCAGGATCAGCCGCGCGGGATGCGCGTCGGATTGGGGGCGGTCTGGGGCGTGCAAGGGGTACTCCGGGCGCGGGGAGTGTGGCAGGCGAGGGGTGGCTTGCACAGGTGCGCCCCGGCAATGGTGTCTTGCCAAGCGCGCAATGCCGCTCTAGCACTCCGGCCGAAATTCACGAGGCGCCGTCATGCCCGGCCTTGTGCCGGGCATCCACGCCTTCTGCGCCACCCAGGCGAGACGTGGATGGCCGGGACAAGCCCGGCCATGACGAAATGGAGGAAAAAACGTCATGGCGACCCACAAATTGCTGCTGCTCCCCGGCGACGGCATCGGCCCGGAAGTGATGGGCGAGGTGAAGCGGCTGATCGACTGGCTCAATTCGGCAGGCATTGCCAAATTCGAGACCGAGAGCGGGCTCGTCGGCGGCGCCGCCTATGACGCCCACAAGGTATCGATCTCGGAAGGCGACATGGCCAAGGCCAGGGATGCCGATGCCGTAATTTTCGGCGCGGTCGGCGGCCCCAAGTGGGATGCCGTGCCTTACGAGGTGCGCCCGGAAGCCGGCCTGTTGCGCCTCCGCAAGGATCTCGGCCTGTTCGCCAACCTCCGTCCCGCCGTGTGCTACCCGGCGCTGGCCGATGCCTCGAGCCTGAAGCGCGAGGCGGTCGAAGGCCTCGATATCGTCATCGTGCGCGAGCTCACCGGCGGCGTCTATTTCGGCGAGCCCAAGACCATCACCGATCTCGGCAACGGCCAGAAGCGCGCCATCGATACCCAGGTCTACGACACCTATGAGATCGAGCGCATCGCCCGCGTCGCCTTCGACCTTGCCAAGAAGCGCCGCAACAAGGTGACGTCGATGGAAAAGCGCAACGTCATGAAGTCGGGCGTGCTCTGGAACGAGGTGGTGACGCAGGTCCACAAGCGCGAATATGCAGACGTCACGCTCGAGCATCAGCTCGCCGATTCCGGCGGCATGATGCTGGTGAAGTGGCCGAAGCAGTTCGACGTCATCGTCACCGACAACCTGTTCGGCGACATGCTCTCCGACATCGCGGCGATGCTGACGGGCTCGCTCGGCATGTTGCCGTCGGCCTCGCTCGGCGAGGTCGACGTGAAGAGCAAGAAGCGCAAGGCGCTGTACGAGCCGGTGCACGGCTCGGCGCCCGACATCGCCGGCAGGGGCCTCGCCAATCCGATCGCGATGATCTCGTCCTTCGGCATGGCGCTGCGCTATTCCTTCGACATGGGCGCGCTCGCCGACAAGGTCGACCAGGCGATCGCCGCCGTGCTCGCGAGCGGCCTGCGCACCGCCGACATCAAGTCGGAAGGCACCACCGCCGCCTCGACCACGCAGATGGGCGAAGCGATCCTGAAGGAATTGCAGAAGCTGCACGCGTAAGCGGCAAGCGGCGCATCTGAGGGTGGATTAGCCCTGCGGCTGCGCGAAGCGCAATCCGTTCGGCGTAACCCACCACTTCTATCTCCGCGGAAGCCAAAGAGGTGAGTTACGCTGCGCTAGCCCACCCTACGGGATCTCCAAAATAAATGGCCGGGCTCTCGCCCGGCCTTTTCGATTCGGTCCGCTATATGCGCTTCAGTAAAGCGGGAAATTCCGCGGATAGCCGCCGACGTCGGACGGTGTAGACAGCGGCTGGCGATCGATCGGACGGTTGTTGTTCTCGCGCGCGAAAGTCGGGTACCCGTACGGCGACGGGAACGCATAGTCCATGAACTTGCGGTCGCCCGGATTGACCTCGGTGCCGCCATCGAGCCAGGAGCGCTTGCTCACATAGAGGCGGGTGCGCGGGCCCTGCTGATAGACCGCGTTGGGACCGCTCGCGCCGTCATAGCGCTGCTTCCTGGTCTCGGCCGAGGCCGGCGTCGTGAGCCCTGCGGCAATCACGGCGCCCGCCGCAAGCCAGATCGCCAATTTGTTCGCGGCAGAGAATTTCGAGCTCATCACGTCCCCTTCAGGCGGCAAGCCGCCAATCAATTTCACCCCATACTAGCCCGACAGGGGCGGCCACAACTAGGTCTATTGGGTCACACCAGAACGGAATAATCGTACGCGCAGTCAAAAGTTGCATGAAAGCCAGCGACTTGACCTTGATGCCGGTCAAAGCGTCCCGCGCAACTGCGCCTGCTCGGCTCCCAGCAGCCAATCCGGCGATCCGGTTGGGCCGCACGGACGGCGCCTGAGCTCGGCATGGGCGAACAATTCCGCCAGCTTCGGCTCATTGCCCGCGGTCAAAAGCGTCAGCCGGTTCAGCGTGCAGGCGATCGCCGCGCGCTGCGCGGGCGGGGTGTCGCCCTGGCAAGAGAACCCGGAGATATGGAGCGCCGGGTCGACGCTGCGCTTGAGAAAGCCCAGGCACGACCGGGTCTCCCTCGCCGTCCCGCCGGAGCGGAACAGCGCGACCGGTCCGAATTTCGTGTCGATCAGTCCGGCTTGCTCGAGCGGCACTGTTGCGCCCATCACGCTGGCCAGGATGGCGGAGGCCGGCTGGCCTGCGTCGAATTCGCCGCCGGGCCGGTAGATGTCGAGCTCGGCGACGATCCCATCGGCCTCGCCGGTCCAGCGCATGACGTCCCTGCGGCCGCCGCCGGGGTGTCGGAGAATGATGTAAGAGGCTGATTTTTCAGATGAATCAAGTCGGCTGAGAGCGAATGCCGGATGCGAGCGGTCGGCGACGCTCCAGCCCGGCTTCAGCGCGGGCTCATCGTTGCTCAGGTCCGGGAGCTGGCCGAGAGCCGCAACGCCGAGGATGGCAAGGAGCGCCAGCGCCCCCACATAGGCGAACAGGTGCGCCAGCGTGCCGACGACCTCGTCGGCAAAGCCGGCGAGCGCCAGAAGGATGCTGGTCCTGGTGGGAGTAGCGGCCGGGCCGACCGGGAACGCCTGCATTCACTGCCTTCAGATACGGTCGAACGTTGTCTTGAGGCCGGTTCTCGCATAGAAGCGCTGCTCTTCCTGCTTGCGCGTGATCTCGCAGGAGGGCCTTTTTCATCGGAGAGTGAACGATGGGTTACAAAGTCGCAGTCGTCGGAGCGACCGGCAACGTCGGACGGGAAATGCTCAACATTTTGGATGAGCGTAAATTCCCCGCGGACGAGGTCGTGGCGCTGGCGTCGCGCCGCAGCGTCGGCGTCGAAGTCTCCTATGGCGACCGCACCTTGAAGGTCAAAGCGCTCGAGCATTACGACTTCTCCGACATCGACATCTGCCTGATGTCGGCGGGCGGTTCGGTGTCGAAGGAATGGTCGCCGAAGATCGGTGCCGCCGGTGCGGTCGTGATCGACAATTCCTCGGCCTGGCGCATGGATCCGGACGTGCCGCTGATCGTGCCGGAAGTGAATGCGGACGCGACCAAGGACTTCTCGAAGAAGAACATCATCGCCAACCCGAACTGCTCGACGGCGCAGCTCGTCGTCGCGCTGAAGCCGCTGCACGACAAGGCGACGATCAAGCGCGTCGTCGTCTCGACCTATCAGTCGGTGTCGGGCGCCGGCAAGGATGCGATGGACGAGTTGTTCTCGCAGACCAAGGCCGTCTACACCAATGACGAGCTGATCGCGAAGAAATTCCCCAAACGCATCGCCTTCAATGTCATCCCCCACATCGACGTCTTCATGGAGGACGGCTACACCAAGGAAGAGTGGAAGATGATGGCGGAGACCAAGAAGATTCTTGATCCCAAGATCAAGCTCTCCGCGACCTGCGTGCGCGTGCCGGTGTTCGTCGGCCACTCCGAGGCCGTCAACATCGAGTTCGAGAACCCGATCACCGCGGATGAAGCGCGCGAGATCCTGCGCAAGGCGCCCGGCTGTCTCGTCATCGACAAGCAGGAGCCCGGCGGCTACGCCACGCCCTATGAGGCGGCTGGCGAAGACGCGACCTATATCAGCCGCATCCGCGAGGACGCGACCGTGGAGAACGGCCTCGTGCTGTGGTGCGTGTCGGACAATTTGCGCAAGGGCGCCGCGCTGAACGCCATCCAGATCGCCGAGGTCCTGATCAACCGCAAGCTGATCAGCGCCAAGAAGAAAGCGGCGTAGTTAGCGAATAGGGAGTGGCGAATAGCGAATGGATATCCTCTATTCGCTACTCGCCATTCGCTATTCGCTTTCTCGCACGCTGCGAAATTCCTTCGCCACCTTGTCCAGCACGAATAGCGATCCCTCGGCGACGCCGAAATAGGCGCCATGGAGCTGAGTGTGGCCGCTCTCCACGGCCTTGCGCACGAACGGGAAGGTCATGAGGTTTTCGAGGCTGCGGAATACTGCGGCCTTCTCGATGCGCTCGACGAATTGTGCCATCGTCTCGTGCTCGCGCTGCTCGACGACCTCGCCGGGCTTGATGAACATCTGCATCCAGCGCCCGATGAAATCGCCGGGGGTGAGCGGCTCGATCTTGTCGACGAAGGCGCGGATGCCGCCGCATTGCGCATGCCCGAGCACCACGATGTGTTTGACGCGCAGTACGGTGACCGCATATTCCAGCGCAGCCGAGACGCCGTGCGCGCCTTCATCGGGCTGATACACCGGCACCAGATTGGCGATGTTGCGGACGACGAACAGCTCGCCCGGGCCGACGTCGAAGATCACCTCAGGTGAGACGCGGGAATCGCAGCAGCCGATCACCATCACTTCCGGCGACTGCCCTTTCACTGACAGCTCGCGGTAGCGGTTCTGCTCGGCCGGCAGCCGTTGGGTGGCGAACGCCCTGTAGCCGTCCAGCAAGTGCTGAGGGAACGTGCTCATGACCCATGCCTAATCATATGCCGAAGGGGCGAACAAGCCTTTCGAATAGGCAGGCCAGATGCTATCGGCTTCGGTAACAGCCCGCTCGAGGAAACCGGAAGGAACGCTTGCATGACCCGCCCGCGCCGCAGCCATCTGTTCATGCCCGGTTCCAACCCCCGCGCCCTTGAAAAGGCGCGCAACCTGTCCGCCGACGGGCTGATCCTCGACCTCGAGGATTCCGTCGCCCCCGACGCCAAGGCGGTGGCGCGCGACCAGATCGCCGCCGCGATCGCGGCCAAGGGGTTCGGCAGGCGCGAGATTTTGATCCGGACCAACGGCCTCGACACACCCTGGTGGGCCGATGACATCGCGATGGCGGCCAAGGCGTCGCCGGACGGCATCCTGGTTCCAAAGGTCTCCAGCGTCGAGGACCTCGACACGATCGGCCGCCGGCTGGCCGAGTTCGGCGCCGCGCCGACGGTCAGGGTCTGGGCCATGATCGAGACCGCGCGCGCGGTGCTGCACGCCGAGGAGCTGTCTGCAGCCGGGCGCGATCCGAAGACGCGGCTGTCGGGCTTCGTGTTCGGGCCCAACGACATCTCGCGGGAGACGCGGATCCGGATGCTGCCGGGCCGCGCCGCGATGATCCCGATGATCACCCACTGCATCCTCGCGACGCGCGCCCATGGCCTCGAAATCCTCGACGGCCCCTATAGCGACATCAACAATTCCGATGGTTTCGCGACGGAATGCGCGCAAGGCCGCGATCTCGGCTTCGACGGCAAGACGCTGATCCATCCGTCGCAGATCGATGCCTGCAACGCGATCTTCACGCCGCCTGAAGAAGAAGTTGCGCGTGCCCGCAAGATCATTGCGGCGTTCGAATTGCCGGAGAATGTGTCACGCGGCGCGATCCGGCTCGATGGCCAGATGGTGGAACGCCTGCACGCCGACATGGCGCGGCGCACGATCGAGATCGCTGACGCGATCGCTGCGATGGGTAAGGGTTAAGGCGCGTACTGCATCGGCTAGTCGCGATACCGGCAGAACTCGTCCCCGTTTTCGTATTCGATACAGGTCTTCACGCGAGGACGAGGCCGGACTTCATAGTAACGGCCCTCGCTCCGGTCCACAGAGCCATATCTGCGGCCGCGATCCATGTCATCATCGTCTTGCCGCCAGTTTCGGCCGGTGGTCCGATGATCTTCATCCTGGTCCATCATGCGCCCCTGGCGCTGACGCATGCGGTCCATGTCCATACGGTCCTCACCACGCTGCCGCGCCGTCCAATCTCGATTGATCCGTGTGTCTTCGGCGTTGCGGCGGTCCCGGTCGCGAGATTGGTCTGACTGTTGCGGTGTACGTTCCGGCTGAGTTGGAGTGTCTTGGGCCTGCGACTGGCCCGACTGTTGCGCGGGGCGCTCGGGGCCGGCTTGGCTCGTGGATTGGTTCGTGTCTGACGTTGTCTGCTGAGCAGACGCGGTGACGGGAATGATCCCAGACATCAGGAACAGGATGGCTGCCAGGTCTGAACGACGCATGAGTTCACCTCGCGAGTTTGCTTTGTAACCGGATGGCTCAGCGTTCGTTCTTAATAATCTTCGCCTCATAATCTTCGCCTTCCGCGATACGCCGCAACGAGCCCGATTGAACGGTTGCGGGGGGCGTTTCGGCAAACGCCGATGCACGCGCGAGTGTACCATTCAACGGCGATGCTTAACCTAGGTGAAGTATCAGGATCGATAGCGGTGCTGTGTCAGGAACCTCAATGAGGAGAAATGCTTAAGGAAGAGGGGTCCTAACCATCTAGCGGGTCGTCTATGATCAGAAGCCCTGACAGGTCGCTGGACCGCTTCACCTGTTCGCGTGCGGCGGTGATGGTGGTCGAGGACGATTATTTCATCCGGGCAATGATTGCCGACGAGCTGCGCAGCTCTGGCTTCCAGGTTGTTGAATGTAGCACCGCCGATGAGGCCATGGACGTCCTGAATGCCGGCGCCGATGTCTCCATCGTCTTTAGCGACATTCGCATGCCGGGATCTATGGATGGGGCGACGCTTGCGTTGGTCCTGAGCGAGCGGTTTCCTGCTCTGACTGTCGTTCTCACCTCGAGTGAGCCGCCCAACGGTTTCGTTGCCAATCAGTTTGTTCCGAAGCCCTACGATCCCGTGCGGGTTATCCAGCTAATTGACGGGCTGTTAGGAACGTCGAGACTCCCCCACCGTTGAGGCTGATGGAACAAGCACCGCGACATGGGCAGCGGGGGACGGTTCTTCTGGCCGAGCATGACGTTCTGGTGCGCATGCCCATCGCGCAGTATCTGCGCGACTGCGGATACAAAGTTCTGGAAGCCGTAACCACCGAGGAAGCTATCGAAGCTCTTGAGGATCGTCGCTTCGACGTCGGCGCCGTCATCAGCAGTATCCAACTTGCCGGCGATGGGTTCGGCATTGCGACGTGGGTGAAGCAGCACAGCCCGCACACGACGATGCTGCTGACCGGCACCCCCAAGCGAGCTGTAGACGCGGCAGCCGAGCTGTGCAGCGATGATGCTTTGCCAACCCGGCTCGCTCCGCAACTGCTGCTGCAGCGCATTCTGCAGATGCTCGCAACGCGTAGGCCGCCCGCGCAGGAAGGGCGAACGGCGATGTTGTGACCGCGCCGCATCAATGCGGTGCGAGGTCTGCGCGATCGAGCGATTCCAGCGTCGAGGCGTTGCCGCAATAGCCGTGATAGTTCTCGGCGGCGGTGCCGCTATCAAGATCGCGGTCGCACTGCGCCTTGTGGCCGCAGAGCGCGCACACGCGTTCCATGTCACGCAGCAGCAACGGCTGGGCGCGCCCGAGACGCTCCGCGCTGATGCCGAGCTGCTCCAGCATCTTCGGCAGCTCGTCGGCGGCGTGCCGGCCATGACGGACCAGCTCCTCCAGATCGTCGGGCGAAATCCTGAGATCACCCGCGATCCGGTTGAAGTCGGAGCGGTCGAGCTGCCGCATCTCGTTCAGCTCGCGGTGATGCTTCAGCCAGCCGGCAAAGGACTCGATGAGATCCTGGACGATGGGATAAGGCCTGCTTGCGGTGCTCATGCAACGCTCCATTCGAGTCGTGGAATTCGCGCCGAATAGAGCAGAGCTGCAGGAAAGTGCGTTGCGCTGGATCAAATAGGACTCTCGTATCCCGGACGCGGGTGCGGCGCGCTTGGCGATGCGGAGCATCGTCCAAAGTGCCGCTCCGCAGAGCGGGGACCCATCGTCCCGCAATTATTGGGCGCCGGCTCAGCAGCGCATCACTCACGTGCTGCGCTGCGTCGGGGCACGAGATGGGAGCTAGCGAAACCGCTCCGCCGCCCACGCATACAGGCTGCCCGGAATCGGTGGCTGGCCGCCGCGGCCTTTTGGCGAGACGTGCAGGCCGATGATCTCGGGGTTGGTGACGAGGCCGAGATAGCTCATTGGTTCGAAGAACAGCTTTGGCTCGGCATGCACGGCGTAGAACGACTGCTTCGGCAGCGCGCAGTTCAACTCGCCGGTGCGGCGGGCGAGTGCGGTCAGCGCCGCCGGCCCAAAGATCGCGACGCGGATGTCGGAGAGGCGGTTCGAGCCGCCGCGCAGGCGACGCATCGCAAACGTGATGCGATGGCGCAGCGACAGCCAGTCCGGCGTCAGCTCCTCCTGCTCCATCAGCTCTTCGAAGGCGCGGACGATGCCATGCTCTGCCGGCAGGTAGATCACGGAGTTGCCGAGCTGGCGCGGCCGCTCCCAAGCGAAGTAAGGCTTTGCCGGATTGATCTCGACCGGTTTCAAGAGCAGCACGTCGGCGTCGAGCCAGAGGCCGAGGCCCTTGGCCATCAGCTTCATCCGAAAGAAGTCGCTGAACTGCAGCGTGGTCCAGTCGCGCCAGCTTCCATCCGGCTGCGGCGGCCGCAGCCTCTCGGAGAAGGCATGCGGCAGGATCGCCTCGGCATCGGCGTTGCCGACGCCCGCGGGCAGGCCGGGAATGGTGTCGAAACTGTAGACCGTGACCTTGTGACCGGCCGCGAGCTGCGAGCGCAGACAGGTCTGGCGTAGCGCATCCATCGGACCATGCCAGAAGGTGACGATTTCGGGCAGCATGAGGCGAAGCTATACGGGATAACGAGGGCAAAGAAAAAGCCCCGGCGCTGACAGCACCGGGGCTCGAACCGAAATGCCGATCTCAGGCCCAGGCGCGCTCGCGCTTGAGCTTGTCCTCGTAGGTGTCGATCGAGGCCTTCTTCTCCATCGTCAGGCCGATGTCGTCGAGGCCGTTGATCAGGCAGTGCTTGCGGAACGGGTCGATCTCGAACTTGACCTTGCCGCCGTCGGGACCGCGGATCTCCTGGTTCGGCAGGTCGATCGTCAGCGTCGCATTGGCGCCGCGCTCAGCGTCGTCGAACAGCTTGTCGAGGTCTTCTTGGCTGACGCGGATCGGCAGAATGCCGTTCTTGAAGCAGTTGTTGTAGAAGATGTCGCCGAACGAGGTCGAGATCACGCAGCGGATGCCGAAGTCGAGCAGTGCCCAGGGCGCATGTTCGCGGCTCGAGCCGCAGCCGAAATTGTCGCCGGCGACCAGCACCTTGGCATTGCGATAGGCCGGCTGGTTGAGCACGAAATCCGGATTCTCGCTGCCATCGTCCTTGTAGCGCTGCTCGGAGAAAAGCCCCTTGCCAAGGCCGGTGCGCTTGATGGTCTTCAGATACTGCTTCGGAATGATCATGTCGGTGTCGACATTGATGATCTTCAGCGGCGCCGCGACGCCTTCCAGCGTGGTGAACTTGTCCATGGTTGCGCTTCCCGGGGTGGGTCAGGGGAAAAGCTATTTATCGCGATCGGGGCGGAAATCCTAGGCCGAATTCGGCAGATCTAGTCTGCTTGGGCCTCAATCGCCGCCATATCGTCATCCGAGAGGCCGAAATGGTGGCCGATTTCGTGGATCAGCACGTGGCGGACGATATGGCCGATCGTCTCGTCGTGCTCGGCCCAGTAATCCAGGATGGGGCGGCGGTAGAGCCAGACCATGTTGGGCAGCCGCGCCACGTCGCCAAAACTCTGCTGCGGCAGGCCGACGCCCTGAAACAGGCCGAGCAGGTCGAACTCGCTCTCGCAGTCCATCTCATCGAGGACCTCGTCGGTCGGGAAGTCGTCGACCCGGATGATCACGCCTTCGCAGAGCTTGCGAAAGTGCGCCGGCAGGTGCTTGAAAATGTCGTGCGCCACCACCTCCATCTCGGCCAGCGAGGGCGCTTTCAGATCCGTCCACATGCGCTTCTCTTAGCGCGGGTTCCTTCGTGATGCATCCGGCTTTATAGGACTGGACGAAGAGTTGACGCCGTTCGCGAAAACGGAGAGCGTACGGCGCATCAAGGGGTTGTTTCAGGCGGGTGGTACGATGCGGGCGGGAACAGCGGTACTGGTTCTACTTTGCATGGGGTTGTTTTCGCAATTTTGCACCGGCGCGGAAGCCCAGACCGCCGGTCCCGAACTCCGGTTGGCCCAGGCGGCGCCGCCAGACGCTCCGCCGCCGCGCAGGCGGCCGCCGACCCGGCTGCGCGTGCAGCCTTACTACTACTATGGCGATGAGAATCGGGTCTATCCGCGCTACAATCCCGGTCCCGACGCGGTCCGCGAGTGCAACGCGACCTATGTCCAGGAGTATCGGCCGAGCGGCACCGTGATTGTGCCGCGTATGAGCTGCTACTGGCGCCGCGGCTGACGCGTTTAACGCCCGCGTAGCGCCGCCGATCAGTCCGGCAAAGCCGGACCTGTTTTTCCTTGCAGGCAGCCTGATGAAGCCCGCATGCTGAGGGCGGAGGTCGTCATGGCGAAATGGATTGCACTGGCCGTCGCTCTTGGGCTGGCCGCAGGCTTGCCAAGCCTCGCCGCTGCTCAGGCCGTGGCGAAGCCGGACGCCTCAGCGGGGGTCGCGTTCTTCGGTCCACGGTCGCACGCGCGACACCATGACGTTGCGCGGCGCTACGTGCCCTACGAACCCCACTACTACGCGCGACCCGTTTATTATCGGCCTTATCCTTACGCCGTGCCCTATCCTTTCGTGTTCGGCTTCGGGCCGTGGTGGTGATGTCGCCGCGCTAGCCGGCGGGCGCAAACCTTCGTGCGTCCCGGAATGACACGAGCAACGTCAGGACCGGTCGGCTACAGCCAATCCTTCAGCTTCCACGACGCCGGCTTCCAGCGCGTCAGGGTCTCGAGCTTCCATTGCCGGAACATCGCCGGCGGCCAGCGGCTGAGGCGCGAGGTCTCCTCGACCTCGGGCTTGGCGACGATGCGCAGCGGCGCGGCGCGCCGCCGATGCTGGCGGGTCGCCTCGCTGATCAGATCGACATATTCAGGCTTGTTGGCCATAGCGCGCGTCCTCGCGAAACCGTCGCGAGGACGAGAATGTCGGCATGCCGATTAACGGCGGCTTGCCACGATCACTCAAATTGCAGGGAGCGGCTCACCGCCAGTCCCTGACGTCGACGAAGTGACCCGCGATCGCCGCGGCTGCCGCCATCGCCGGCGACACCAGGTGCGTGCGGCCCTTGAAGCCTTGGCGCCCCTCGAAGTTGCGGTTCGAGGTCGAGGCGCAGCGCTCTTCAGGCTTCAGCTTGTCGGGGTTCATCGCAAGGCACATCGAGCAGCCCGGCTCGCGCCATTCGAAGCCAGCCTTGATGAAGACCTTGTCCAGACCCTCGGCTTCCGCCTGCTCCTTCACGATGCCGGAGCCCGGCACGACCATGGCGTTGACATGGGCCGAGACCTGCTTGCCTTCCGCGATCTTGGCGGCGGCGCGCAAGTCTTCGATGCGGCCGTTGGTGCAGGAGCCGATGAAGACGCGATCGAGCTTGATGTCGGTGATCTTGGTGCCTGCGGTGAGGCCCATATATTTCAGCGCGCGGTGCTTGGAGATGCGCTTGGCTTCATCCTCGATCTTGTCGGGATCGGGCACGAAGCCGGTCACCGAGATGACGTCCTCAGGGCTTGTGCCCCAGGTCACGATCGGCGGCAGTTTTGCTGCGTCGAGCCGGATCTCATGGTCGAAATGCGCGCCCGCGTCGGAGCGCAGCTTCTCCCAGTAGCGCATCGCTTCGTCCCAGGCCGCGCCCTTCGGCGCCTTGGGACGGTCGCGCAGGAAGTCGTAGGCCTTCTGGTCAGGCGCGACGAGGCCGGCGCGGGCGCCGCCTTCGATCGACATGTTGCAGACCGTCATACGGCCTTCCATCGACAGCGCGCGGATCGCATCGCCGGCATACTCCAGCACGTAGCCGGTGCCGCCCGCGGTGCCGATCTCGCCGATGATGGCCAGGATGATATCCTTGCCCGTCACGCCCTCCGGCAATTTGCCGTCGACGGTGACGCGCATGTTCTTCGCCTTCTTCTGGATCAGCGTCTGCGTCGCCAGCACGTGCTCGACCTCGGAGGTGCCGATGCCGTGCGCGAGCGCGCCGAACGCACCATGCGTCGAGGTGTGGCTGTCACCACAGACGATGGTGGTGCCGGGCAGCGTAAAGCCCTGCTCCGGGCCGATGACGTGGACGATGCCCTGACGCTTGTCGAACTCGTTGTAATATTCGATGCCGAATTCCTTGGCGTTCTCCGCCAGCGCCTTGATCTGCTCGATGCTCTCGGGGTCGGGGTTCGGCTTGGTGCGGTCGGTGGTCGGAACGTTGTGATCGACGACGGCGAGCGTCTTCTCGGGTGCGTGCACCTTGCGGCCCGTGGCGCGCAGGCCTTCGAACGCCTGCGGCGAGGTCACCTCGTGCACCAGGTGACGGTCGATGTAGAGCAGGCAGGTGCCGTCGTCGGCTTCGTGCACCAGATGGTCGTTCCAGATCTTGTCGTACAGTGTGGTCGGCTTGGACATGAGCGTCAGCTCCGGGAATATTGTGTAGCGGATATGCGCGGTCGCGCGGGGCAGCAAATCGTCAGCGCAGCCTTTACGCTGCGCGCTTAAGCTCTGACGTTGCCGAGGTCGCGAAGCGTCCGAAGAACCGGCCGGGCAGCCGCGAGCGATCATCGATGACGATGCGCCGGATGGGTGCGAGGCAGGTCGGATCTGGAAACATTCTAGAAGCTATATAGCATGCAGAGGTAAAAGCGCGAGAGTTTCAAGTTCGTCATTGCGAGCGCAGCGAAGCAATCCAGAAATGCACCCGCGGAGACAGCCTGGATTGCTTCGCTGCGCTCGCAATGACGACTGAGCGCAACAAAAAAGCGCGGGGTTCTTGCCCCGCGCTCTTCGTAAACATGCCTGTCTCCGAGTTTTACTCGCCGACGGCAGCCGCGCGGTCCTGCTTCTCGACGATACGCGCCGACTTGCCGCGGAGATTGCGGAGATAATAGAGCTTGGCGCGACGCACTTTGCCGCGACGCACGACCTTGATTGAGTCGATCATCGGGGAGAGCAGCGGGAACACGCGCTCAACGCCCTCGCCATAGGAGATCTTGCGTACGGTGAAGCTCTCGTTGAGGCCACCGCCGGAACGGCCGATGCAGACGCCCTCGTAGGCCTGCACGCGGGTGCGGTCGCCTTCGACGACCTTCACATTGACGATCACGGTGTCGCCGGGGGCGAATTCCGGAATGTCCTTGCCGGCGGAGAGCTTGTCGAATTGCTCTTTTTCGAGCTGCTTGATCAGGTTCATGGGTAAATCTCCATCGGCGCGCCCAGCCTTGAGAAACGGGGGCTGCGCGAAATTCGTCTATCCAGCCATTGCGGATTTGGCCGCTCCTATAAGGCAAGCCAAAGCGTTTGTCACCCGTCTGTCTTGTTTTTTGGCGTTTTTTGGCGTCCGGGCCGATTCGGCGCCTTGGCCCACAAATCCGGCCGCCGGGCCGCCGTCAGCGCCTCGGATTCCGCGCGCCGCCAGGCCGCGACCTTGGCATGGTCGCCGGAGGTCAGGATTTGAGGGATCGGAACCCCCTCGAAGAGCTGCGGACGGGTATATTGGGGGTACTCCAGCAGTCCATCGGAAAAGCTCTCATCGGTTCCGGAGGCCTCCTTGCCCATGACCCCCGGCAGGAGCCTGACGCAGGCGTCAATGAGCGCCAAAGCTGCGATTTCGCCGCCCGAGAGCACGTAATCGCCGATCGAGACCTCCTCGAGGCCCCTTCTGTCGATCACCCGTTGGTCGACGCCCTCGAACCGCCCGCAGACGATCAGCAGGCCGGGGCCTTGGGCCAGCTCAATGACGCGGGCCTGGGTCAACGGCCGACCCCTTGGGCTCATGAGCAACCGGGGCCGCTCCGGGCCTATCTCCGCGGCATCGATGGCGGCCGCCAGAATGTCGGCGCGCAGCACCATGCCCGGCCCGCCGCCGGCCGGGGTGTCGTCGACACTGCGGTGACGGTCGGTGGCGGAGGCCCGGATGTCGCGCGCCTCGAGCTCCCAGAGACCTGATGCCAGCGCTCGCCCGGCCAGGCTCACGCCAAGTGGCCCCGGAAACATGTCCGGAAACAGCGTCAGCACGGTCGTGCGCCAGGGTGAGGAGGTCGCCATGGCCGCTCGTTAGGGCATTGCGGCCGAGAGGTCGAGACCCCGTACAACCGCAGGCCCGTCAAAGCCGCCTGCGCCGCTCGCCTCAGGCGCCCGAACGATGCCCCTTGGGCTCGTCGGACAGATGCGATGCCAGCGCAAGTGCCAGCGGACATATCGCAAGTGCCGTTGCGGCGGTCGCCGCGGTCGCCGGCGCCGGGCCGACGGCGTCGCCCAGCAGGCCGTAGAGCACCGGCGCGATGGCACCCGATCCGATCGTGCCCGTGTAGAACAGCGCGAAGGCGCGCTCGGTGCGATGCGGCGGTGTGAGCTCGGGGACCGTCCCGTAGAGCACGGAGGATGTGCCGTTGAGCATCACGCCGAGCAGCGGCAGCAGGATGATGGCGGGCACGAGGGGCAACACAAGCACGGCCACGATCAGCGCCGCCGTTCCGCCTTCGGTGAGAAGCACGGTACGCAACGTGCCGACGCGTTCGCCGAGCCAGCCGCACGTGAATTTGCCGGCCGCGCCGCCGATGAAGACAAGCGCGAGAGCGAGACCGTTCGTCGGCAGGGATGCGCCCTTATCGCGCAGCAGGAAGGGAAGGAACGTGAGAAAGCCCATCCTGACCGCGCTGTCCAATATTCCGATCGCGAGCAGCCAATGGAAGCCGCCGCGGCCGGCGTGAGCCGCCCGCGATGGGCCGGCCGTCTTGCGTGTGGTCCCGGTCCCGACCGACGGCATCAGCAACGCGATGCCAGCGGCGACGAGCAGGCCTGCCATAGCCAGCAACAACAGCGCGTGCCGCCACGACATCACCACAAGCAACAGCGCGGTGAGTGCCGGGATCGCCGCTTTGCCGACATCGCCGCTAAAATTGTAGATGCCGAGCGGACCTCGCGCCGCCTTGCCGTAGGCGCGCGACACTGCAGCCGAGGCAAGCGGATGCTGAGTGCTCGAACCGGCTCCGGACACCAGGAGTGCCGCACCCAGCCCGATGACGCCGCCGGACAGCCCGGCGAAGACATAGCCGAGCGCCGCCAGCGCCGTGCCGAGAGCCAGAATGGTCCTCCCGTCGACCCGTTCGGCGATGCGGCCGGCGGGGATTTGGAGCCCAGCCATCGCGCCGGAATAGAGCCCGCGCATCACCGCCAGCAGCCCGTAGCTCAACGCGAACTCAGTCTGCCAGACCGGCAGCAGCACGTAGATCAGGTCGGTGTAGCCGTCGTGGATGGCGTGGTTGATGCCCGTCGCCGCGAGCGTGCGGGCGGCGCGGTTGCGTCCAGGCACTTCTGCTGCCAGGTCAGCCATGGGCATTTCCTGCGGGCGAAGACGATCGAGACAGAAAATCTGAGAAACGAAGTTTCGACATGCGGATCCGCGGATAGGGAAAGAGAAGCAATCCAAATGGCTTGCTTTCAATATGGACCGCTTTCAGCGCTCGTCACAAATCAGTAATAATCGGATCATGAGTTAGAAAATCTGGTGCATGCTCATGTTCGTCCCACGTCGCAGCCTGCCGCCCATGAACGCGGTCCGTGCCTTCGAGGCCGCCGCCCGGCTCGGCAGCTTCAAGGAAGCCGCCGTCGAGCTCAGTGTGACCCATGGTGCGGTCAGCCAGCAGGTTCGTCTCCTGGAGGAATGGCTGGGCGCGCCGGCGCTGTTCCGGCGATCGGTGCGGCGGGTGGTGCTCACGCCGGCCGGCGCGGCGCTCTTGTCCGAGTTCGGTCCCGCGCTCGATCGCATTTCGGCGGCCGTGCAGCAGCATCGCAAGCGGCGCGGTGAGCCGCCGGCGGCCGTGCTGCGCGTCAATGCGCTGGCGACGTTCAGCCTGCGTTGGCTGCTTCCGCGCATGAGCCGGTTTCGTGCCGAGCATCCCGATATCGAGGTCCGCCTGACCACGTCAAACGATCCGCTGGATGCGTTGCCCGAGTCGTTCGATGTGGTGATCCGCGGTGGTCCGGACAGTTTTCACGGCTTTGCATCGCGCTTCCTGCTGTCCGAACGCAGGTTGCCGGTGTGCAGTCCGTCACTGCTCGAGCAGCTTCCGCTGGCGGATGTCCCTGATCTCGCGCGCCACACCCTGCTGCACGTCTCGTCGATGCCGCGATTATGGCGCGACTGGTTGACCGATGCAGGCCAGCCGTCGCTCGAGCCCGCGGCGTCGCTGACGTTTGATCATTTCTATCTGACGATCCAGGCTGCGCTCGACGGCCTCGGGGTTGCCATGGGACCGACGGCGCTGATTGCCGACGATCTCGCGGCCGGGCGTCTGGTGACGCCGTTTCCCAGGATCAGCCTGCCGGCGCGCAGCTACTTTGCGTATTTCCCCGAAGGGCGCGACGACGATCCGCATCGCGCCGTGTTCTGCGACTGGCTCGAGCAGCAGGGGCGCCGCACGGGCTGAGGGCCGTTAGCGCTCCTCGCCCTCGATCTCCTGCGGCAGCGCGATCACGACGCGGCCGCCTGCAAGGTCGACCTCGGGCACCACCGCATTGGAAAACGGCAGCAGCAGCGTCGCGCCTTTGGGCGGCGCAATCTCGATGATGTCGCCGGCACCGAAATTATGGATCGCGACGACGCGGCCGAGCGCGTCGCCCGTCGTGGTGACGGCGGCGAGCCCGATCAGGTCGGTGTGGTAATATTCGTCTTCATCGGTCGCGGGCAGTTTTTCGCGCGCGACGTAGAGCTCGATGCCGTTGAGCCGCTCGGCCTCATCGCGGGTCGTGACGCCCTTGAACGTCGCGACCAGATGATCCTTGGCCTCGCGGGCCTGCGCCACCTCGAACTGGCGCTTGCCGTCCTTGGTGACAAGCGGACCATAGCGCCGCACGGCAAAGGGATCCTCGGTGAAGGTCCACAATTTGACCGCGCCGCGCACACCATGCGCGGCGCCGATCCGCGCGACGCAGACCAGCGCCGGCATGGGCTAGCCTTACGCCTTCGCGGCGGCTTCGGCCTGCGCCTTGCGCTCCTTGCGCGGCACGGCCTTCTGCGGGTTGTTACGCGCCTCGCGCTTCTTGACGCCGGCGGCGTCGAGGAAACGCATCACGCGGTCCGACGGCTGCGCGCCCTTGGCGAGCCAGGACTTCACCTTGTCCATGTCGAGCTTGAGGCGGGTCTCGTTGTCCTTCGGCAGCAGCGGGTTGAAATAGCCGAGACGCTCGATGAAACGGCCATCGCGCGGGAAGCGCGAGTCGGCGACGACGACGTGATAGACCGGGCGCTTCTTGGTGCCTGCGCGCGCGAGGCGGATAACGACGGACATGTTGGTCTCCTGAGTAGCTGTTAATTCAAAGTTCGGTACGTCATTGCGAGGAGCGAAGCGACGAAGCAATCCAGAGCGTTTCCGCGGAAGCGTTTCTGGATTGCTGCGCTTCGCTCGCAATGACGAGGCGAGAGAGTGACGTCACTTCTTCTTCCCCAGTCCGGGGAAGCCGCCGAGTCCGGGAAGGGTCGGCTTGTTGCTGAGGCCCGTGAGCCCCGGCACATTCGGTAGGCCCTGGCGCAGGCCCGCGGGCAAATCCTTCGGCAGGTTGGGCAAGCCCTGTCCACCGCCCGCGCCTTGCATCTTCTCCTGCAGCGCCTTCATCTCTTCAGGCGAGGGCATCTTCATGCCGCCGCCAAACCCCATCGCCTGCGCGATGCCGGCGAGCGGGCCGCGCTTGCCCGATCCCATGGCCTTCATCACGTCGGCCATGTTCCGGTGCATCTTGAGCAGCTTATTGACGTGCTCGACGCTCTGGCCGCTTCCGGCGGCGATGCGCTTCTTGCGGCTCGCCTTGAGAAGGTCGGGGTGCCGGCGCTCCTCGCGCGTCATGGAGTCGATGATTGCGACCTGGCGCTTCAAAATCCTGTCGTCGATGCCGGCGGCCGCGATCTGGTTCTTCATCTTGGAGATGCCGGGCATCATGCCCATCAGCCCGCTGATGCCGCCCATATTGGCCATCTGCAAAAGCTGCTCGCGCATGTCGTTGAGGTCGAACTGGCCCTTGCGCATCCGCTCGGCGGTGCGCGCGGCCTTCTCGGCGTCGATATTGGCGGCAGCCCGCTCGACCAGCGATACCACGTCGCCCATGCCGAGGATGCGCCCCGCAATACGGTCGGGATGGAAATCTTCCAGCGCATCGGTCTTTTCACCGGTGCCGATCAGCTTGATCGGCTTGCCGGTGACCGCGCGCATCGACAGCGCGGCGCCGCCGCGGCCGTCGCCGTCGACGCGAGTCAGCACGATGCCGGTCAGCCCGACGCGCTGATCGAACGAGCGGGCGAGATTCACGGCGTCCTGGCCGGTAAGGGAGTCCGCCACTAGCAGCACTTCATGCGGATCGGCGGCGGCTTTGATTGCCGCGGCCTCCGCCATCATCTCTTCGTCGAGCGTGGTGCGGCCGGCGGTGTCGAGCAGCACGATGTCGTAGCCGCCGAGCTTGCCCGCCTCGAGCGCGCGCTTGGCGATCTGCGGCGGCTGCTGTCCCGCGACGATCGGCAGCGTCGGAATGTCGAGATCGCGGCCGAGCACGGCGAGCTGCTCCATCGCCGCCGGGCGGTAGACGTCGAGCGAGGCCATCAGCACCTTGCGCTTGTCGCGCTGGACGAGGCGGCGGGCGAGCTTTGCGGTGGTGGTGGTTTTGCCGGAGCCCTGGAGGCCAACCATCATGATCGGCACCGGCGGCACCGAATTCACGTCGATGGTCTGGCCTTCCGCGCCGAGCGTGTTGATAAGCTCGTCATGGACGATCTTGACCACCATCTGGCCGGGCGTCACCGACTTCACGACGGTGGCGCCGATTGCCTGCTCGCGCACGCGTTCGGTGAAGCTGCGCACCACTTCGAGCGCGACGTCGGCTTCCAGCAGCGCGCGGCGCACCTCGCGCATCGCGGCGTCGACGTCCTTTTCGGTCAGCGCACCGCGCCCCGTCAGACGATCGAGGATGCCGCCAAGCCTTTCCGACAGATTGTCGAACAATGCCGTTGTCCCTTGTCCTGCTCGCGCAGGGTTGCCTCGTTCACCGCTGTCATGCCCCGGCTTGACCGGGGCATCCAGTACGCCGCGGCTTCTCGGTTCAAGCCGAGCTGCCTCCGGAATACTGGATCACCCGCATTCGCGGGTGATGACCCTCAATGTGCCTTGGCGCATTGCCCCAAGACGTTATTCCAAACACCTTTGCGCCCGAGGGCGCACAGCGCTGTCGGGCGTTGACCTCTGGCCTCCAGGACCAGTCGGCGGGTCGAAAAGAAAGCCTTTCCGAGAAAGTGCGCGGGGTTAAACGCCGCTCACGCCCAAAAGTCAAGGAAAGTTAGGGCGCCAAAGCGCATTTGGTAGGGTAACGCTCTGAAAATATAGTTCTTTTGGTGGCGGGTTCCAATTCCCGGAGCTCCGCCCATATAGCCGGTGATGACCTATCTCCGTTATCATCGCTAAAGCCCGCCCGTGCCGATCACCCGCCGCCGCCTGTTTGGACTGCTCGCCGGGGCCGGCGCACTGGTCGGCATTCCATCCCTTTGGATGTCTCGCATGAAAACCTATGACGGACCCGTCTCCGACCATTTCAATGGTCTGCATTTCTTTGATCCCGACGGCGTGCCGCCAAAGTCGCTTGCGGAGGTTTTCCGCTGGCAGTTCGGCGGCGGGCGCCAGCGCGCGACGTGGCCGGACTGGGCGCCGAGCCCCTACGCCGACACGCCGCCCGCGCGCGTCGACGGCGACAGGGTGCGGCTCTCCTTCGTCGGCCATGCGAGCTGGCTGATCCAGACCGGCGGCCTCAACATCCTCATCGATCCCGTCTGGTCGATGCGGGTCTCGCCGGTCGGCTTCGCCGGACCGAAGCGGCACAACGATCCCGGCATCGCCTTTGACAAGTTGCCGAAGATCGATGTCGTGCTGGTCTCGCACGGGCACTACGATCATCTCGACATCGCGACGCTGTCGCGGCTCGCCAAGAACTTTGCCCCGCGCGTGGTCACGCCGCTCGGCAATGACGTGACGATGCGCGGCGCCGATCCCACGATCAAGGTGGAAGGCTTCGACTGGCACGATCGCGTCGAGCTCGGCGGCGGCCTGACCGCGACGCTGGTGCCGACCCGGCACTGGTCGGCGCGCGGCATGTTCGACCGCAACAAGGCGCTGTGGGCGAGTTTTGTGCTGGAGACGCCAGCCGGCAAGATCTACGTTGTCTGTGATTCCGGTTACGGCGAGGGCCAGCACTTTCGTCGCGTCGCCGAGGCGCACGGGCCGTTACGTCTGGCGATCCTTCCCATCGGCGCCTATGAGCCGCGCTGGTTCATGCGCGACCAGCACATGAATCCGGAAGACGCGGTGAAAGCACTGCTGGACTGCGGCGCGCAAGCCGCGCTCGGCCATCATCACGGGACGTTCCAGCTCACCGACGAAGCGATCGACGCGCCGGCCAAGGCTTTGGTCGAGGCGCTCGATGCAGCGAAGATTCCGCAGGAGCGGTTCGTGGCGATGAAGCCGGGGCAGGTGGTGGAGATTTAACTCTCCACGTAAAGACTCGTCGTCCCGGACAAGCGCGCCTCAAGCGCGCGCAGATCCGGGACCCATAACCACAGGATTCTGTTTGGCGAAGTCTCGGGGTTATCTGCTTCGCGCCACAACCACTTCCTGTGGTTATGGGTCCCGGCCCCCGTGCGCAATTGCGCACTCGGCCGGGACGACACTGATATTGTTGCGGCAGTGTGCCTCTTGCGAGCGCTTTACTGCCCCGGCTTGATCGCCCAGCTCACATTCACCGTCACCGTCAGCGTTTCCTCGCCGGGCGCAACGGCGGCCGGCGCGGCGGCCATCGGCGCAGTGGCCATCCGGCCCTTGAACAGCGGCACCGGGCCGCCGCCTTCGGAGACGCTGAGCGGCGCGCCTAACGTGACGCCGGCGGCCTTGGCGTAGATCTCGGCCTTGCGGCGGGCATCGGCCACAGCCTGTTCGCGGGCACCGTCGAGCAGCTTCGAGGCCTGGGTCACCTCGAAGGAGATGTTGCCGATGTCATTGGCGCCGGCGCTGACCAGCGTGTCGATGATGCCAGCGACTTTCGTCACGTCGCGAATCTTGACGGTGACGCGATTGCTGGCGCGGAAGCCGACCACGGGCGAGGCGCCGCTGGATCGGTTCGGCGCATATTGCGGCTGCAGCGACAGCCGCGAGGTCCGATAGTCCTTCTCGTCAATGCCGGCGCCCTTCAGCGCCAGCAGCACCTTGCCCATCGCGGCGTTGTTGGCGTCGGCGGCCTCCTTCGCCGTCTTGGCGTCATTGGCGACGCCCGCGTCGAGCTGCGCGAGGTCAGGGGCCGCGGACACCGAGGCTTCGCCGCTGACCGAGATCACGGACGGGAAATCGTCGGCGCAGGCCGGCACGCTCAGTAGCGTGGTGGCGAGGACGGCGGCTAGAACGGATGTCAGCGCGGCGGGCTTTTTCATCGGTCTCACTTCAGTGGTACGTAGACATTGATCACGAGCTTGTCCTCCGCCGTCTTGAGGGGATCGGTGAGGTACTCCTCGATGAAGGTGTCCTTGGCTTCCAGCTTCTTGTCGTCGAGGTGATTGGTGATCGCCTCATAGGTGTTGTCCATGTTGTCGTAGGAACCGCGATGGACGAATTTCAGCGCCTTGCCCTCCGGCGATTTGCCGACGCTCATGTCCTTAGGCAGGTTCTTCGGATCCTGATCGACCGGGATCTCGGCGAGGAAGGTGAAGCCGGTGTCGTCGGTGGAGGTATAGACGATCATCGAATTGCCCGCCGGCTTGATGCCCTGCTTGTCGAGCAGCGCGGTCAGCGCCTTGAAGGCATCGATCAGGGTGTCGAAGGCCGAATCCCAATTGGCAGTGCCCTTGACCATCACGACCTTCTTCGCCTCGAGCGTGGTCTCTTGGCCGAAGGGGTCGGCGGTCTGCACCGGGGCCGGGGCGGCCGCGGCGGGCGGCGCCGTCGGGCTGGGCGCGGGTGAAGCGCCGGCGGCTGGCGACGACGGTGTTGCCATGGGTGCGGGCGAGGCGCTTACGGCCGGGGAGGGCGAAGCCGATGGCGCCGGTGACGGGCTCGCCGATGCGGCCGGTGCCGGGCTCGGGGTTTGTGCCAAGGAATCGGTCGAGGCGGCGGACAGGCCAAACGACATGGCCGCTGCCGGGATCAGCGCGGCTAGAGCGAGACGACAAAAGCGATTCATTTCATTCTCCCCAAGATCCGGCCAGCCAAGGCCTGACCCGCCAAGACCTTGCCCACCAAGGCCTTAACCCGGCTGTGCGCCATGCCGCGCGCCCCGGTTCGCGCGAAGGCCGCCGTTCTAACACGCGAGCGCCGAATTCGTCCCATGACAGATGCGTCATGGCAGATGCGCCTTGGCCATCCGCAGCAAATCACTGGCCAAGCCGCCAAGGATCGCCATATAAGGCGGGCGAAATTCGGGAATTTTCATGAGCGCGCTGGCCAACCACGCATTTGCCAAGATGAATGGCATCGGCAATGAGATCGTCGTTGTCGACATGCGCGATGCTGCGTCGGCGGTCACGCCGGATGATGCCCGCGCGGTGGCCTCGGGCAACGGCGGCGTGCCGTACGACCAGCTCATGGTGCTCCAGAAGCCGCGGCTCGATGGCACCGAAGCCTTTATCCGTATCTACAACAACGACGGCTCGGAAGCCGGCGCCTGCGGCAACGGCATGCGCTGCGTGGTGCGCCGGATTTTCGAGAAGACCGGGCAGACTACGGCGACGTTCGAGACCCGCGCCGGGCTGCTCAATTGCTGGCAGGGCCCGGCGCCCGATCTCTATACCGTCGACATGGGCGCGCCCAAGTTCGGCTGGCAGGACATTCCGCTCGCGGAAGAGTTTCGCGATACCCGCTACATCGAATTGCAGATCGGGCCGATCGATAACCCAATCCTGCATTCGCCGTCAGTGGTGAGCATGGGCAATCCGCACGCGATCTTCTGGGTCGACGACGTCGATGCCTATGATCTCGGGCGTTTTGGTCCGCTGCTGGAAAATCACCCGATCTTCCCCGAGCGCGCCAACATCACGCTCGCCCATATCGTCGATCGCGACCACATCACGATCCGCACCTGGGAGCGCGGCGCCGGCCTGACCAAGGCCTGCGGATCGGCGGCCTGTGCGACGGCGGTCGCCGCGGCACGGCTGAAGCGCACCGACCGCAGCGTCGAGATCACGCTGCCGGGCGGCAAGCTCGGCATCGAATGGCGCGAGCGCGACGACCACGTGCTGATGACGGGCACCGCGACCTTCGAATATGAGGGCACTTTCGATCCGGCGCTGTTCGCGCCGGTGACGTGATGGCCGTCGACGTCGTCACCTTCGGCTGCCGCCTCAATGCATTTGAGGCCGAGGTGATCCGCCGCGAGGCGGAAGGCGCGGGTCTTTCCGATACCATCGTCATCAATAGCTGCGCCGTGACCAACGAGGCGGTGGCGCAGGCGCGCCAGTCGATCCGCAAATTGAAGCGCGAGCGGCCACAAGCGCGGATTGTCGTCACCGGCTGCGCAGCGCAGACGCAGGTTGCGATGTTCGCCGACATGGCGGAGGTCGATCGCGTCGTCGGCAATGACGACAAGATGCGCGCGTCGGCCTGGCGCGAGACGCGCGATGCTTTCGACATCGGCGCCAGTGAAAAGATCGCCGTCAGCGACATCATGACGGTCAAGGAGATGGCGCCGCATCTCATCGACGGCTTTGCCGCCGGCCTGCCGCGCGTATTCGTGCAGGTGCAGAACGGCTGCGATCATCGCTGCACCTTCTGCATCATTCCCTATGGCCGCGGCAATTCGCGTTCGGTGCCGATGGGCGCCGTGGTCGAGCAGGTGCGGGCGCTGGTCACGCGCGGCCGCGCCGAGATCGTGCTGACCGGCGTCGATCTGACCAGCTATGGCGCCGACCTGCCGGGCGCGCCGAAGCTCGGCATGCTGACCAAGCAGATTTTGCGGCACGTGCCGGAGCTGAAACGGCTGCGGATCTCCTCGATCGACTCGATCGAGGCCGATGCCGATCTGCTCGATGCCATCGCCGATGACACGCGCCTCATGCCGCATCTGCATCTGTCGCTGCAATCCGGCGACGACATGATTTTGAAGCGCATGAAGCGGCGGCATTCGCGCGAACAGGCGATCAGGTTCTGCGAGCAGGTGCGCCGACTGCGGCCGGACATCGCGTTCGGCGCCGACATCATCGCAGGCTTTCCGACCGAGACGGAAGAGATGTTCTCGCGCTCGCTCGACCTCGTCGAAGAATGCGGTCTCACCTTCCTGCACGTCTTCCCCTATTCGCCGCGCCCCGGCACGCCCGCCGCGCGCATGCCGCAGGTCGCAGGCGCCGAGATCAAGGATCGCGCGCGGCGGCTGCGTGCCGCCGGCGAAGCGGCGCTGCGGCAGCGGCTGCAAGCCGAGCTCGGCGCGACGCGCGACGTGCTGATCGAGAGCGAGGGGCAGGGCCGCACGGAGCACTATCTGCCGGTGGCGGTTGCGGGTCAGCGGGTGGGCAGCGTCGTGCCGCTCAGGATCGCCGGCAGCGATGGCGAGCGGCTGACTATATAATCCGCTGTCGTCGCCCGGCTTGACCGGGCGATCCAGTACGCCGCGGCTTCTCCGCATCTCGTCACTGTCTCTGGAATACTGGATCACCCGCTTTCGCGGGTGATGACACCGTCAATTTGGTGACCGCCTGCCCCCCAACGTCGTCCTGGCGAAAGCCAGGACCGATACCGCGGAATCTATCCGTCACGTATGGCGGGAGTCCCGAACGACGAGTCTTCGCCAAACTACTCCCTGGGGTAATAGGTCCTGGCTTTCGCCAGGACGACGCCGTGAATTCGGCGATAGCGTGCGCGCCTTGCACACCCCTAAAACGCCCTTACCTGCCAGAACCGCAGCGTCCGGCGCGCGTTCTCCGGCGTCATGCGGGCGAAATGGCCCTGCGCTCTTGTGAGATCCGCCGGCTTCATCGCGCCGGTGGCGTAGCGGCTTTCGAGCACGGCGGCGGTGGTTTCCCAACTGAGTTGTGCTGCGCGGCACGGCACGAGCAGGCCGTCGTCGCGCAGGCTCTGCATCAGCGGGCGGATGACCTCGACGGTAGACTCGGCCAGCGCCGCCAGGGCCGCCACGGTCTCCTCATAGCGCCGCTGCGTGGCGAAGCCGAGCAGCGTCCCTTCGCTGAGCCGGCCGGTCGCCTTGAGGTTTGCGATGGCGCGCTTGGCACCTTCGAAGTCGCGGATGCCCGACATCTCGCGCTCGACGCCCAAGGTCACGGCTGCGATCGCGCTCTGGATCTCCTCGAACAGATGCGGCGGCGCGCGCGACAACAGCCGCGTGCGAACCGCATCGCTCGCCGAGCGCAGCAATTGGCGCCGCAGTTCCGAGGGCAGGTCGACGCGGACGCCGACGCTCACGGCCAGTTCCGGATCGGCCTCTGCCTGTCCGACGATGACGGAAAATCCGGCTCCCGAGACGCGCGCGCCGGGATTGGCGGCGAGCCTGCGACTCACGCTCGGATAGCGGCGCGCCAGCAGCGCGTCGGTGACGATCTCCTTCAGCCACCAGCGGCCGGCGACCGCGAGCAGATGCGGCTCGCCCTTGGTCGACGCGATCTTCACCAGCTCGGCATCGTCGAGACGTGCGGATTCCTGGAGCACGGGACCCGCGATGCGGATCTCGTCATTGCTGGCGAGGCGGCGGATGACGGATGGCGGTGCCTGCGCGATCGGCGCAAGCTGCGTGCTGATTTCGGCGAGCGCGATGCGCGCTGCCACATCGGCGATCGCGCGCAGCTCGATGGTGCCGATCAGGCGCTCGAGCACGTCGTCGAACAGCGCGATCTGTTCGTCGCTGAAACTGCCGGCGCAGGACAGGAACAGGTCGGTGACGCGCCGGGCAGTTTCCAGGCCCTTTTCCGCCGAGCCAAACCGAATTGCGGATTCGACCTCGTTGATGATCGATAGCTGGGCCTTGGGCATCACGCGCTGCTCGTCCTGAGCGGAATTACGGAAGCTTGTTCTGAGCAACCGCTATCATTAGCGGCGAGCGCTGAACGTTTCGTAAACCATGCGCCTGGGCGCAGCTATTCGCCATTCCATCCGCAGACGCGGAGCCGCTCGTGCATATGGGCGGGCGCCGGCGCCTCCACGCGGACCGGCTCCTTGTTCCGCGAGATCGGCACCACGATCTCGCGGGAATGCAGATGCAGGCGCGGCTCGCCGAAGCGCGGACCGTTGCCGTAAATGTTATCGCCGACGATCGGCCAGCCGCTCGCGGCCGAATGCACGCGCAATTGATGGGTGCGGCCGGTGACGGGTTCCATGGCGAGCCAGGTTAGGCCTGCGCCCCGGCCGATCACCTTCCAGGTCGTGACCGCTTTCTGTCCCTCGGGATCCGGCTTCTGCCACCAGCCACGCTCGGCATTGAGGCGGCCGAGCGGCATGTCGATGATGCCTTCGTCCTCGGCGGGGCCGCCCTCGACCACGGTCCAGTAGGTCTTGCCGATCTTGCCGTGCTTGAACAGCAATCCCAGCGAGGCCGTCGCCTTGCGATGGCGCCCGAGCACGAGACAACCGGAAGTGTCCTTGTCCAGCCGGTGGGCCAGCACCGGCGGCCGCGGCAGGCCGAAACGAAGCGCATCGAACGAGGCTTCCAGGTTCGCCCCGCCCTTGGGGCCGCGATGCACCGGCAGGCCCGCCGGCTTGTCGATGACCAGCATCAACCCGTCACGGTGCAGCACGCGCGCCAGGATTTCGTCGGCAGTCAATTCGGGAACATCGAGCAAGGATAAGGACTTTCGGTCAAGACTTTCGTTTGGGAGCCGGAACGGCTAACACGCCACCATGAACGATACCACCGATACCCCCAAGCTGAGCTGGTGGCGCCGCCTTTCCAACGGGCTGAAGCGCACCTCGTCCTCGCTCGGAACCGCGGTCGCCGATCTCGTCACCAAGCGCAAGCTCGACCGCGCCATGCTCGACGACATCGAGGACGTGCTGCTGCGTGCCGACCTCGGCACCGAGGTCGCGGTCCGGATCGCGGACGCCGTGGGCACCGGGCGCTATGACAAGGCGATCTCGGCAGACGAGGTGAAGGACGTCGTTGCCACCGAAGTCGAGAAGGTGTTGTCGCCGGTGGCGAAGGCGCTCGAGATCGATGCGGGCAAAAATCCCTTCGTCATTCTCGTCGTCGGCGTCAACGGCTCCGGCAAGACCACGACCATCGGCAAGCTCTCGGCGAAATTCGCCTCCGAAGGCCGCAAGGTGATGCTGGCCGCCGGCGACACGTTTCGTGCCGCCGCGATCGAGCAGCTCAAGGTTTGGGGCGAACGGACCAAGACGCCGGTCATCGCCGGCGCGCAAGGCTCGGATTCGGCGAGCCTCGCCTTCAACGCACTGACGGCGGCGAAGGAGCAGGGCATCGATGTGCTCCTGATCGATACCGCGGGACGGTTGCAGAACAAGTCCGAGCTGATGAACGAGCTCGAAAAGGTCGTGCGCGTGATCCGGAAAGTCGATGCCACTGCGCCGCACGCGGTGCTGCTGGTGCTGGACGCCACCGTCGGCCAGAATGCGCTGTCGCAGGTCGAGGCGTTCCATCGCACCGCCGGCGTCACCGGCCTCGTGATGACGAAACTCGACGGCACCGCGCGCGGCGGCATCCTGGTCGCGCTGGCCGAGAAATTCAAGCTGCCGGTGCATTTCATCGGCGTCGGCGAAGGCGTCGACGATCTCGCGCCATTCACCGCGCGCGATTTCGCCCGCGCCATTGCCGGAATCGAGTCATAGGTTTTCTCTCGTCATGCCCCGCGCAGGCGGGGCATCCAGTACGCCGCGCCGCTGAAGATGAGGCGCTAGGGATTACTGGATCCCCCGCCCCAGTGCGCAATTGCGCACAAGGCGGGGGATGACAGCAACAAAGGGCAAGTAATGGACAAGACCCAGCCGCATCCGCTGTTCAAGCTTGCGACCGAGCTCGGTCCGCTGCTCGTCTTCTTCTTCGTGAACGCGAAGTTCAACCTTTTCGCAGCGACCGGTGCCTTCATGATCGCGATCGTGGCGGCGATGATCGCGTCCTATGTCGTGACGCGCCATATACCGATCATGGCGATCGTGACCGGCGTCATCGTGCTGGTGTTCGGCACGCTGACTCTGGTGTTGCACGACGAGACCTTCATCAAGGTCAAGCCGACGATCATCTATGGCCTGTTCGCCGCGATCCTCGGCGGCGGCCTTCTGTTCGGCCGCTCCTTCATCGCCATCATGTTCGACCAGATGTTCAACCTGACCCCGCAGGGCTGGCGCATCCTCACCTTGCGCTGGGCGCTGTTCTTCGCCGGCCTGGCGGTTCTGAACGAGATCATCTGGCGCACGCAGAGCACGGATTTCTGGGTGAACTTCAAGGTGTTCGGCGTGACGCCGCTGACCATGATCTTCGCCATCGCCCAGATGCCGCTGACCAAGCGCTATCACCTCGCGCCGGTGTCGCTGGAAGCGAGCGAGGCCGAGGCGGGGGATGTGAGGAAGGGCTGACGTCTTTCTCAGTTCGTCATTGCGAGCGAAGCGAAGCAATCCAGAATGTCTCCGCGGAGGGATGCTGGATTGCTTCGTCGCTTCGCTCCTCGCAATGACGGTCTTGGCTAGCTTCCCGCCTTCAACGCCTTCTCGAGCTCCGGCAGCAGCACCGTCCGAAGATTCTCCGGCGTGATCGGGCCGACCAGCTTGTAGGCGATGGTGCCTTCACGCCCGACGACGAACGTCTCGGGCACGCCATAGACACCCCACTCGATCGCGGCGCGGCCGTTGGCATCTAGGCCGACGCGGCCGAACGGGTTGCCGTAGCGGCCGAGGAAGCGGCGCGCATTGTCGGGAGCGTCCTTGTAGTTGATGCCGACGAGCTGGAAGCGCTTGTCTTTGGCGAGCTCGGTCAGGAGCGGCGCCTCGTCGTGGCACGGCACGCACCAGGAGGCCCAGACGTTGACGAGACTGACCTTGCCCTTGAACGTCGCCGGGTCGAGTCCCGGCACCTGCGCGGCATTGTCCTGCAATCCGTCGAGCGGCGGCAGCGTGGTTTGCGGCGCCGGACGTCCGATCAGCGCGGATGGTATCCGCGAGGGATCGCCGCTGCCGAGCCGGAACCAGAACAGCAGCGCCAGGGCGAGGAAGACGAGCAGCGGCAGCACCATCAGGAAGGTACGGCGCGGCCGCGCGGTGGAGGTCGATGGCTCGCTCATGGCCTGTCCGTTGCGCTGCGCCCCGAGCGACGGGTGATGCCGCTGCGATCGAGCTCGCGCAGGCGCTGGGTCTGGTTGCGATGGTCGATGATCACCCAGCCGATCAGCATCGCGACCACGATGGCGGCTGCGGCATAGGATATCACGATGAAGGACGCGTAGGGGCCGAGCGACATCGTCATGCAGCCTTCTGGCTTGCCTGCATCATCTGCAGCGAGCGCACGCGCCGGCGCAAAATCTCGTTGCGCATCGCCGCCAGATGCAGCGTGACGAACAGCAGCGTGAAGGCGACCGCCATCACCAGCAGCGGAATGAGGAACGCGCGATCGAGCGTCGAGCCGCCCATGCGCATCACGGACGCGGGCTGATGCAGCGTATTCCACCAGTCGACCGAGAACTTGATGATGGGAAGGTTGATCGCGCCGACCAGCGTCAGCACGGCGGCGGCGCGCGCCGCGCGCGAGGGATCCTCGACCGCGCGCCACAGCGCCATCAGGCCGAGATACATCAGGAACAGGATCAGCACCGAGGTCAGCCGCGCGTCCCATTCCCAATAGGTGCCCCACATCGGCCGGCCCCACAGCGATCCGGTGACGAGCGCGAGGAAGGTGAAGGCGGCGCCGATGGGAGCTGCCGCTTTCGCGGCGACGTCGGCGAGCGGATGCCGCCACACCAGCGTGCCGAGCGAGGCCACGCTCATGACGCCCCACACGAACATCGACAGCCAGGCATTGGGCACGTGGATGAACATGATCTTCACGGTCGCGCCCTGCTGATAGTCGTCGGGCGCGAAGGCGGATTGATAGAGACCGAGCGTGAGCAGGACGACGGTTGCAGCCGCAAGCCATGGCAGCACGCGCGCTGTCAGCGCGAGGAACCGCGTCGGATTGGCGAGGTCGATCAGCGTCATGATGTCCTGATAATCACAGGTGGCCGCTCAGGCAATGAGCACGAAAGGGGGCAGCGAAAGTTGATCGGGGTCAAGATCAGTCGAGCCCAATCAATCGAGGCCATGTCTGAGGCTCGCGGCCGCGGCGAAGGGGCCGACCACGAGACTGACCAGCGACAGCGCGCAGAGGATCGAGAACGGCGCGCCGAACGACAGCGGCCCGGTGATGGCGGCTTGCGAGGCCGCGACCCCGAAGATCAGCACCGGGATCGAGAGCGGCAGCACCAGCACCGCCATGAGCAGCCCGCCGCGATGCAGCGTCACCGCCAGTGCGGCGCCGATCATGCCGGTGAAGGTCAGTGCCGGCGTGCCGGCGAGTAATGTCAGCGCCACTGCGCCGGTCGCGACCATGTCGAGGTTGAGCAGCAGCCCGAGCACGGGGGTTGCGACAATCAGCGGCAGGCCCGCCGCCAGCCAGTGCGCCAGTGCCTTGGTGGCGCAGGCGAGTTCCAGCGGCGTCCGGCTCATCGTGATCAGGTCCAGCGAGCCGTCCTCATGGTCGGCCATGAACAGCCGGTCCAGGGTGAGCAGGCTTGCCAGCAGCGCGCCGAGCCAGAGGATCGCCGGCCCGAGCCGCGACAACAGCGCCAGATCCGGCCCCACCGCGAACGGCATCAGCACCACGACGGTCAGGAAGAACAGCACGCCGATCAGCGCCCCGCCGCCGACGCGCAGTGCGATCCGGATGTCCCGGCGAATGAGGGCGGAGAGGGCGGTCATGGGGTGGCTCGTCCCGCGAAATAGCGCTGTGTCGCCGCCTCGAGCCCCACGCACACTGCGCTCCCTCCCCCCTTGCGGGGGAGGGCGGGGGAGGGGGGTAGCCCCGGGCAGGATGCTTCCGGTGTGGAGACCGCCAGCAACAGCGCGCCCACGTCCCGAGCTCTTACGCCGAGAGATTGTACCGTGCGGCACCCCCCTCCCTGACCCTCCCCCGCAAGGGGGGAGGGGGCGGTGAGAGCGGAGTCCCGCCGCCAGGAATGCCGCGGCAAGGAGCGTCGAGTGAACGCAAGTTGCACGCCCGAGAAAAGCTGAGGGTGGCTCGATCTCACGCCGCGTCTCCGATCCGCAGCTCCCGCGCGGCGATCCCGAGCGGGGCGTGGGTCGCCGCGATGATCAGGCCGCCGCAGGCGAGGTGGTCGCGCATCAGACCGCCGAACATGTCCTGGCCGGACGCATCCAGCGCCGTGGTCGGTTCGTCGAGCAGCCAGACCGGGCGGCGGACCGTGAGCAGCCGGGCCAGTGAGAGCCGGCGGCGCTGGCCGGCCGACAGGAACGCCGCAGGCAGATGGGTGGCGTGGTCGAGGCCGACGGTCGTGAGGCTGCGCGCGACGTCGAGCCGCTCTCCACCGAGGAAATCAGCCCAGAATGCCAGGTTTTCGTTGACGCTCAGCGCCGGCTTCAGGGCATCGCGATGACCGAGATAATGGCACTGCTCGGGGAGCGTCAGCTCGGCATCGCCGCCTTCCAGCGCGATCGTGCCGCCGGCCGGAACAAGCAGGCCCGCGATCAACCGCAGCAGCGATGTCTTGCCCGATCCGTTGCGGCCCACCACCGCCACCGCCTCGCCGGAAGCCGCCTCCAAATCGAGTCCGGCAAACACTTCGCGGCCGCCGCGCACGCATGTCAGTCCGCGTCCGGAGAGCCGCATCTCGCCGCTTGTCGAAGCCCTCAACGGAGCCCCCAGAACGGCCCGAGAGAAAACCCTAAGAAAATCTTGGGGTAGCACATCAGAATTTTTGGCTCGCGAATTGCTGCGGTACGATTGTGGCTGTGGCGGCGCGGTTAGAAAGCTTCTATAAGCCCGGAACTACTTGATGCAGCAACTCAACCTGCCCCTGCAAGCGACCCAGCCGGATTCGCTGACGGTGTTAAAATACCCTGATCGGGTATAACTAACAATTGGGATTTCCTACATGACCTCGCTCGACAGCTTCAAATGCAAAAAGACCCTCAAGGTCGGCGCCAAGACCTATGTGTATTACAGCCTGCCCACGGCCGAGAAGAATGGTCTGAAGGGAATTTCGAAACTTCCCTATTCGATGAAGGTCCTGCTCGAGAACCTGCTGCGCAACGAGGATGGCCGCTCGGTCAAGAAGGAGGACATCGTCGCGGTGTCCAAGTGGCTGCGCAAGAAGTCGCTGGAGCATGAGATTGCCTTCCGCCCGGCGCGCGTGCTGATGCAGGACTTCACCGGCGTGCCCGCTGTGGTCGACCTCGCCGCGATGCGCAACGCGATGCAGAAGCTCGGCGGCGATGCCGAGAAGATCAATCCGCTGGTGCCGGTGGATCTCGTCATCGACCATTCCGTCATCGTGAACTTCTTCGGCGACAACAAGGCCTTCGCCAAGAACGTGGTCGAGGAATACAAGCAGAACCAGGAGCGCTACGAGTTCCTGAAGTGGGGTCAGAAGGCGTTCTCGAACTTCTCCGTCGTGCCGCCCGGCACCGGCATCTGCCACCAGGTCAATCTCGAATACCTCGCCCAGACCGTCTGGACCAGGAAGGAGAAGATGACGGTCGGCAAGAAGACCGGCACCTTCGAGGTCGCCTATCCGGACTCGCTTGTCGGCACCGATTCCCACACCACCATGGTCAACGGTCTCGCCGTGCTCGGCTGGGGCGTCGGCGGCATCGAGGCGGAAGCCTGCATGCTCGGCCAGCCGCTGTCGATGCTGCTGCCGAACGTGGTCGGCTTCAAGCTGAAGGGCGCGCTGAAGGAAGGCGTCACCGCGACCGACCTCGTGCTGACCGTGACGCAGATGCTGCGCAAGCTCGGTGTGGTCGGCAAGTTCGTCGAGTTCTTCGGCCCCGGCCTCGACCATCTCTCGGTCGCCGACAAGGCGACCATCGCCAACATGGCTCCCGAATACGGCGCGACCTGCGGCTTCTTCCCGGTCGACGCCGCGGCGATCGATTACCTCAAGACCTCCGGCCGTGCCTCCGCGCGCGTCGCGCTGGTGCAAGCCTATGCCAAGGCGCAAGGGCTGTTCCGCACCGCCAAGTCGGCCGACCCGGTCTTCACGGAGACGCTGACCCTCGACCTCGGCGACGTTGTGCCGTCGATGGCCGGCCCGAAGCGTCCCGAAGGCCGCATTGCGCTGCCCTCCGTCTCCGAAGGCTTTTCGCTGGCGCTCAGCAATGAGTACAAGAAGGCCGAGGAGCCCGCGAAGCGCTTTGCCGTCGAAGGCAAGAATTTCGACATCGGCCATGGCGACGTCGTGATCGCTGCGATCACGTCCTGCACCAACACCTCCAACCCGAGCGTGCTGATCGGCGCTGGCCTGCTGGCGCGCAACGCGGCCAAGAAGGGCCTGAAGGCGAAGCCCTGGGTGAAGACCTCGCTTGCGCCGGGCAGCCAGGTCGTCGCCGAATATCTCGCCAATTCCGGGCTGCAGGCCGATCTCGACAAGGTCGGCTTCAACCTGGTCGGCTTCGGCTGCACCACCTGCATCGGCAATTCCGGTCCGCTGCCGGAAGAGATCTCGAAGTCGATCAACGACAACGGTATCGTTGCGGCCGCCGTGCTCTCGGGCAACCGCAACTTCGAAGGCCGCGTCTCGCCGGACGTGCAGGCGAACTATCTCGCCTCGCCCCCGCTCGTCGTCGCCCATGCGCTCGCGGGCAGCGTGACCAAGAACCTCGCCACCGAGCCGCTCGGCGAGGGCAAGGACGGCAAGCCGGTCTACCTCAAGGACATCTGGCCGACGACGAAGGAGATCAACGCCTTCATGAAGAAGTTCGTGACCGCGTCGATCTTCAAGAAGAAATATGCGGACGTGTTCAAAGGCGACACCAACTGGCGCAAGATCAAGACGGTCGAGAGCGAGACCTATCGCTGGAATATGAGTTCGACCTACGTGCAAAACCCGCCCTACTTCGAAGGCATGAAGAAGGAGCCGGATCCGGTCACCGATATCGTCGAGGCGCGCATCCTCGCGATGTTCGGCGACAAGATCACCACCGACCACATCTCGCCGGCCGGCTCGATCAAGCTCACCTCGCCCGCTGGCAAGTATCTCAGCGAGCACCAGGTGCGTCCGGCCGACTTCAACCAGTACGGCACGCGCCGCGGCAACCATGAAGTGATGATGCGCGGCACCTTCGCCAACATCCGCATCAAGAACTTCATGCTCAAGGGCGCCGACGGCAACATTCCGGAAGGCGGTCTCACCAAGCACTGGCCCGACGGCGAGCAGATGTCGATCTACGACGCCGCGATGAAGTACCAGCAGGAGAGCGTTCCGCTGGTCGTGTTCGCCGGTGCCGAATACGGCAACGGCTCCTCGCGCGACTGGGCCGCGAAGGGCACGCGCCTGCTCGGCGTGCGCGCCGTGATCTGCCAGAGCTTCGAGCGCATCCACCGCTCCAACCTGGTGGGCATGGGCGTGCTGCCGCTGACCTTCGAGGAAGGTACCTCCTGGCAGTCACTCGGTCTGAAGGGCGACGAGAAGGTCACGCTGCGCGGCCTCGTCGGCGACCTCAAGCCGCGCCAGAAGCTGACCGCGGAAATCGTCTCCGGCGACGGCTCGCTCCAGCGCGTCTCGCTGCTCTGTCGGATCGATACGCTGGACGAGCTGGACTACTATCGCAACGGCGGCATCCTGCACTATGTGCTGCGCAAACTCGCGGCGTAAACGCGGATTTGTGAACGGTGGCTCACTGCGAAGTGAGTAGAAGGTTAAACGAAGGCGGCCTATCAAAAGGCCGCCTTCGCGCGTTGCGGCACGCTTCAGATGGGCCCGCCCGGCGGAAATTTCCGCCTTGGTCGGATGAATGTGCCGCGCCCCGTAAGACTACGGTGACCATCAAGCGATATGATCTTTCCCCCACGAGCTAGGATGTGCGACGTTCGACATGACTGACATGATGGCGAGTAATCTGATTTCGCGCTGGTCCGGTGCATTCTGGTCGGGAGCGCTCAGCGTCTGTGCCATCATCGCCATCGTTCGTCCCGCCCACGCCGATCCCCGCGCCGTGGTCGAGCTCTTCACCTCGCAGGGCTGCTCCTCCTGTCCACCCGCCGACAAGATCATTGGCGAGCTGTCCAAGGATCCCTCGATCATCGCGCTCAGCATGCCGATCGACTATTGGGATTATCTCGGCTGGAAGGACACGCTGGCGGACTCGCGCTTCTCTGCGCGGCAACGCGCTTATTCGCGCATGCGCGGCGACCGCGAGGTCTATACGCCGCAAGTCGTGGTCAATGGCTCAACGCATGTCATCGGCAGCGATCGCGCCGGCATCGAAAGCGCGATCGGCAACACCATCAAGAATGAATCGGTGATGAGCGTGCCGGTGACGATGTCGCTCGCCGGCAAGCAGATCAGCGTGTCGGTGGCCGCGAGCCGGGAGCCGGCGGTCTCGCACGGCGAGGTCTGGATCTGCTCGATCGCGAAATCGGTGCCGATCTCGATCGGCCGCGGCGAAAACCGGGGACAGCAGATCACCTATCACAACGTCGTACGCAACGTGCTCAAGGTCGGCGATTGGAACGGCCGTCCGGAAAGCTGGACGGTGCCACTGGAGAATCTAACGCGCGAGGGCGTCGACGGCGCGGTGGTGTACGTCCAGGACGGCAGCCGCGAGAAGCCCGGCCCGATGCTGGGCGCGGCGTACACGTCGCTGCACTGAAGCTGCGCTCGAATTCCCCTCGCACCAGATCGATCTAACCGCTCATGGTGAGGAGCGCGCTCTGGCGCGTCTCGAACCATGCAGGCCCGGCTGCTGCATCTCGTCGAGACGCCTGCTACGCAGGCTCCTCAGGATGAGGTCAGAGTACGAAGGATGAGGGGAGAAGCATCAGGTCGGAAGATACACCCGACCTAAACAAAAAAGGACCAACTCGCGTTGGCCCTCCTTGTCGCGCGTACAGACCCGATCCTGACGACCCCGGGGGGCTGGGGGCTGAGGAATCCGGAACCGAAAGGACCGGGCCAACGCACATCAACCTTTTCGCAGTGCAGGGCGGCAGTCGCTAGGCGGAAAAGAGGCGAGACTATGATTTCCTGCTAACGATCCCGTGACGGTTTGCCGCTGAAAAGTTCCACCGCTGCGTGTGCTGATTCGCTCACGATCTGACGGGTTTGGCCGTCTGCCCCTTGCGGTGAGGGGCGGTTGGCGCAATCATGCAATTGTCATGATCCGCGGGGTCCTGCGATGGTTTCGCGGAGGCGGGCATGCTGTGCGACAGGAGGCGCTCCATGAGTCTGATGTCGGAGGATGTCGATCCGAGCGAGCAGCGCGCAGTGGCGCGTGTCGCCGCTGCGAACTCCCAGGGGAGCCGGGTGACGTTCAACCGGCTTGAACTGCATCGCATCCTCAATCTCTACGGCCGCATGGTCGCCGACGGCGAGTGGCGCGACTATGCCATCGACTTTCTCAAAGACCGCGCTGTGTTCTCGGTCTACCGCCGCGCCTCCGAAGTGCCGATCTATCGCATCGAGAAAGATCCGCGGCTGGCGCGCAAGCAGGGCATGTACAGCGTGATCTCGGCGACAGGCCTGATCCTGCGCCGTGGCCACGAACTCGAGCGCGTGCTGCTGGTGATCGATCGCAAGCTGGCGGTGGTCTGACAATCTCGCCTCGTCATGCCGGGCTCGCGACTTCGTCGGGCCCCGGAATGACGCGGCGTTGGATGTTCGTCTTACTTCCCCGGGACCGTGCTTGCGCCCTCGCCGAGGTCGCGCTGCATCATCACGGTGTCCAGCCAGCGGCCGAATTTCAGCCCGACGTTCGGATGCGTGCCGATCATCTTGAAGCCGCATCTGGTGTGGACGCCGATCGAGCCGGCATTGGCGGAATCGCCGATGACGGCGATCATCTGGCGGAAGCCACGCGCCTCGCATTCGGTGATCAGCCGCTCCAGCAGCAGCAGGCCGATGCCGCGGCGGTGGAAGGACGGATCGAGATAGATCGAGTTCTCGACCGTGAAGCGGTAAGCCGGCCGCGGCCGGTAGGCGCCGGCATAGGCATAGCCCGCCACGCGCCCGTCGAGCATGGCGACGAAGTACGGATAGCCCCCGTCGGTCAGCGCGCGATAGCGCCGCGTCATCTCGGCAAGGTCGGGCGGTTCCAGCTCGAACGTCGCGGTGCCCTCGCGGACGGCCTGCTGGTAGATGGCGGTGATGGCGGGAAGGTCGGCCTCGGTCGTAGGCCTGATCTCAGGTGCGGACATGCGGAGAGATTAGAGCCACCCTGCAGCCGCTGGAAGGGGGCAGCGGCCTCTCCCGGCGTCATTGCGAGCGCAGCGGAGCAATCCAGAAATGCATCCGCGGCATGACTCCGGATTGCGTCGTCGCGGAGCCTGTCATCCGGCCCGCCGAAGGCGGGACTGGGTGGCTCCTCACAATGACGGCGCTTGTGGGGAGAGCCGGGCCAAACAAAAACCCCGGCCTTGCGGCCGGGGTTGGTGTCGTTCGCTCGGGCCTGTCGCTCAGTCGCGCTGGCCGAGGAGCTGCAGCAGCAGCGTGAACAGGTTGATGAAGTTCAAGTATAGCGACAGCGCACCGGTGATCGCCGCACGCTCTGCGATGTCACCGCCGGCCGACGCATAGCCGTAGATGTAGTCGTTCTTCAGCCGCTGCGTATCCCAGGCGGTCAGGCCCGCGAACACCAGCACGCCCACCACGGATACGATGAACTGCAGCGCCGAGCTGGCGAGGAACAGGTTCACCAGGCTCGCGATGATGATGCCGATCAGGCCCATGAACAGGAACGAGCCCATTCCGCTCATGTCACGCTTGGTGGTGTAGCCATAGAGGCTCAGCGCGCCGAAGGTGGCCGCGGTGATGAAGAACACCCGCACGATCGAGGTGTGCGTGAACACCAGGAAGATCGAGGACAGCGAGATGCCCATCAGCGCCGAGAACACCCAGAACAGGATCTGGGCGGTCGATGGAGCAAGACGGTTGATGCCGGCCGAAATCACGAACACCATGGCAAGGGGCGCCAGCATGAACAGCCATTTCAGCGGGCTCACGAACATCGCATAGCCGAACGGCGTCAGGAACAGCTTACCGACACGGACGGCTTCCGGGGTCGGAACGTCCGTCACGGCGGCCATGTAGACACCGAGCGCAGCCAGGCCGGTGATGGCCAGGCCAATGCTCATGTAGTTGTAGATGCGCAGCATGTAGGCGCGCAGACCGGCGTCGACCGTCGCGGCGTCAACACGCCCGGCGGCCCTGCCGAAAGGAGAAGCGTAGTTACGGTCTAGGTCCGACATGGTCGAATTCCCGTTGGTTGTCCGGTCCGGCACGAGGGTTTCCATGCCGCCGGTTCGTCAAATTCTATCTCGGATACCGATGCCTGCCGACATTAAATTTGGCTAACAATCGGGGCTCCGAACCCGTTGGATATGTGGGAAACTAACACATTCGCTGCAACCGTCCACGCGCGGCTGAATGTCGCCCTCGGCGCGCAATCCCGACGAGCGGACGTGGTTAATCGCGGGATTCGCGCGATTTGGCGACCGCGCAGCCGCCCGCTACATTTTGTCACAAATTCCGCAACACCGTGGCGGGCTTTTTGTTCAACGCCAACAGCGTGCCGGCAAGCCCAAGTCCGACGGTAACAATGAGGGCGGCCGCGACCACAGCGGCGGCGCTGCCGGCCTGCCAGACGAAGCTCAGCGTCATCAGCCGCGTCACGATCATCCAGGCTGCGATGCTGCCGGCGATCACGCCGAACACTGCGGTGGCGAGCCCGATCAGCAGGTATTCGAGTGCATAGGCGCCGAGCAGTCGCAGCCGCGTCGCACCCAGCGTCTTCAGGATCACCGCATCGTAGACGCGGTGGCGGTGGCCGGCGGCGAGCGCCCCGCCCAGGACCAGGATCGCCGAGATCAGGGTCACGGCGCTGGCGCCGCGGATCGCCAGCGCGAGATTGGTCACGACCGAGCCGACCGTCTCCATCACCTCGCGCACGCGCACGCTCGTCACCATCGGATAGGCATCCGCAACCTGCTTGATGATCTTGCCGTCGCCGGTCGCGTCGCCTCCGGTTTCCGTCAGCGTTGCGATATGGGTATGCGGCGCGCCCTTGAAGGCGTTCGGCGAGAACACGAGAACGAAATTGATGCCGAGCCCCTGCCAGTCGATGTTGCGCAGATTGCTGATTCTGGCCGGGATGTCGCGGCCGAGCACGTTGACCACGACCTCATCGCCGATCTTCAAGGACAGCCCGTCGGCGATCTTCTTCTCCATCGAGACCAGCGGCGGTCCGGAATAGCCGGCGCCCCACCACTCGCCCTCGACCACCTTGGATCCCTTCGGCAGCTCGCCGGTATAGGTCAGGCCGCGGTCGCTTTGCAGCACCCATTCGGAATCGGTCGTGGGCTTCAGGTCCTCGGCGCGGACACCGCGCGCGGCGACGATGCGCCCGCGCAGCATCGGCACGTCCTCGATCCTCGCACCCGGCACGATCTGGTGGAGATAGTCGTCGAATTGCGCAGCCTGCGTGCTCGGGATGTCGATGAAGTAGAACGATGGCGCACGGTCAGGCAAAGCCGCCAGGAACTGCCGGCGCAGATTGCCGTCGATCTGGGTGATGGTGACGAGCACGGCGAGCCCGAGTCCCAGCGACAGCACCACGGAGGGCGTCAGCGCGCCCGGCCGGTGGATGTTGGCGATCGCAAGCCGCAGCATCGGCAGCCGCGTGCGCGGCAATCGCCGCGCGATCGCCATCAAGAGGGCGGCGATGCCGCGGAGCAGCGCGAACACGACAACGGAGGAGAGCACGAACACCGCGGCGATGCGCTTGTCGAAGGACAGGCCGATCACGACTGCGACGAGCAGGGCGATCACCGCGCTCATGAAGGCGAGATAGCGCCAGCGCGGCCGGTGCCATTCGGCGCTGATGGTGTCGCGGAACAGTGCCGCGACCGGCACGTCATGCACACGGCCGAGCGGCCACAGGCCGAAGGCGAGCGCGGTCAGGAGGCCATAGACGAACGACAGCGCCAGCTCGTCGGCATGCACGGACGGCACTACCGGCAGCGGCAGCAGCTTGCCGAACAGGCCGACGATGGCGAAGGGCATCGCAGCGCCCAGCGCAAGCCCGATCACCGAGCCGATCCCGGCGAGCAGGATCACCTGCACGAGATAGATGCCGAACACGTCGCGCCCCGTCGCGCCGATGGCCTTGAAGGCGGCGATCACCTCGAGCCTGCGGTCGATATGGCTCTTCACGGCATTGGCAACGCCGACGCCGCCGACCAGCAGCGCGGCAAGGCCCACCAGGGTGAGGAACTGCGTGAACCGGTTGATGTTGCGCTCGAGCTGCGGCGAGGCATTCGAGCGGCTGCGGATCTCCCAACCGGCTTGCGGCGCTGCGTTGCGCGCCTCGTCTATGAAGGCCTCGGTGGCGCGCTCGCTGTTGGCATTGTCAGGCAGCTTCACCCGATAGACCCAGCGCACCAGGCTGCCGGGCTGGATCAGGCCGGTGGCGCGCAAGGCCGCCTCGCTGATCAGGAAGCGCGGGCCGAAGCCGATGCCGCCGGCGAGCTTGTCGGGCTCGGCCTCGACCGTGCTGCGGATCTGGAAGGTCGATGCCCCAATGGTGACGCGGTCGCCGGTCTTCAGGGAGAGCCGCGCCAGCAGCGTCGGATCTGCGGCCGCGCCAAACGCGCCGTCGCGCTCCGCGAGCAGATCGGGCAGCGCCATTTGCGGCGCCAGCGTCAACTGGCCGAGCATAGGATAGGTGTCGTCGACCGCCTTCATCTCGACCAGCGCGAGCTTGCCGTCAGCCGAGCGCGCCATGCCGCGCAGGGTGGCCGCGATGGAGACGGTGCCGCGCGAGCGCAGGAAGGCGACCTCGTCTAGCTTGGCCTCGCGCTGAAACAGCACGAAGGAGGCGTCGCCGCCGAGCAGCGTGCGGCCCTCGCGGGCAAGACCGTCGCTGAGGCTTGCCGAAACCGAGCCGACGCCGGCGATCGCCATCACGCCGAGGGCGATGCAGGCAATAAAGACGTAGAAGCCGCGCAGGCCCCCGCGCAATTCGCGCAGCGCGTAGCGCAGCGACAGCGCGGCGCCGCTGCCCCGCGCAAACGATTCGGCTGTAGCGCTCATGCTTGCGAATGCTGCGTATCGATGCGCCCGGAGCGCAAACGGATCACGCGATCGCAGCGATGCGCGAGCGAGGAATCGTGCGTGACCAGCACCAGCGTCATGCCGCGCTCGGCATGCTTGGTGAAGAGCAGATCGACGATCTGCTTTCCGGTCGCCTCGTCGAGATTGCCGGTCGGCTCGTCGGCAACGAGGATCGCGGGATCGGGCGCCAGCGCCCGGGCGAGCGCGACGCGCTGCTGCTCGCCGCCCGAGAGCTGCGTCGGATAGTGATGCAGGCGGTCGCCGAGCCCGACCGATTGCAGCTCTTGTGCCGCGCGTGTCGCAGCATCCGGATTTCCGGCGAGCTCGAGCGGCACGGCGACGTTCTCCAGTGCGGTCATTGTCGGGATCAGGTGAAAGGATTGGAAGACGATGCCGACCTGGCGACCGCGGAAGCGGGCGAGCGCGTCTTCATCGAGGGCATTGAAAGGCGTGCCATTGACCACCACCTCTCCACTATCAGGTCGCTCCAACCCCGCCATCACCATCAGCAGCGTGGATTTGCCCGAGCCTGACGGGCCGATCAGGCCGATCGTCTCGCCCGAGGCGACTCGCAGGCTGATGTCCTTGAGGATGTGAACGCGTGCCGCGCCCGTACCCAATGAGAGATTGACGTTGGAGATGGCGATGGTGTCCGGCACGGTGCCGGTGAGCGAAGAGGATTCGATGCGACTGTCCATGGTCCGGTCATATGGCAACTCCGCGGGCGCGGTCGAGAGGCGTTACGGATTGTTCATGCACATAGCCGTGTTGATGTTCGCTTTGATGACGGCGGCGGCTCCGGCAGTGGCCGAGGGGCAGTCCGCGGCGAAGCCGATCAGGCTCGTCGTGCTCGGCGATTCCTTGAGTGCGGGGCTTGGCCTTCCAGGTCAGGAAGCGTTCCCGGCAAGGCTCCAAAAAGCCTTGCAAGACAAAGGCGTAGCCGTCGATATGACGAATGCCGGGGTGTCCGGCGATACCTCGTCGGGAGGGCGCGACCGGCTCGACTGGTCGGTGCCCGATGGAACCGAGGGCGTGATCGTCGAGCTCGGGGCAAACGACGCGCTGCGCGGCATAGACCCGGACCTGACACGGGCGGCGCTGAGCGATATCGTTGCGCGGTTGAAGGCGCGCAAGATCGCGGTGATGCTCTGCGGCATGCTGGCGCCGCCGAATTACGGCGCCGATTATGCCGCGCGCTTCAATTCGATTTATCCGGATCTGGCGAAAAAATTCGACGTGCCGCTCTATCCGTTCTTTCTCGACGGCGTCGCGGCCGACGCCAAGCTCAACCAGGCCGACGGCATTCATCCGACGGCGGCCGGCGTCGACATCATCGTCAACAACATCATGCCCACCATGGAGGCATTCCTTGGCACGATAAGCGAGCAACGCCGTTGAAAAGAAGGCAGCGTCAACCCTAATTCCCAGGGTTTTCCCGGGGTGGCGCGCAGCAAGCTTCGCAGAGTCACATAACTGCGATAGGAATCAGGTTACCGGTGATTCGTCGCCGGCTCTAATTCGGATATGGTCCTGCTCAGGGGCCGTACCCAAGCATCGGGAGATGAACGATGCCGCGTTTGTTCACGGGTCTGGAAATCCCGGCCGAGGTCGGCCAAACGCTTTCCAACTTGCGGGGTGGCCTTCCCGGCGCACGCTGGATCGATCCCGAAAATTATCACGTCACCTTGCGCTTCATCGGCGACATCGACGGCGCCTCCGCAAACGAGATCGCCTCGATGCTGTTTCGCGTCAACCGCAAGCCATTCGAGGTGAAGGTGCAGGGACTGACGAGCTTCGGCGGCCGCAAGCCGCGCGCGGTCGTCGCGGCCATCGAGCCGAGCAGGCCGTTAATCGAGCTGCAGGCCGAGCTCGAGCGGATGATGCAGCGGATCGGCCTCGATCCCGAGGGCCGCAAATTCATCCCGCATGTCACGCTGGCGCGGCTGCACGACGCCTCGAATCAGGATGTCGCCGACTATCTCTCGGTGCGCGGCTACTTCCCGAGCAAGGTCTTCACCGCCGAACGCTTCGTGCTGTTCTCCTCGCGCGCTTCGACCGGCGGCGGCCCGTATGTGGTCGAGGATTCCTACGACCTTTGCGCATAGGTCACTTCCCTCTCCCCGCAAGAACGGGGAGAGGAGAAAAAGCGCATACCTCTCGCACCAATTCTCGGCTTGCAATTTGCCGCCGTCTCTGGCCGTAAGGGGCCATGCTCTCCACCACAAATTCATCGTTCCACGCGGAATACCAGGCCGAGATCGCTTCCGGCGAGATCGAACCTGATGCGGCGCAGGCCGAGGTCGCCGAGGCCTATGCGGCACTCGACGCGCGGCTTGCGAACTACAAGCCGCCGCGCAAGCAGGGCCTGCTCGGCCGTCTCTTCAAAAACGGCGACAAGGACGAGGCGCCGCGCGGTCTCTACGTCCATGGCGAGGTCGGTCGCGGCAAGACCATGCTGATGGATCTGTTCTTCCAGCACGCCTCGGTCGAGCACAAGCGGCGCGCGCATTTCCACGAGTTCATGGCCGACGTGCATGAGCGCATCTACGACTATCGCCAGAGTATCGCGCGCGGCGAGATCGCGGATGCCGATGTCATCGCGCTGACGGCGAATGCGATCTTCGAGGAGAGCTGGCTGCTCTGCTTCGACGAATTCCACGTCACCGACATCGCGGATGCGATGATCCTCGGCCGCCTGTTCGCAAAGCTGTTCGAGCTCGGCACGGTCGTTGTCGCGACCTCCAACGTCGCGCCGGACGATCTCTACAAGGGTGGCTTGAACCGCGCGCTGTTCCTGCCGTTCATCGCGCAGATCACCGATCACATGGACGTGCTGCGGCTGGATGCGCGCACCGATTTCCGGCTGGAGAAGCTCCAGGGCGTGCCGATGTGGTTGACGCCGGCGGACGCCGACGCCGACGCGGCGCTGGATCGCGCCTGGATCAAATTGACCGGCGGCGCCAAATGCAAGTCGCACGATATTTCGATCAAAGGCCGCACCCTGCACGTGCCGTGCTCGGCGCACGGCGTGGCGCGGTTCTCGTTCGCGGATCTCTGCGAGAAGCCGCTCGGCGCGTCCGACTACCTAAGGCTCGCGCACGACTATCACACCATCCTGGTCGACCATATTCCAGTGATGGACTTTGCCCACCGCAACGCCGCCAAGCGTTTCATCACGCTGATCGATACGCTCTATGACAATGCCGTGAAGCTGATGGCCTCGGCCGAAGCCAATCCGGTGTCGCTCTATCTCGCAAGCGAAGGCAACGAGGCCAACGAGTTCAAGCGGACCTCATCGCGCCTGATCGAAATGAGTTCGGAATCCTATCTGGCGCTGCCTCACGGCCGCAAGGATTCCGCCGCCAGCGGCTCCACCAAGGGGCTGGTGGAGACTTAAGTCCTATCTCACCATCCACCGCCGTCATTCCGGGGCGCGACCAACGGGTCCGCGCGAAGCGCGGCCCGATGACAGGCTCCGAGCCCGAAATCCATAACCACTGTCGGGAGTATGGATTCCGGTCTCGTCGCTCGCGGCGCCCCCGGAATGACGGGTGCTGGCCGGAATCTCGGCAAGCCCGACAATTGAGCATCCGGCGACTTGAACGGGGGAGGCGAAAGGGATAACCACCCGTCTCAGTTTTCCCCCTCCTTCGGATGTCTAAAGGACAGGTTCACATGGCGCGCGACAAGATTGCTTTGATTGGCTCCGGTCAGATCGGCGGAACGTTGGCTCATCTCATCGGCCTGAAAGAGCTGGGCGACGTGGTGATGTTCGACATTGCCGAGGGCGTGCCGCAGGGCAAGGCGCTCGACATCGCACAGTCCTCGCCGGTCGACGGCTTCGACGCGCACTACACTGGCGCCAACTCCTACGAGGCGCTCGACAACGCCAAGGTCTGCATCGTCACCGCCGGCGTGCCGCGCAAGCCCGGCATGAGCCGCGACGACCTGCTCTCCATCAACCTCAAGGTCATGGAGCAGGTCGGCGCCGGCATCAAGAAGTACGCCCCCGACGCTTTCGTCATCTGCATCACCAACCCGCTCGACGCGATGGTGTGGGCGCTGCAGAAGGCCGCAGGCCTGCCGCACAAGAAGGTCGTCGGCATGGCCGGCGTGCTGGATTCGGCACGCTTCCGCTACTTCCTGGCGGATGAGTTCAACGTCTCGGTCGAGGACGTCACCGCCTTCGTGCTCGGCGGCCATGGTGACACCATGGTGCCGCTGGTGCGCTACTCCACCGTCGCCGGCATTCCGCTGCCCGACCTCGTCAAGATGGGCTGGACCTCGCAGACGCGCCTCGACGAGATCGTCGACCGCACGCGCAACGGCGGCGCTGAGATCGTCAACCTGCTCAAGACCGGCTCGGCCTTCTATGCGCCGGCGGCCTCGGCGATCGCGATGGCCGAAAGCTACCTGAAGGACAAGAAGCGCGTGCTGCCTTGCGCCGCCTACCTCAACGGCGAATACGGCGTGAAGGACATGTATGTCGGCGTGCCCGTCGTCATCGGCTCCAAGGGCGTCGAGCGCGTCGTCGAGATCGAGCTCGGCGGCAAGGACCGCGAGGCCTTCGACAAGTCGGTCGGCGCGGTGCAGGGTCTTGTCGACGCCTGCAAGAAGATCGCGCCCGATCTTCTCGGCCGCTAAACGCGACAATCCCCGCCGAAGATCGAAAAGCCGGTCTTCGGCGGTTTCATTTTCCGGGCCCCGGCGGCAGCCGCCGGCGGGTTCCGGATCCGGTAGTCCAGAGATCTCGAACGGATTGAAGAATCCGGGTTGCAGTTCCTGTGGTATATGGTATGCCAGCCACAAGACTGAGGTGGGCCCATGGGGTCACCGCCCGCGGGTTCAGGGAGCGACGATATGAATATTCATGAGTACCAGGCCAAAGCGCTGCTGAACGAGTTCGGCGTGCCGATCTCCAAGGGCGTACCGGTCCTGAAGGCCGCCGACGCGGAAGGCGCGGCCAAGACCCTGCCGGGCCCGGTCTGGGTGGTGAAGAGCCAGATCCACGCCGGCGGCCGCGGCAAGGGCAAGTTCAAGGAAGCCTCCGCCGGCGACAAGGGCGGCGTCCGCATCGCCAAGTCGACCGCCGAGGTCGCCGAGTTCGCCAAGCAGATGCTGGGCGCGACGCTCGTGACCGTGCAGACCGGCCCCGCCGGCAAGCAGGTCAACCGCCTCTACATCGAGGACGGCTCGGACATCGACAAGGAATTCTACCTCTCGATCCTGGTCGACCGTGAGACCTCGCGCGTTTCGTTCGTGGTGTCGACCGAGGGTGGCGTCAACATCGAGGACGTCGCGCACAATACGCCCGAGAAGATCGTCACCTTCTCGGTCGATCCGGCGACCGGCATCATGGGCCATCATGGCCGCACCGTTGCAAAGGCGCTGAAGCTGTCCGGCGATCTCGCCAAGCAGGCCGAGAAGCTCACCGCGCAGCTCTACGCGGCCTTCGTCGCCAAGGACATGTCGATGCTGGAGATCAACCCGCTGGTCGTGACCAAGCAGGGCCAGCTCCGCGTGCTCGACGCCAAGGTGTCGTTCGACGACAACGCGCTGTTCCGTCATCCCGAGGTGCTCGCGCTGCGCGACGAGACCGAGGAGGACGCCAAGGAAATCGAGGCCTCCAAATACGACCTCAACTACGTCGCGCTCGACGGCAACATCGGCTGCATGGTCAACGGCGCCGGCCTCGCCATGGCGACCATGGACATCATCAAGCTCTACGGCATGGCGCCGGCGAACTTCCTCGACGTCGGCGGCAGCGCCAGCAAGGAGAAGGTCGCGGCCGCCTTCAAGATCATCACCGCCGATCCGAACGTGAAGGGCATTCTGGTCAACATTTTCGGTGGTATCATGAAGTGCGACGTGATCGCCGAGGGCGTCACGGCCGCCGTGCGCGAGGTCGGCCTCAGCGTGCCGCTGGTGGTTCGTCTCGAAGGCACGAACGTCGAACTGGGCAAGAAGATCATCCGTGAATCCGGCCTGAACGTGGTGCCGGCCGACAATCTCGACGACGCCGCGCAGAAGATCGTGAAGGCCGTCAAGGGAGGCTAAGGCCATGACCCAAGACCATCTCGCCGCATCATCCCCGTTGCCGGAGCACGCACGCCTTGCCGCGTTCGCCGGCGAATGGAATGGCGAGGAGATGGTCTACCCGTCGCGCTGGACTGCCGGCGGGCCGGCTACCTCGCGCACCGTGGCGCGCATGGATCTCAACGGCTTCTATCTGATCCAGGACGGCGTCCAGATGCGCGACGGCAAGGAGATCTTCGCCACCCACGGCATCTTCACATACGACCGCGACGACCGGACCTACAAATTGTTCTGGTACGACTCGCTTGGCTACACGCCGCCCTCGCCCGCCTCCGGCGGGTGGGTCGGCAAGACCCTGACGCTGGTGCGCGGCTCGCTGCGCGGCAATGCGCGCCACGTCTACGAGATCATCGACGACAATTCCTACGCATTGAAGATCCAGTTCTCGCCGGACGCGGAAGGTTGGGCCGACGTGCTCACCGGCGTCTATCGTCGCATCCACTGACCTCTCACTGTTAGTTTCGCGAAAGCAGACCTCATGTCCATCCTGATCGACAAGAACACCAAGGTCATCTGCCAGGGCTTCACCGGCAAGAACGGCACCTTCCATTCCGAAGCTGCGCTCGCCTATGGCACCAAGATGGTCGGCGGCACCTCGCCTGGCAAAGGCGGCTCGACGCATCTGGGTCTGCCGGTGTTCGACACCGTGCGCGAGGCACGTGAGAAGACGGGCGCGGATGCGTCCGTGATCTACGTGCCGCCGCCGGGCGCAGCCGACGCGATCTGCGAAGCCATCGATGCCGAGATCCCCTTGATCGTATGCATCACCGAAGGCATTCCGGTCGTCGACATGGTGCGCGTGAAGCGCTCGCTCGCCGGTTCCAAGTCGCGCCTGATCGGGCCCAACTGCCCGGGTGTCATGACCGCCGGCGAGTGCAAGATCGGCATCATGCCGGCCAACATCTTCAAGACCGGCAGCGTCGGCATCGTCTCGCGCTCCGGCACGCTGACCTATGAGGCGGTGTTCCAGACCTCGCAGGAAGGCCTCGGCCAGACCACCGCAGTCGGCATCGGCGGCGACCCGGTCAAGGGCACCGAGTTCATCGACGTGCTGGAGATGCTGCTCGCCGACCCCAAGACCGAATCGATCATCATGATCGGCGAGATTGGCGGTTCCGCCGAGGAGGACGCCGCTCAGTTCATCAAGGACGAGGCTAAGCGCGGTCGCAAGAAGCCGATGGTCGGCTTCATTGCTGGTGTCACCGCACCTCCCGGCCGCCGTATGGGCCACGCCGGCGCGATCATCTCCGGCGGCAAGGGCGACGCCAATTCCAAGACCGAAGCAATGAAATCGGCCGGAATCACGGTCTCTCCGTCCCCCGCCCGCCTCGGTCATACGCTTGCCGAAAAGTTGAAAAGCTAATTCAGTTCTTCGTACTTTTCCGGGCGAAGTTTCGTAGCAAATAGGATAAACGGTGCCTGTCGCGTCGAGCCCCTGCCGGGGAGCTCGGCGCCAGCGCCGTTTGTTATGCGCGAACCGAAATCGCCAGGAACTCAAGTATGTCTCGCCAGGACGCGAACGCAGCCTTTGCCCTGTCATCATTTTTGCAGGGCACCAACGCCAGCTACATCGACGAAATCTACGCCCGCTACGAGAAGGACCCATCCTCGGTCGACGCCGAGTGGCAAGAGTTCTTCAAGAGCCTGAAGGACCAGCCCGACGACGTCCGCAAGAACGCCGAAGGCCCGTCCTGGGAGCGCGCCAACTGGCCGCTGACGCCGCAGGACGACCTCACTTCCGCGCTGGACGGCAACTGGGTGGAAGTCGAGAAGGCGGTCGGCGGCAAGATCGCCGCCAAGGCGCAGGCCAAGGGCGCGGACATCTCTTCAGCCGACGTGCTTCAGGCGACGCGCGACTCCGTCCGCGCCTTGATGCTGATCCGCGCCTATCGCATGCGCGGCCACTTCCACGCCAAGCTCGATCCGCTGGGCATCGAGGCGCCGCGCAACCGCGAAGAGCTCGACCCGCGCACCTACGGCTTCAGCGAAGCCGACTTCGACCGCAAGATCTTCCTCGATCACGTGCTCGGCCTCGAGTACGGCAGCTTGCGCGAGATCGTCGCGATCTGCGAGCGCACCTACTGCCAGACGCTCGGCGTCGAGTTCATGCATATCAGCAATGCCGCGCAGAAGGCCTGGATCCAGGAGCGCATCGAGGGGCCGGACAAGGAGATCTCGTTCACCCGCGAGGGTCGTCGCGCCATCCTGATGAAGCTGATCGAAACCGAAGGCTTCGAGAAATTCTGCGACACCAAGTTCACCGGCACCAAGCGTTTCGGCCTGGACGGCGGTGAGTCGCTGATCCCCGCGCTCGAGCAGATCATCAAGCGCGGCGGCAATCTCGGCGTGAAGGAGATCGTGCTGGGCATGCCGCATCGCGGCCGCCTCAACGTGCTCACCCAGGTGATGGCCAAGCCGCACCGCGCCCTGTTCCACGAGTTCAAGGGTGGTTCGGCCAACCCCGAAGACGTCGAAGGCTCCGGCGACGTCAAATATCACCTCGGTGCGTCCTCGGACCGCGAATTCGACGGCAACCGCATCCATCTGTCGCTGACTGCGAACCCCTCGCACCTCGAGATCGTCGACCCCGTCGTACTCGGCAAGGTCCGCGCCAAGCAGGACCAGCACGGCGATCCGCCGGACATGCGCATCTCGGTGATGCCGCTTCTGATGCACGGCGACGCGGCGTTCGCGGGCCAGGGCGTGGTCGCGGAGTGCTTCGGCCTGTCGGATCTGAAGGGCTACCGCACCGGCGGCTCCGTGCACTTCATCGTCAACAACCAGATCGGCTTCACCACCTATCCGCGTTACTCGCGCTCCTCGCCCTATCCGTCGGATGTGGCGAAGATGATCGACGCGCCGATCTTCCACGTGAACGGCGACGATCCGGAAGCCGTCGTGTTCGCAGCCAAGGTCGCGACCGAGTTCCGGCAGAAGTTCCACAAGCCCGTCGTCATCGACATGTTCTGTTACCGCAGGCATGGTCACAACGAGGGTGACGAGCCGGCCTTCACCCAGCCGGTAATGTACAAGAGGATCGCAGCGCATCCCTCGACGCTCGAGCTCTACGCCCGCCGCCTTATCAGCGAAGGCGTGATCACCGAGGGCGAGGTCGACAAGGCCAAGGCCGACTGGCGCGCGCGGCTCGATGCCGAGTTCGAGGCCGGCACCAGCTACAAGCCGAACAAGGCCGACTGGCTCGACGGCAAGTGGGCGGGCTTCAAGATCGCCGACCAGGAAGAGGATGCGCGTCGCGGCGTCACCGGCGTTGATCTGTCCGTCCTGAAGGACATCGGCCGCAAGATCACCAAGGTTCCCGACGGCTTCCGCGTTCACCGCACCATCCAGCGCTTTCTCGAGAACCGCTCGAAGGCGATCGACGGAGGCAACGGCATCGACTGGGCGACCGGCGAGGCCCTGGCCTTCTGCTCGCTGCTGCTGGAAAACCACCACGTGCGCTTGTCCGGACAGGACTCCGAGCGCGGCACTTTCTCGCAGCGCCATTCGGTCCTGATCGACCAGGAGGACGAGAGCCGCTACACGCCGTTCAACCATCTCGGCACTGACCAGGGCCATTACGAGGTCATCAACTCGCTGCTCTCGGAAGAGGCGGTGCTCGGCTTCGAATACGGCTATTCGCTGGCCGAGCCGAATACGCTGACGCTGTGGGAAGCGCAGTTCGGCGACTTCGCCAATGGCGCGCAGGTTGTGTTCGACCAGTTCATCTCCTCCGGCGAACGCAAATGGCTGCGCATGTCCGGCCTCGTCTGCATGCTGCCGCACGGCTATGAGGGCCAGGGCCCCGAGCACTCCTCGGCGCGTCTCGAGCGTTACTTGCAAATGTGCGCCGAAGACAACATGCAGGTGGTCTATCCGACGACGCCGGCGAACTACTTCCACGTGCTGCGGCGCCAGCTCCATCGCGAGATCCGCAAGCCCCTGATCCTGATGACGCCGAAGTCGCTGCTGCGTCACAAGCGTGCGACCTCGCGGCTCGAGGAACTCGCGAAGGGAACGAGCTTCCACCGCATCCTTTATGATGACGCCCAGATGCTGCCGAACGAGGCGATCAAGCTCGTTCCGGACGAGAAGATCCGCCGCATCGTGCTCTGCTCCGGCAAGGTCTATTACGACCTCTACGAGGAGCGCGAGAAGCGTGGCATCGACGACATCTACCTGATGCGCGTCGAGCAGCTTTACCCGGTGCCGCTGAAGGCGCTGGTGGTCGAGCTGTCGCGTTTCAAGAAGGCGGAAGTGATCTGGTGCCAGGAGGAGCCGCGCAACATGGGTGCGTGGCACTTCATCGAGCCTTATCTGGAATGGGTGCTGAACCAGGTGAACGGGGTGAGCCGGCGTCCGCGCTATGTCGGCCGCGCCGCCTCCGCCGCGACCGCCACTGGCCTGATGTCGAAGCATCAGGCGCAGTTGAAGGCGTTCCTGGATGAAGCATTGAGCTGAGCTTTTTCGAACTGAGTCATGCCCCGCGCAAGCGGGGCATCCAGTACGCCGTGGCGTCCGTCGTCGATGCGAACGTCCGGTTTGCTGGATCGCCCGCTTTTCGCGGGTGATGACATCTCAAATTCACGACCGCATTGGCGATCTCCTTAAGGAAAAGACCATGACTGAAATTCGTGTGCCGACGCTCGGCGAATCCGTCACCGAGGCCACCATCGGCCGCTGGTTCAAGAAGGCCGGCGATCCCGTCGCCGTCGACGAGCCCTTGGTGGAGCTCGAGACCGACAAGGTCACCATCGAAGTCCCCGCGCCGTCCGCCGGCACGCTGAGCGAGATCATCGCCGCTGATGGCGCTACCGTTGCGGTCGGCGCGCTGCTCGGACAAATCACCGACGGTGCCGGCGCCGCGAAGCCGGCAGCCGCGCCCGCCAAGCCCGCGGCTGCTGCGGCGGCCGCCGCGGCGGCGCCTGCTGCTGCGCCGGCCCCAAGCGCGCCCAAGGCGCCGCCGGCCGATGCCCCACTCGCGCCGTCCGTGCGCAAGCTCTCTGCCGAGACCGGTATCGACGCCTCGACCGTTCCGGGCTCCGGCAAGGACGGCCGCGTTACCAAGGGCGACATGCTTGCCGCAATCGAGCGTGCAGCTTCCGCGCCGACCCCGGTCAACCAGCCGGCCGCCGCCGTCCAGGTGCGCGCACCGTCGCCGGCCGATGACGCCGCCCGCGAAGAGCGCGTCAAGATGACCCGGCTGCGCCAGACCATCGCGCGCCGCCTGAAGGACGTGCAGAACACGGCCGCCATGCTCACGACCTTCAACGAGGTCGACATGACCAACGTCATGGCGCTGCGTGCACACTACAAGGACGCGTTCGAGAAGAAGCACGGTGCCAAGCTCGGCTTCATGGGCTTCTTCACCAAGGCCGTCGTGCAGGCCCTGAAGGACATTCCGGCCGTCAACGCCGAGATCGACGGAAGCGACCTGATCTACAAGAACTACTACCACATCGGCGTCGCCGTCGGCACCGACAAGGGTCTCGTCGTGCCCGTGGTGCGCGACTGCGACCACAAGTCGATCTCCGACATCGAGAAGAGCATCGCCGATTACGGCCGCCGCGCCCGCGACGGCCAGCTCAAGATCGACGAGATGCAGGGCGGCACCTTCACCATCACCAATGGTGGCATCTACGGTTCGCTGATGTCGACGCCGATCCTGAACGCACCGCAATCCGGCATCCTCGGCATGCACAAGATTCAGGAGCGGCCGATGGTCGTCGGCGGCAAGATCGAGGTCCGCCCGATGATGTATCTGGCGCTGTCCTACGATCACCGCGTGATCGACGGCAAGGAAGCCGTCACCTTCCTGGTTCGCGTCAAGGAGAGCCTGGAAGATCCGGCACGCCTGGTACTGGACCTCTGATTCCTGATGCCTTGAATGCGCCGTCGCCTGCGCAGGCGACGGCGTATGTGCAAAGATGGAGGCGAATGTGACGGATAAGGTTGCGATCATCACCGGCGGTAGCCGCGGCATCGGGCGGGCGACTGCGATCGCTGCGGCGGCGCGCGGCTTTCGCGTCGTCGTTGGCTATGCCAGCAATAAGCAGGCCGCGGACGAGGTCGTGGCCCGGATCGAGGCCAGCAACGGCAAGGCGATCGCGGTGAAATGCGATGTCGCCGAGGAAAGCGATATTCTCGCGCTGTTCAAGGCCGCCGATCAGTTCGGCACGTTGGGCGCCCTCGTCAACAATGGCGGTATTGTCGGCAAGAGTGGCGTGCGTGTCGACGAAATGTCGGCCGAGCGCATCCAACGTGTGATGGCGGTGAACGTCACCGGCTCGATCCTCTGCGCGCGCGAGGCGGTGAAGCGGATGTCGACCAAGCATGGTGGCAAGGGCGGCGTGATCGTCAACCTGTCGTCGGTCGCTGCCAAGCTCGGCTCGCCCAACACCTATGTCGACTATGCCGCCTCCAAGGGCGCGATCGATTCCTTCACCATCGGCCTCGGCTATGAGGTCGCCGGCGAAGGCATCCGCGTCGCGGGCATCCGCCCCGGTCTGATCGACACCGACATCCACGCCTCAGGCGGCGAGCCCGACCGCGCCCATCGTCTGGCCCATATGGTGCCGATGAAGCGCGTCGGCACCGCCGAGGAAATCGCCAACGCCATCGTCTGGCTGATGTCGGACGATGCCTCCTACGTCACCTCAGCCATTCTCGACGTGTCCGGCGGACGCTGACACGTCTTCTCACGCTTAACTTACGGGACTTCCTCTCATGGCTACCTACGATCTCGTCGTCATCGGCACCGGACCGGGCGGTTATGTCTGCGCGGTGCGCGCAAGCCAGCTCGGCATGAAAGTCGCCGTGGTGGAAAAGAACCCCACCCTCGGCGGCACCTGCCTCAATGTCGGCTGCATGCCCTCCAAGGCGCTGCTGCACGCCTCCGAGATGTTTGAGGAAGCCGGGCATTCCTTTGCCAAGATGGGCGTGTCGGTCCCGGCGCCGAAGCTCGACCTGCCGTCGATGATGAACTTCAAGCAGCAGGGCATCGACGGCAACGTCAAGGGCGTCGAATTCCTGATGAAGAAAAACAAGATCGACGTCTTGAAGGGCACCGGCAAGATCCTCGGCACCGGCAAGGTGGAAGTATCCGCCGACGGCAAGTCGCAGGTGATCGAGACCAAGAACATCGTCATCGCCACCGGGTCCGACATCGCGCGGCTGAAGGGCATCGAGATCGACGAGAAGCGCATCGTGTCGTCGACCGGCGCGCTGTCGCTGGAGAAGGTGCCGGGTAGGCTGCTGGTCATCGGCGCCGGCGTGATCGGGCTTGAGCTCGGCTCGGTGTGGCGCAGACTCGGGTCCGAAGTCATGGTCGTCGAATTCCTCGATCGCATCCTGCCCGGCATGGACGGCGAGGTCGCGAAGCAGTTTCAGCGCATGCTGGAGAAGCAGGGATTTGCATTCAAGCTCGGTTCGAAGGTCACCGGCGTCGAAGCGAACGGCAAGGCGCTGCTTGCGAAGATCGAGCCCGCTGCAGGCGG